>NZ_BCMI01000008.1 GCF_002217985.1 Secundilactobacillus pentosiphilus
CCCTGTTAAATATGCTTTAATAGCTATAATTTTAGTATCCCAGGAAATTTTAGTCATAGAAATACCCCCAAAGTTGTTTCCAACTTTGGGGGTACACGTCATTTAATCGAAGCTCTTTTTTTCTTGAAATTTTGCGAAGGTGAGTCTATACTCACTAGTGAGTAATCAATTACTTACCCATGAACGGAGGGGTTAAAATGGCGGATGGAATCATTGATTTGGAACACTTAGTTAAGAAATTTGGCAAACAGACCGTTTTAAAGGACGTTAATTTAGCGGTGATGCCCCAACAGATCGTCGGTCTGATCGGGCCATCGGGTGCCGGGAAATCAACGGTAATCAAAACAGCGTTAGGGATGGAAGTGACGGATGGCGGCACGGCCACGGTTTTTGGTCAAGTCATGCCGAAACGCCCGTTATTATCACGAATCGGGTACATGGCGCAAACGGATGCCCTGTATGAGTCGTTGACCGGGCGGGAGAACCTCAAGTTTTTTGCTCAGATGAAGGGCCTCAAAAAAGCGGCGTTGAGAGAGTCCATTGATCACGTTTCTCACGTAGTCGATCTGCAGGACGATTTGGATAAACGCGTCAGCGGCTATTCCGGCGGCATGATGCGGCGTTTGTCGCTGTCGATCGCGCTTTTGGGCAGTCCCGAACTGCTGGTGTTGGACGAACCCACCGTGGGCATCGACCCGGCGCTGCGCCGGCAGATCTGGCAGGAACTGGATGCCATTCGTGACGAGGGCCGCAGCATCCTGATCACCACCCACGTGATGGAGGAGGCTGAATTGACGGACAAAGTCGCGTTATTATTGGGCGGCAAGGTGATCGCCTTTGATGAACCGGCCGCGCTGAAAGCCCAGTATCAGGTTGATTCGATTGAAAACGTCTTTTTGAAGGCAGAAGGTGAATTTAAATGAGAACTTTTGCGATTATGAAACGGGTGCTGACCGAAATGCTGCGAGACAAGCGGTCACTGGCGCTGCTGTTCTTGGCGCCGATCCTAGTCCTCTGGTTAATGAGTGTTATTTTTACAGCCAACTCCACGACTAGCGTGGAAGTCGGTACGGTGGGCGTGACCACCAGCGTTTCCACGAACTTAAATCAGGTAAAACACGTCAACGTGCATCACTATGCCAGTCAAGCCACCGCTAAAAAAGCGCTGAAGGCTGATAAAATCGATGCAATCATTCACAAAACGGGTTCGAATTATAGCCTGACTTATGCGAATACGGATTCCAGTAAGACGTCGGCAGTCAAAATGGCGTTTAGAAGCGCGCTGACCCAGACGAACATCAGCCAGATGAAGTCGCAGCTAGGGACGGCACATAAAACTATCGGCAAACTGCAGAAGACCTTGCCGGCGCCGGTCCAAAAACAGTTGCGAAGTCAACTGCCGAAGCAAAAACAAGCGGCGGCGCCACAAATTACCAACCACTACGTATACGGTGACGCGAATACCGGGTTCTTTGATAAAATGTTACCTATATTAATGGGCTTCTTCGTGTTCTTCTTTGTCTTCTTGATTTCTGGGATGGCCCTTTTAAAGGAACGAACCAGCGGGACGCTGTCACGGCTGCTGGCAACGCCGGTGAAACGCTATGAGATCGTCTTCGGCTACATGGCCAGTTACGGGATCCTGGCGATTTTTCAAACGATTTTGATCGTCATGGCCACCATCTGGCTGCTGGGCGTGGAAGTGGTCGGCAGTGTCTTCAACATCATTGTCATTAACCTGATCCTAGCGTTAGTCGCGCTGGCATTTGGCATCCTGCTGTCGACTTTTGCCAACTCCGAGTTTCAAATGGTGCAGTTCATTCCGGTGGTGATTATTCCACAGATCTTCTTCTCCGGGATCATCCCAATGGATGCCATGGCCAGCTGGATCAAGGATATTTCCTACATTATCCCCATCAAGTACTCCGGTGATGCCGTCACCGGGATCATGATGCAGGGGAAGAATCTGTCGTCGTTTGGCCTGGACATTGGCGTACTGCTGATCTTCCTGGTCGTGCTCACCATTTTAAACGTCGAAGGGCTCAAACGTTACCGTAAAGTATAGGGGGGATTTTCTTGCGAGACGAAATATCTGCCAGCTACCGCGACTGGCTGGCTGAACAGGAAATGCCCAAGGGCAAGCGCGCGGCCATGCTGTCAGCGTTGGAACTTTTTTCCAAACAGGGTTACGACGGCACATCAACCATGGCGATTGCTAAGCACGCGGGCATCAGCCAAGCCACGATTTTTAAGTATTTTAAGACCAAGAATGACCTGTTAGCGGCGATTTTAAAGCCGATGATCAATCACTTACTGCCGGAATATCGCGAGGACTTTTTAGCTGAGATCCCGGCGATGGCCACCCTGCAGGAAACCGTCCACTTTCTGGTGCGGGACCGCTACGAGTTTTTGATCAAGAACCGGGAAGTGGCACTGATTTTTCTTACGCAAGTCATGACGAACGCTGACACGCGGGCCATGTTTCAGAAATTCATGGCTGAAACGGCGCCGATGTTCATCAACGCCATTTACGGCACACTTCAGAAAAGCGGCAGCCTGCGGGACGATTTACCACCGGCCGCCGTACTGCGAACCATTGCGGGACAACTGCTCAGCTACTTTATTCAGCGGCAGGTGCTGATGCCTGACGCGAAGGCGGATGAAGACGCTGATCTGCAGCTGATTGAAGCGTTGATCGTGCGGGCAATCAGTAAAACCTAGGATGTAAATTAAAAGGATTTGATCAGCGGTATGTCGCTGGTCAAATCCTTTTTAATTGTTTAATCTTGATCTTTAATAGTGACGTCAGCGGACTTGGGGTTGCGCTGCAGCAGGAGTGCCGCAGCAATACCGCCGATGACGGCAATGACGGCCGCGGTGATTGCAACAGTGGCCATGCCGTTATCATAAGCCTTGATGACGATCTGCTGGAAAGCGTGCGCAAACGGTGCGTGGCTCAACCGGTTCGAAAAGGCGATCCCGTGACCGGAAAACGGGCCGGCATCGATCAGGGCTTTTTTCAAACCGCTGAGAGCTGGGGCGGGCATGCGGACCGAAGCCAGGTGGCCGTTGAGATAGCTCTCGTACTGGTTATCCTGGATCAGGCCTAAGCCCACGACACCAATGGTGGTGCCCAGTTGCCGGAACACGTTCAGCAAACCAGAAGCCATGCCCATTTCGTTGGCTTGAATGCCTTCCATGCCGGCGGTGTTTAACAGGGGATTGACCATCCCGTTAGCGATCCCCATGCCGACCATTCCCGGCCACAGGTCAACGAAGCTAACGGTGGGACTAATGGCCCGCGCCATCAGCCAAAAGCCGATCGCTCCAATGAACATGCTGATGCTGATCATCCACTTTTTGGAATAACGGGCACTGAGGATACCCACGATGGGCCCCAGAACTAGCGACCAAACACTGATGGTCAGCTGACGCAGCCCGGTTTGAGTGGCGGAGTAACCGATGTAATTTTGCATTAAAGCGGTCAAGAAGGTGTTGTAAGCGTAGAAGCCGGCTCCCAACGTGAAGGCGACGACCACGACGCCGATGAAATGCGGTTTCTTAAACAGTTTTAAGTTGACCATCGGATCCTTCATCTTTGTCTCGGCAAAAATAAACAGGATCAAGAAGATGGCGCCGCCAAGCAGCCAGCCGCTGACCCGAACGTCGGTCCAGGTCCAGTGCGGGTGGCCTTCTTTGACGATCAGGCCGTAAATAATGGCGAATAAGCCAGCCGCTGACAGCAGCATTCCCAGCAGGTCAACTTTTTGGTTCTTACCGTAGCTGGGCGTTTCTTGAACGTAGATCACGGTTAAAATAACCGCCAGGATTCCAAACGGCACGTTGACGTAGAAGATTGCCGGCCAGCTGAAATGTTCAACTAAGTAACCGCCGATCAGCGGACCTGAAGCAGAAGAGACCCCGATGATGGAACCCAGGATGCCCAGCGCCAGGCCGCGGTCTTTTCCTTCAAAGTTTGAGGCGACCAAAGCCATTGACAAAGACATCATTCCAGCACCGCCGATGGCTTGAACGCCACGGCCGATGTCTAAGATCAGGAGGCTGGCCGCCATCCCGTTGACGGCTGAAGCCAAAACGAACAGGACCAGGGAACCCAGGAAAATTTTCTTCCGGCCGTACATGTCACCTAACTTCGACATGATCATTAGGGTTACCGCGTAGACCAGGGTGTAGGCGTTTAGGACCCACTGTAAATCGGTAAAGGTGGTGTTGAAGTCGCGTACCATGGTCGGCAGCGCGACGTTGACGACGGTGACGTCCAGCAGCCCCATGAAGACGCCCAGTCCCATGGCTGCTAAGGCGATCCACTGTTTGACGCTAGTTTTTTGCTTCATTGTGATGCTCCTCATTTAAAATTTCGAATAAATACTGCGTGACCCAGTCCAGTTTCGTCTGACTAATGGCCACGCTGAGATCGATGGAACGAATACCGGCCTTCAAAGCCTCGATGTTTAGACTATGATCCGCTAATAACGTTAATAAGTGCTCGTGAACCCCGCGGTAGATGTTGAGGTCTTCTTGAACTTTATTGGCATAGTCTTGCAGGATCCTTTTTTGCTGAGTCAGTTCAACGGCGAACAGCCCCCGGAACTTGAAGCGGTAAATGGATTCGCTGCGGGCACCGTCAGCTACGGGCTGTTTCATGAGCTCATAGAAGTGAGCCTCGCCGGCAGCCGTGATGTGCGCCAGTTTCTTATTGCGCGGGTCCTGTGAATCCTCGATGAAGACGATGTCGCCGTTAGCCTCCAGTTTTGAAAGCAGCGGGTAGATGACACCGTTGGAAATTTTACGCTGGGGGACCAGCGCACTGCCTAAAACGTCCCTTAACTTATAACCAGACATGTCGCGGGACATGAGCATGCCTAAAAGCAGTAATTCGTACATAAAACCCTCCATAGGTCAAAACGACTTATTGAGTATAGGTCGTTTCGACGGGTAAAGCAAGTAAAAGTTTAAGCGGGCAGGCTGAATGAGAAGAAATAATTGATAGTATTGTGGTATACGGTCATTCCAAAAATATATATTACATTTTGGAAAAAAGAATTATTTTGATTAAGGTCTGGCGCATTTCGTGTTATTATAATAGGTAAATACGGGACTAAATTCTCATGTACATTTTTCACAATGGTCTCTATGATGAGATGCACCGGCACGTTTAATTCCTGTAACTAGTCCTGAAGAGGCCGTTAGAAAGGGTGAATGACATATGAAGAAGTTTGTGGCACTGGTCGGTACCAACACCGCTAAATCAACTAACCGTAAGTTACTTAAGTATATGAAAAAGCGCTACGCGGACGACGCCGAAATCGACGTTGTTGAATTGAAGGGGCTGCCGATTTTTAAGAAGACCGAGGAGGTATTCATTCCGCAGCAAGCTAAAGACATTGCTGAAAAGATCGATGCCTCAGACGGGGTGATCATTGGAACACCAGAATATGATCATTCCGTTCCAGCATTGTTATCTAGTGCACTAGCTTGGCTGTCATACGGGATCCATCCATTAATGGATAAACCGGTGATGATCGTCGGTACTTCGTACGGGACGCTGGGGGCTTCCAGAGCACAGGCTCAGTTGCGACAAATCTTGGATTCACCCGAACTCAAGGCCACGGTGCTGCCGAGTTCCGAATTTTTGCTGGGGCATGCTTTACAAGCCTTTGATGACAACGGCGATTTGAAGTCAGCCGAGGAATCCCAAAAGCTCGATGGTTTGTTTAAGGACTTTTTGGAATTTGTTGATTTGACAGAACAGCTGGTTAACTCGAAGAAACTGCACGAGCAAGATGCAGCTACCTTCACTTGGGATAACGGTACTACAGGAGATGATAAATAATGGTTAAATTAGTTGGGATCGCCGGTTCGATCGGCGAACAATCATATAATCGGATGTTACTGGAATTTATCCGTGACCACTTTAAAAAATCAGTCGACATTGAGATCTTAAATATCAATGACGTCCCCGTGTTTAACGAAGACGAAGATCACAATGACAACCCGGTGGTTCATGAACTGGCACGTAAGATTTCTGGCGCCAACGGTGTGATCTTAGCCACACCGGAACATAACCACACCGTACCGGCCGCCATGAAGAACGTGATCGAATGGCTGTCCAATAACGTTCACCCGTTAAACGGCAAGGCGGTCTGGATCGTGGGGGCTTCCTACCATACCCAGGGTTCTTCGCGGGCACAGCTGCACTTGAAGCAGATCTTGGAATCCCCAGGGGTCAACGCCTTTGTCATGCCGGGCAACGAATTTTTACTCAGCAACGCCAAGGAAGCCTTTGACGACGATGGCAACCTGAAGGATTCGCGGACGGTTGGTTTTCTTGAATTAGTCATGAAGAAGTTCTTAACGTTTATGAAGGTGATTGAAATGATGGATGCGCCAGATCCAAAGAATGCTCACGAAGAAGATATGGATTCTAAGCACCCCGTGAACACCACCGTTGAAGACGTTGACATGACCGATCCGGAATGGGTTGAAAAGGCTGCGGAGAAGACCCATGCAGCCAGTGGCGGCGACTACGTTAAGTTAGATCGCGGTCTCTTAACGGTCGATCAATTGAACTGCTTCTTGAACTCCATGGCCGGCGAATTAACGTTTGCTGACGATAATAACCAGTTCATTTACTACAATAAAAACGCGGACGCAGCTCACATGCTGGCCCCAAGAACGCCTGATCAAGTTGGTAATCCGCTGAGCGCGGTTCACCCAGACCGGGTGATCGAACACGTTAAGCAGGTGCTTTACGCTTTGCGGACCGGCGAAAGCGACGTGGTTTCCATGCCGGCACAAACCGGTCCTAACCAGCACGTGATGCACTACTACCGTGCCATGCGTGACGAAAACCGCCGTTACCGCGGTGTGAACGAATTGGTGATCGATATCATGCCGATCCTGAAGTACTACCTGGCAGCAACTGGTCAAAAGCTGGTCAAGGATCCCGATGCCGTACCGATGTCACCAATCACCGGCTTAGATGCCGTTACCGGGGCTTCAGCACATTCAGATCCAACTACGGATGCGACTAGCGGCGCCTCAGCTTCTAAGTCAGCTGAGAAGCCGGCCGCACCTGAACCTGTGAAGGACGATGCCTTAACCGGTGCTTCCGAGGAACCGGCGGCAGACGCCGCACCAAAGAAGCCGGAAGAAACACCAACGGATACGGATGCCACTACCGGTGCCTCAGAAAGTTAAGCGTCAATGATTTAAACGAAGTGAATAAAAGCCCGTGCAGCTGCCATAGCCGTGCGGGCTTTTTAAGCTGGTTTACTTGTTTGGCTGGTGTAAAAGCAGTATATTGATTGTACACAATCTAACTGGAGGCGGGTCACGAATGAACAATATCTATGATTTCAAAGAAACCGAAATGAGCGGGCAGCAGATCAACTTTGCCGATTACCGCGGGAAGGTCGTCATGATCGTTAATACCGCCAGTAAGTGCGGCCTGGCGCCACAGCTTGAAGGCATTGAAAAGTTGTATCAAAAGTACCATGATCAGGGCTTTGAAGTCCTCGGCCTGCCGTCAAACCAGTTTCATCAGGAACTGGCGTCGGATGAAGCAACTGAGGCCTACTGCCAGCTGCACTATGGTGTCACCTTTCAGATGACTAAACAAGTGCAGGTCAATGGAGACGGTGAGGACCCGCTGTTTACCTACCTTAAGGATACGGCGGGGCACGGCCGCATCAAGTGGAACTTCACCAAATTTCTGATTGGCCGTGATGGCCAGCTGATCCGCCGGTATGCGCCGATTGTTAAACCGGCCAAGATTGAACCGGCAATCGTGGAAGCGTTAGGGTAGGCGCTGACCGCGTAAAATTAAAAAAAGTGTGAAGCTTAATCGGCAATGATTAGACTTCACACTTTTTTGCTACATATCTGGATGTTCTATTAGAACAGTCCGTTTCAAGAAATCAACGGTTTCATTAAAGACGTCATCTAAGTAGCCTTTAGCATGCCGGGTTCCAGGGACCATATTCAGTTCGAAGGGAACGCCAGCGTCGGTTAAAGCATTCGCCATGGCTAAGACGCCGCTGGTCGGCACGAATTCGTTCAAGGAGTTTGCTAAATACATGCGGCCGGTTTGGCTGGTTACCCGGTGGACGGGTGTTGCCGCGGTCAGTTCATCGGTGCGCTGGTCAAAGTAGTTCATCACGAACCACTTATAGAAGGCATCGTTAGCCCCAGTCTGGTTGATGGTGGCGCTGGCCTGCTGGTTAAACCCACTAGTGTCGCCTTCCGCCGCTACCACGTCCTGGTGTTTTGCCAGCCAGTCGTCAATGTCTAGGATACCGGAAAGGGAGACGGCGGGGATGCCGTAGCGAATCGCCATTTCCACTGCCATATTACCGCCTGCCGAGGAACCGACGACCCCAATGGGCATTTGGTTATAAGCGCTCCGTGAAATCCATTCCATTAGTGCTGCCATATCGGCCAAGGGTTCCGGATAGTAGACTGCTGGTGTCATCCGGTAATTCGGTACCAGTACCATGTAACCCAGGTCGGCTAACCGGGTTGCCCAGTCCGCGTCCTTGCTTTTGTCACCACGGAACCAGCCCCCGCCGTGAATATCAATGATCAGCCCTAAAAATGGTTTTGAGCCGTCATGATAAGCATCAAGTGTTAGGTGGTGATTTTCATCATAGGTAATGTCGTGTTCGACTTGCATATTACCCACCTCCAAAGATTGAATTTACGGTGAGTATGGCAAATATGTGGTACAAAATCAAGCATTTGGCCCGCAAGCACAGCTCAACGGCCATTAAAAAGCGGCATGAACGCCTTGCTCAGGAATTCATACCGCTACCATTCACGGTTGAAGATGATAGATAACGATGCCAGCTGCGTAGGCCAGCACGACCACGTTACTCGTAATGATGAGGTGACTGGCCAGCGACATGAGGTGGTGGTAGTGAGCGCTGAGTTCGGTTAACGGCGCTGAAACTTTAATCAGTTCGGTATGCTGCTGGTAAAGCTGCTCGTACTTTGAAGCCAGGGAGTCGTATTTAAGGTCCCAAAACCAAAACAGCCAGGACAGGCAAAATGAGCCTACTGCTAAGCTGACAAACAGCTGTTCAGCTGGTGCTGCCAGTACTTCCTGCATGCTAACGGCGGTATAACTCATGGACGCTAACGGCTGAACACTGACGACACCGATCGTTGACGCGAGAAAAAGCAACACGCAAATCAGCTGTGAACACGCTGTTCTGACGTGACATTTGGCTTGTTTATCTAACGCAATCAGTCCCTGAGAAACATCGGTTTGTACCTGAGTATTGTAGTGCAGGTTGGCAAGCATGGCAGACCACTCCTTTCTTGATTCAAGACCCTTTTGACAAAATTATAACTAAAATGCCCCATTTTTTAAAATAAAAGGCTCGCTAATCTTGAATTAGCAAGCCTTTGAGTGATTTTAGTATTTTTAGTACTTGGTTCTGATAATGGGCGGGACGTAGTTGTTCATAAACTCAAAAATAGCGGGTAGGGTATTGGCGAACAGCAGCTTACTGCGGTGTTCAGCGGTGAGAAAGTCTTGCTGAACCATTTGGTCAAACAGCGTTTTTAGCGGATCGTAATAGTGGTTGACGTTGTAGAAAACACAGGGACTCAGGTTATCACCGATCCTAGCCCAGGAGTAAGCTTCCGTAATTTCCTCTAAAGTTCCGGGGCCGCCCGGCAAGGCAATGCTGCCATCAGACATTTCCAGCATCTTTTGCTTGCGGATCGCCATGTTATCGACCACCGTTAAGTCGGTGATGTTGTCGGCACCAGCGCCGCGCTGCGCTAAGTTCTTCGGCATGACGCCGTGGACTTTGCCGCCGTTTTCCATGACCGCGTTGGCGAGTACAGCCATCAGTCCGACGCTGCCGCCGCCATAAACCAGTTCCAATTGATGGTCGGCAAGGTAGTGGCCTAAATCGGTCGCAGCTTGTTGATAAACGGGTAAATTACCGGTAGCTGCGCCACAGTAAACTGCAATTTTTTGAATCATTTTTCTAGCCTCCTAAACACTGCCTCTAAGCATTTTGTATCTACCAATGTATGATGAAATCAAGCTGCTTTATGCTTTTTCCAGAGCTAACAGGTAGCGCTTGCGTGCCAGCCCGCCGGCGTAGCCCGTTAAGCTGCCGTTAGCACCAACGACCCGGTGGCAGGGAATAATGATGCCGATGGGGTTGTGGGCTACGGCGCCGCCGACTGCTCTGGCTGAGCCCGTTTTGTGACCGTTGCGCTTCGTCAGCTGGTCGGCAATCTGCTGGTAAGTCATGGTGCTACCGTACGGGATCGTTGTCAGTACCCGGTACACCTGCTGGCGAAAGGGCGTCGTTTGCGGGTGTACCGGCAGCTGATCGATGGCGGGTTTGCGGCCGTCGAAGTAAGCGTCCAACCACCGGCTGGTCTGCTGAAGAATCGGGGAGGTGCCGTGCTCGATCGTCGCTAACCGATATTTGGCACCAACGTGAGCCTGATCCGAGTACCAAAGCCCCAGTAAAGCAGTTGAATCTGCCAGCAGGATCAGTTGACCCAGCGGCGAAGAATAGGTTGTCTGCAGCATGCCATCAGCTCCTTTTTAATTTACCTGAAGATTAGGCTATTTTTGGTGAATTGGCAAGTGGGGCGTACGGGCGCGTGGGGGTAAAATTAAATCGAAAATATGTTCGCCCTTCCTCTTCCGCCAGCAACGTTAATTTGCTAAAATGAAAACAACTTAAACGAACGGGGATCGATGATATTGAAATTACTCCATACGGCAGACTGGCACATTGGTCGGCGGCTTCACGGCTTTGATCTAACCGATGAACAGCAGAATGCTTTTAACCAAATTGAACGGATCGCTAAGGAAGAACAAGTCGACGGCGTGATCATTGCGGGTGACTTATATGACCGGCGGCTGCCGGCGGAAGCTTCAGTGGCCATGGTCAATGAGATGCTGCAGCAACTGAATTTGCTCGACCAGCTGCCGATTTACGCAGTTTCGGGAAACCACGACAGTGCTACCCGGCTGGCAACCGGGACACCCTGGTTTAAGGCGACCGACTTGTACCTGCACACGGCTTTGCGGCAGGCGTTCACACCGGTGGAACTGGCGGATACCCAAATTTTCCTTTGTCCCTACTTTGAGCCTTTCGACGCGCAGCAGTATTTCAACGACGATTCCTTACAGCACCTGGATCAGGCCTTCGAACGGGTTGTGACCGAAATGAAGCGGCATTTTGATCCCGCCAAAAAGCACCTGTTAGTGGCGCACTTCTTTGCTGCCGGCAGTGCCACGACGGACTCGGAAACGAATTTAACGGTTGGCGGTTTAGCCGCGGTACCGACGGCGCTGTTAGCCGACTTTGATTACGTGGCGCTGGGTCATTTACACGGCAAAGACGCGCTGCAGTTACCCACGGCGCGTTACAGCGGTTCGCCAGTTAAATTTTCCCTGTCGGAGGCGTCTCAAAAAAAAGGCGTTTGGCTGGTTGATACGGATCAGACACCGGTGGCACTGACCTTCAAACCCATTACACCGATCCATGACGTCAGGCAGCTGACCAGCAGCTTTGACGATTTAATGGCTTCGGCCGATGACGACACGGTTGATCACGAGGATTACGTGGGCGTTACCCTAACGGACCGGCAGCCGATCCCCAACGTGATGGCCCGGCTGCGGGAGGTCTTTCCGCGCATCGTAACCCTTAGCCGAGCGGACGGCTTTGAATCTCAAGTCCGCTACCAGGGTGAATCCAGTCGGCAGATCCGCCAAAAGTCGCCGCTGCAGCTACTGAGCGATTTTTACGAAGAAGTGGCCAAGGAGCCGTTAAGCCCGCAGCAGGAAAAGTGGGCCAAAGCGGCGCTGAAAGACGCTAGTGAAGAAGGTAAGCAAGCATGAAACCATTAAAACTTAAACTGCATAACTTTGGCCCCTACGAAAAACAGACCATTGACTTCACGCAGCTGGAGGATGCGTCGATCTTCCTGATCGCTGGACCGACTGGCAGTGGTAAAACCACCCTGTTTGACGCCATGACCTTTGCCTTATACGGCGAAAGTGCCAGCGACGACCGGGATCCCTCAGCGTTGCGGTCAGACTTTGCCGCGGTCAGTGAACCCACCGAAGTGACGTTGAGGTTTGAACACCAAGGACTGGAATACGAAGTGACCCGGCAGCCCAAGCAGACCTTGGCTAAAAAGCGCGGTACCGGTACCCGTGAGTACCCCAGCAGCGGGAAGCTGAAAATTTTTAAAGACGGGACCCAGACCGATGAGCTTACCCGGATGCAGGAAATCAACTTGAAGCTGACTGACATTTTGCAAATCAGCCGCAAGCAGTTCGTCCAGATCGTTCTGCTACCGCAGGGGGAGTTTAGACGTTTCCTAGTGTCTGATAGCAGTGAAAAGGAAGCCATTCTGAGGAAGGTTTTCGGCACGCAGTTATTTCAGCGTTGGGCTGCGGCCCTGAAGCAGCAGCTTAACCAGCAACGCGACAAGATCAAGTCAGCACAGTCGGTGATCGATAGTGGGCTGAAGCGCGTACGTTGGACCCAATCAGACGGGGAACACGACCTGGCGCAGTTAGAAGGACAGCATCAAGCCGATCAAAAGGCGTTACGAACGGCCAAGCAGGATCTGAAGACGACCCAGCAGCAAGTTAATCAGTTAAAGAATCAGCTTGAAGCTGACCAACAGATGAACCGCAACATTGAGACACTCACTGCCAAGAAAGCAGAAGTGGAAAGGCGTCAACGTGAGCAGCCTAAGATCAAGCAACAGCAGCAACGGTTAGCAACTTTGAATTGGGTGCATGATCAGCGCCACGTTTACGAGCAGCAGCAAGACTTGGCAAAACGGGCTGAAGAACTGAAATTGCAAAAAGTTACTTTAACTAAACACTTAAAAGATCAAAACCAAACCACAACCCAGCTACAAGCCAAACAGGCACAGTTAGCCGACGCAGCACAGGCCATTTCCGATACCCAATCAGAAATCGCCGTGCTGACCAAGCAGCGGCCGTTATACCAGCAGGTGCGCCAGTTAAGCGAACAGTTAGAGCAGAAAACGGCCGCCTATGCCGGTACGGCTGACAAGCTTGCCCAATTACAGGAAGATGAAGGGCATCAACAAGAACAGCTCAAGCAACTCAATGACCAGATCAGCCAGCAGCCGGCGTTGCTGAAAACCAGCGCTAAACTGACGACTGACTCGGCCACTTTGGCAAACAGCAAACAGCAGATCAGCGACTTGCTGACGCAGCAAAGTCAGCTGGATCAGCAGCGGCAAGTCGTTGCCGATGCGCAATCAGCAGTGGCCGCGCTCAAGCAGACAGTCGCGCAAGCCAGCCGTGATTATGATGAGTTGAGAAATCAATGGTTAGCCGGCCAAATTGCGGTGCTGGCAAGTCAGCTGAAACCGGGAACACCCTGTCCCGTTTGCGGCAGTACCGACCATCCGGCACCGCACGTGACAACGGCCACTCAGCTAGTGGATAACCAAACGATTAAACAGGCAGAACGGTCCCTGCAACAGCAAAAAGACCAGCAGACAACGGCTGAAGCTAATTTAACGACTAGTCTAACAGCTTACAAAAAGCAGGAACAAGCCGTTCAGGAACAGGCAAAAGCCTTAAAAAGTCAGTTGAAAGTGTCAGCAGAGCTTTCAGTTGAAGACTTGCTGGCGCAAGTGACAAAACAAGCAACGCAAACCAGTCAGCAGCTGAACACGGTCAATGACCAGCTAAAGGCCATCGACCAAGCCTTTGAAAAACAGCAGCGCAAGACGGCTGAGATCAAGGACCTGCAACAGCAGATTCAAAGGCTAAAGGAGCAGGTTCAAACCGCCAAACTGGCGCAGCAGACCACCCAGACCAAACTGGATGAGGCGCGCAAACAAGTCCCTGATCAGTTTGCTGACTTGGCCGCCTTGGACCACTACCTTGACCAGCAGCAAAAACAGGTTGCTGAGCATCAGCAGCAAGTCCAGGCCAATACTCAGGCTTTGCAACGCAGCAGGGAAGCTGTCGCCACTACTCAAGCCAACCTGAACAACGTCGATTCGTCCCTGCAGGAAAATCAGCAGAAATTAACTGAAACGACGGCTGCTTTGAGCCAAGCCGTGACTGAGCAGCTGGGATCAGATCAGATGGACCGGTTCGTTGAGCTGGTGGGTCAGTTAGACCAGATTGCGGGCCTCAAGCAAGCCATTGAAGATTATCAGCAGGCGCTGACCGCTGCCAAAGCGGACGTTGCTGCTTACCAGCAGTTAGTCGGCGACAAGCAGCCCGTTGATCTCAGTCAAAGTCAGGCTAAGCTCAGTCAGCGCAACGAACAGCTGGACGCGCGCCAGCAGGCAGTTGACGATCAGCAGCAGCAAGTGACCGTCAACGGGGATATTTTGGCACAAATCAAGGCTGCAACGCAGCAAGTTGCAACCCAATTAGCTGATTTAAATGAACTGCAGTTGTTGGTTGAAACGGTTGCGGGCGGCGGCGAAAACAAACTCGGTTTGGAGCGGTACGTTTTACGGGCCCAATTAGCCGAAATCTTGGCAATCGCTAATCAGCATTTAAAGCAGCTGAGCTCTGGCCGCTATTCAATGCAGCTTCACTTGGAAGCGGGGGCCTATCAAAAAAATACCGGCTTAGAAATTGACGTTTACGATGACAACGTCGGTCAAGTCCGCAGCGTCCACACGCTTTCCGGTGGTGAAAGCTTCATTGCCGCGTTGAGCTTAGCTTTAGCACTAGGGGAATCCATCCAAAATGAATCCGGCGGTATCAGTATTGACGCCCTGTTTATTGATGAAGGGTTCGGCTCCCTTGATCAAGAGTCCCTATCAACGGCGATGACGGCCCTAGAGAACGTGGAAAGCAGCAACCGGATGATCGGCATTATCAGCCACGTGTCGCTGCTGCAAGAAACGATTCCTTATCAGATTCAAGTTCAGCCGACGGGTCAGGGGAAATCGGTCGCTAAAGTGGTATTACCCTAGTTCCAGATTGGCGTATAATGATCTGTCGACGGATGCAGAAGTCTGACGCGAATTAAAGCATTTATCAAATGAAGAAATAATAGAGGGGTATTTTATGATTACATTAAAGTCAGCACGTGAAATCTCACAGATGCGTGCATCCGGTGCCGTTTTAGCAGGCGTTTTAAACGGACTGGAGAAAGTCATCAAACCAGGTATTTCAACCTGGGAAATTGAAAAATTTGCCAATACTTATATTGAAGACCACGGTGCGACCGCGGAAGAAAAGGGTTTTGAAGGCTATAAGTATGCGACTTGCGTGAACGTCAACGATGAAGTGGCCCATGCAACGCCGAGAAAAGCCCTGATCCTTAAATCAGGGGACGTGGTGGCGGTAGACTTAGTCGTTAATCTCAACGGCTTTTTGAGTGATGCCTGCCGGACGTTTGCGGTTGGTGAAATTTCAACGGCTAGTCAACGGCTGCTGGACGTCACCCGAGACGCGCTTTATCGCGGCATTGATCAAGCGGTGATCGGCAACCGTCTGGGTGATGTGGGGGCTGCGATTCAGCAGTACGTTGAAACCGAAAACCACATGGGCGATGTGCGGGAACTGATCGGTCACGGCATTCAGCCAACCATGCATGAACAGCCGGACGTGCCGGCTTACGGTGAAGCTGGTAAGGGGCTGCGGCTACGTGAAGGCATGACCATTACGATCGAGCCCATGGTCAATCTGGGTACCCGTGAGATTCGTGCCAAGGAAACTGCTGATCAGTGGGAGTATTACGTGACCGCCGATGGCAAACCGTCAGCTCAGTTCGAACATACACTGGTGATCACCGCTGACGGGCCGAAAATTTTAACTTCTCAAGACCCGGTCAGAGACGCCAAATACTTGTAGTTCATTTTTTGGGCCGCAAACAAAATTTGTGGCAAATCTCATTTCCACTATTATACTAACGATAGTATGGCATGAGGGTGAGGAGAAAAATTATGGATCAAGTCTTGTTATTAATCATCATTTTGGCCGTTGTGGTACTGGCTAATATCTTATCGCGGCACGTTAAGGCCATTCCGCTGCCGTTTTTTCTGATTGTTTTGGGGCTCTTGCTGGCACTGCTGCCGGCATACGCCGGTTTCCATTTGGATCCGTCAACGTTTGCGTTTGCCATTATTGCACCGATGCTGTTTAACGAAGCACAAAACAGTTCACGGTTTTGGATCGGCCGTTCGATTACCAATATCCTGTCATTAGCCGTGGAATTAGTGGTGGTGACCGTCCTTGTTGTGGGGACGAGTATCCACGCGCTGTACGTGGTCCTGCCGCTGAGCTTAAGCTTTGCGCTGGTAGCCATCGTGGCCCCGACCGATGCGTCGGCGGTCAACTCGATTTTCGAGGCGAATCCGATTGCTGAAGAACAGTCGGCCACGCTGCAGCACGAATCGCTGTTTAACGATGCTGCCGGTATCGTTATTTTCGACATGGCTCTGGCCGCCTATATGTCGGGGAAGTTTTCGATTGAAGCCGCCGTTGGCATGTTTGCCTGGGAGTTTTTAGGCGGTCTGCTATTTGGTGCCATCATCGGTGTCATGGTGGTCAGTGCCCGGCTGTTTTTGATCCGGCACAATGACGATACGCCATTGATCATGGTGCTGATTCAGCTGCTGACGCCCTTTTTGGTTTATTTACTGGCCGAGAAGCTGGCACTATCAGGCATTTTGGCGGTGGTTGCGGCCGGAATGGTGCAGGGATCCGAACGGGATAAGTTACGCCTGACGTCTTCACGGATGCAGCTGGTCACAAGCAACGTCTGGGAAATTGTCAGCGGCATTTTATCCGGGACGGTGTTTGTGCTTTTGGGCTTGTCATTGCCCGATGTGATTCGGGCTTTAAGGGCGCACTCAATCGCGCAGATCACGATTCCTAAGTTACTGGCGGTGGGGCTGTTCTTGTATGCTTTAAAGGGGATCATTCGCCTGTTATGGACCCGCTTTTTGCTTAAGCGGCGTACCAAGTCGGATCACGTCTGGCGGGATAGTTTGGTCATGGCGCTAAGTGGTGCTAACGGAACGATTACGCTGTCACTGGCATTTTCCATTCCCACCTTGGTCAATGGCCGGCCCTTCTTGTTACGGGGGCCGCTGATTTTCCTGTCTGCGGTAGTGATTCTGACCAGTTTGTTACTGCCGACCATTTTTGTGCCGCTGCTGCTGCCGAGCCAGAAGTCGACCCAGCCGCGGTTTAAGTGGGTGCGGCGGATGATTCAAGCCGGGATCAGTGACCTGGTTGCTGAAAAAGACCATCCCGCAGAGGCGCAGATCGTCGTGGATTCGCTGCAGCAGCAGTTAATTCTGGATTCCACGCCGAACTTACGGATCGAACGGCAAATCATGCGCCAGGCCCACAAGGTTGAGAGCCAAAAGATCCGTGAAATGTTTGAAGCAGGCCAGATTACCGAAGATGAAATGACCTATTATAATAAATTTTTGCAACTGAATTATTTTACTGCTGATGAAAAGGTTTGGAAAAACGTCTGGCTGCGCATTCGGTTTAGTTTGCATATCGGGACGCTGTACAAGGATCTGCACCGGGCACAGGAAGCTTTCTTAACGGCGCCAGTCGCGCTGGAAGAAGTTTACTGGCGAGAACAGTTCGACAAACACGGCGAAGATATTTTGCCGATTGAACAGGCCGGCTTTGAAGCAGTCATGGATTATTTGAAGCATAACAGCGGCGAAAACGGTGTGGAGACTAACTTAGTCCGTCGTTTCTACCGGACCCGGCACCGGCGAATCCGCGGTGGCGACGTTGACCCCGACATGGTTTATCAGCTCTTTATGCGGGCGTTTCATGCCGAATACGAACTTATCCAGCGAGCCATCGCTAAGGGTGAGATTTCCGCTGACTTAGCCGAGAAGCTCCAGCAGCGGATTTCGTTTGATGAAATCACCTATATTCAAAACAGTGAATCCTACCGTTAAAACTACGGTTGAAATATTACCCTGATATCAGTAACATAAGGATAGTAGGTGTCTCATTTTGGGAATCGGATAAATAAATAACGTTGTGGCGATTGTTAAACCGGGTGTCGTTTACGGTTCTTTCAATGTCACATGGAGGAATGAACTGGTGGTCCGTGAGGTGCTGGGGGAAACAGGAGATGATATTTTGATTGCTTATACGTTGAAGATTCAAAATAAGGTGACCACGAGAGACATTGTGGTGACGTATCGCGCAACGATCGATGGCGAACAGAAGGATTTAACGACGGGGTCCATGAAGTTTAATCTGGAAACCGCCAACGTTAACTACCTCACGCACAGCAAGTTTGTGTTGGGCCTGGTTGAAACGGTTATTTTGCGGTTGAACGATGAGTGTAAACTGGACCGCATTGAAGTCGACCAGTCCGCTAACCGGCTTCAGCTGCAGGTGCCGAAGCTGACTGAATTTAGATCTTACGTGCAATCGCATCATCTGCTCAACAGCGTGGCACAGTCCTGTGTTGCTAACGGGCACCAAGCCATTAACGTCACCATTTCGACACCGTTTAAATTAGGATAATACTTAAAAAGCTCACCTTGGTGAGCTTTTTTTATTGCTGGTTTATATAAATATGGAATATTAAATGATAACGAAGATGCATATTTAAAGCATTTTAATCGTATTCTGCAATGTGATTTATAAAATTTAATTGTGAGGTAATGCTGACTACATTTCCAAACTTATACATTAAATAACGCTGAAACAGCTTGTTATCAACTGATAAATGATATTTTAGTTATCAGCTTATTAGTGAAAAAAGTCACGAATTTGCGATTTTTTGTTTTATTAATGGCATATTTCGCGGTATAATTCTTACATAGAAGCACTTTATATATTTTCTAATTTACGTGCAATTATTTTGAATCATTGGAGAGCTCCTGGAGTAGGGGAAGGTTGCTTAGCAATCAACATATTATGTCAGTATCGGAGGAATTATTTATGAGAAATATGTGGGTTAAAAGATTATTTAGGGGTGCGTTGATTCTTATTTTGGCGTTGGTGAGTGTTAATTTACTTGATAAAAGTGCGCAGGCGTCAACGTATCAGGATGGGACGTATTCGATCCCGGTTAATGTATATAAAACTGGCACAACAGCACCATCATTGTCAGCAAAATTCTTTGGCCCAAATGCTGACGTTGTCGTGCACAATGATAATGCAGATGTAACAATGCACTTACAAGGTTATGGTCCGCGCTTTCTTACAAGCACAATAGTGAATGGGCAGTCAGCGTTAAGTTCTGATAAAAATTCACTTAATTTTACTATCCCAGCAGGAACAAAAACGGTTCAGGCGGCCTTTGATATTAAAGTTGGTGCAGGGATGCATGAAGTAGGTGATTTTTCCTATGATTGGAGTGGCGTACCAAAAGATACTGATCAATCCGGATCGCCAGCTGCAAACAATTTGCAAGACTCACAGAATCTGAAGACTGATTCTAGTTCTCCAGAGAAACTTCCGATTGTCGCAACGGAAACGAAAAAGGATTCTTCAGGTAAGACTATTGGTACGACAGTTGTCATTACTAATGCTGGGCAAACACCTGTGAGCTTTGATGTTTCTAATAGCGACAGCCTTTCGTTTAAGCCACTCGAAAGTGGTGATGGCTATAAGGTTTATGTTAATAATGCTGAAGTTGCCACAGTGCCTTCAGGAAAGGCACCAGTAGTCACTGAAACTAAAGGTCCTAATGGTCAAGTTATTGATCGGAAAATTGTTATTGATAACAAGGTAGTCGCACAGCTTCCCCCTGTAGCAGTAGCTCCGGAAACAACTAACGGAGAAGATAAAGGAAATCCGGTTTCTCCACTCACAAATGTTTCCAAGTTAACCTACTCAGTCCTTCAGTCGAATGACAAATCAATCTCTGAAGCCAACAAATACTACACTCACGTGGCTGACATTGAAAAGCTCAGCGATGGTTCGTATAAAGTGACGATGCACGTTCAATACGGTAAGAATTCCGGCATGTCCGCCAAGGGCTTTGTGCCGTTAACCGTGGATGGTCAAAAGGTGTCAGACGTGACGTACGGGTCAACGGATAAAGACTACACCGCCAGTTTTAGCTTCACGGCGAAAAGCCTTGATGAGCTGGTTAAGGCACCGGTTAAGGGAACGATTCACGTTTCAGTACCAATGATGGGGATCAGTTCTGACTTTGACGTTTATTACAAATTCGGTGCACCGGCGCAAGGCAGCAATAATAGTAGCAGCCGCAATGGCTCAAAAGCGGCTGAAGCGCCAGGTAAGACTGGTCAATCAGCAGCTAAGGCTAACGCGGCCAAGAAGGCGACCGGTGAGTTACCGCAAACCAGTGAACTTCAAACTATCACGGCGGCAGCCATCGGACTCGTCAGTCTAGTCCTGATCAGTACCATCGTCATTTACAGAAGAAAACGCGCTTAATGATATCGATCCAAGGCCCCTCAGGAGTTATTTTCTGTGGTGGTCTTTGTGACCGCTTACAACAAAACATAATTTACAGGAAGCAGGGAAAATAATGAAACGGATGAAATGGTTTATCGGCTTACTGGCTGTGGCAGCCTTTAGTTTGGCGCTGGGTGCTGGCAGTACGACCGCTCAAGCAAAAGCAATCAATTATCAGGCGTTAAGGTACCATACAAATCAAACTTCCATGGCTAGCGGCTACTTTGTTAAACCAGCAAGTGTCAAGGTATCCCACCATAAATACGTGGTCACGATGCATATCCGGACGGCTAAGAAGCTGTCCTCTTACCCAGTTAAAGTACTATCGGTCAACGGTGGTGCCGCTAAGCACGTGCGGCGGGTGAAGGATCACGCGGGCAATTCCAACCTGTATTATTCGTTTACCACGACCAACTTAAAGAAGCGGATCAACGCTAAACTAGCGATCGACGTGCCCAAGGTTTACAAAGCGACGCATTTGATTTCATTTAAGTTCAGTACCAAGGGTCTACCCAGTTTAAAAGGTAAGGCGGCTGCCACTGCCGCCACAGCAAAAGTGACTGGTGCGGCTGCCACTACTCAAAAAAAGCAGTCTAATGGCAAGGCCAGTGATAACAATGGTCAGCAGCCTCAGGAAAATAAGGTTAAACAACTAGGGCACAATCAGAAAAAGGGTCATAAGGCGGTCAACAGTCAAAAGCCGGCTGCTAAAGCGTCGTCTGCTTCCAGCAATACTGCTAGTGATCAGACCGCTAAGCAGCCAGCCAATAGCGCTAAGACCGCTTCGACGGACAAAAAGGATCACAGCAATACCGGTTCGCGGTTACCATTTTTAATCGTGGGTGTGGTCGTGATCATTGCCGTCGTTGTTGGCGGCAGCTACATTGTCATGAAGAAGAAAGAATAGGGGGCGCCAATCTTGAAATCACCTAGACGAACAGCGTTGATCGTCATTATTATGCTGCTGGTGGTCGGTATCGTTGGCGGCTTCTTTGCTCACCATCAGCTGGCGAAGAATCGTCATCATGAGCGAATCGTCGCTACCACGTACGCAGTGGTTCAAATCGCTGATCGGCTAAAATTACCGCTAGTCGGTGTTCCCAACACGGAAAACAAGCTGCCGGCACGCTATAAGAACGTGACCAGGGTTGGCAGCCCGATGAATCCCAGTGCGGAGAAAATTGCTTCCGTCAAGCCGACGGCAGTCTACAGTGTCACCACGCTGAAGGAGCAGTTCGGTAAATCATTTAAACAGCAGCACATCAAGCCCTACTTCTTAGACCTGCAAAGCGTCAGTGACCTGCAGCGCGTCGTGACGAAGATGGGAAATCAGTATGACCGTAAAGCGGCAGCCCGCGGGGCCAACCGCGAAATTGACCATGCCATTTTAAAGGCTAAGCACCGGGCCAACGGTCAAAAGAAGCCCCGGGTTCTGGTACTCATGGGCCTGCCCGGCGCGGGTTACATGATCGCCACGAACCGTTCCTACGTGGGAAACCTGGTTCAGCTTGCAGGCGGCAAGAACGTGTTTGCTTCGAAGGACCAGGAATATATTCAGCCCAGCGATGAAGCCATTCAAAAGGCCCGTCCGCAAGTCATTTTGCGGCTTGAACACGCCATGCCGCAAATGGTGACTGAACAGTTTAACAGTGAATTTAAATCGCAATCATTCTGGCACCAGACACCTGCCGTCAAGTCAAAGCGAGTGTACGATTTGCAGGAACCCGACTTTGATGCCACGGCGAACATGCACGCGGCTAAGGCGTTAGGTGAAGTTTCCCAATGGTTGTATCCAAGAGGTAAATGAGATGGCAAAGGAACGCAGCGCATACGTTATTATTTGTCTGGCCCTTATCGTGACGGCTATTTTGGCGCTCATGCTAGGAACGCAGTTTTATTCACTGCCTCAGTTATGGCAGGCCCTGCTGGGTAATCGGCCGGCAGTCTTATCCACGGTGCTGACTTTTCGGCTGCCGCGGGTTCTAGCGGCCATGATCGCTGGGGGCATGCTGGCCTCAGCTGGTGCCATCAGCCAAGCGGTCTTTCGTAACCGGTTAGCGGACCCGACCATTTTAGGGGTCACCAGTGCCGGTGAGCTGTTCATGTTACTGGGCGGCATGGTACTGCCGGCATTTATCTTCCAAAAACAGCTGCTGGCTTTGCTGGGCGGACTCGTGGCCTTTGCGTTGCTGGCAAACCGCAAAACACTGCGGCAGCCTTACCAGCTCATCATCGTTGGGGTAGCGTTGAACCTGACGTTCATGGCGTTGACCCAGCTGTTTACCAA
The DNA here is from genome assembly GCF_002217985.1 of Secundilactobacillus pentosiphilus. Classification (GTDB taxonomy): domain Bacteria; phylum Bacillota; class Bacilli; order Lactobacillales; family Lactobacillaceae; genus Secundilactobacillus; species Secundilactobacillus pentosiphilus. The sequence goes on from NZ_BCMI01000008.1 coordinate 22,737, forward strand.
AGGCATCAACGTCAGCAGTTCACTGGGGTTCAACGGCATTACCTGGTCGTCGGTATACAGCCTGTTGATCACTGGTTTTGTTGGCTTAGTGGCAGTGTTATTGATGGCGCCTTGGGCCAATGACCTGAAGCTGTCGGATGAACAGCTGGCGTCCGTTGGTGTGCCAGTGACTGACATGCGGCTGGGCTTACTGGTGCTGGTGGTTTATCTGTCGGCGGACGTGACGGCCGCCGTGGGGACGATCCCGTTTATTGGGATTATTGTGCCCAATATTGCCCGGTATTTTGTCGGCCATGATTACCAGACCATTTTGCCGTTTTCGATGTTAAGCGGTGCTTGGCTCCTATTAGTTGTGGATACGATCGGTCGACTGGTCGTATTGCCCAGTGAACTATCAGCGGCCACAATCATGGCGGTGCTTGGCGGCCCGTTCCTGATCATTCTGGTTCAAAGAGGGGGATTCCATGGAATTAAAGCACGTTAACTATGGCTATCCTGGCTCAGGGCAGCTGATTACTGACTTCACCGCTAGCGTACCAACGGGGCAGATCCTGTCGATCATCGGTCAAAACGGAGCGGGTAAATCCACTTTGCTAAAATTACTGATGGGGTCGCTTTCACCGTCATCAGGCGTGGTTGAACTGGACGGAAAACCCATTTCAACGTTATCCAGCCGAAAACGGGCGGCCAAAATCGCGCTGGTGAGCCAGCAGCATCAAATTTATGATGAAATGACTGTTAAAGAAGTGGTCAAGACCGGCCGTTTACCGTTTCATTCCTTGCTTGCCACCATTACTGACGCTGAAGTGCGGCCCTTTTTAGAGACCGTTAATTTAGTTCAGGCAATGGACCGGCCCCTGACGTCACTTTCGGGCGGTCAGCAGCAGCGCGTTTGGCTGGCAACGGCGCTAGCGCAGGAACCGGCGTATTTGTTTTTAGACGAACCCACCACTTACCTGGATATCCGGTACCAGCACGATTTGATGGCGCTGATCCGGAAACTGAACGTGACCCAACACCTGACCGTTATCATGGTCTTACACGATATCAACCAGGCACTGAAAATCAGTGATCAGCTGTGGCTTATCAAACAGGGACAGCTGGTTAAAGCAGGGACGCCAGCAGAACTCCTGGACGAGCAGCTGCTCAGTCAGGCATTCGAGTTACCGATTAAAATTGTCGAGATTGAAAAGTACGGGCCGTACGTGATTCAGCTAACGGCCTAAAAGCGGTGCTAACCGCTTTTTTTTGACCAATTTTCAATGACGACTTGAATTATTGTTAAATAAGTTTATAACTATGGCATGGTAGTTAATATTCTATGAGAGATTTATGAGAAGACTGGAAGAGAGGTTGATATGATATGAAGGAGATTCGACTTAATTCTGCTTACATTGTGGCCGCCATGAGCGTTTTGATCGCTATGCAGGTGGTCCTTGGCAGCTTTTTCTCAATTCAATTGCTAATCACGAAGATTACTTTTTCGTTTGTTGTGACGGCTATTATGGCGCGCTTGTTTCCGCCGAAACTGACCGCAGCCGCTACCGGCATGGCCTATTTGATTGGCATGATCTTGTTCCCTAAGTTCAGTTTCTTTTTCGGCTTTGTGATCACCGCTGCTTTGACCGGGTATACCTTTGGGGTGCTGTTTTATCAAAAGCCGGTTAAGCTGTGGCGCATCACGCTGGCTTCTTTGATCGTGACAATGGGCTGGAATTTACTCTTGAATAGTCTGTGGCTGCACATGATGTACGGCATCAACTGGCCGACTTTGTTTGCAACTCGCTTGCCGCAGGAATTGATTTCCTTCGTGATTTATACGGTGCTCATCGCGGTCGTCTTCAAGGCCTTCCCAATCGACCGTTTCCTGCATCGTTAGACGACAAGGTAATCTTTAACTAGTGGAGTAGACTTAATTGACTTTAACCGTTAAAACGGGCATACTACCGGCATTAAATGGGGGTGGTGAGATGTTAGCCATTTTAATTGGTCTAGTGATCGGTATTGGGTTACCCATGCAGACCAGCATTAATTCCCGCCTGCGTTCAGCGTTAGGATCGCCGTTTTTAGCGTCGTTAGTTTCCTTTGGTATTGGGACGGCTTTTCTGGCTGTGATGACCCTGATAGACCAGCGCAGTTTACTGATCGGCATGCCGCTGATCAGGACGCAACCGTTTTGGCTGTGGCTGGGCGGTTTGTTAGGGGTGATCTACCTCACTGGTAACATTATGCTTTTTCCAAAGTTAGGCAGTGTCCAAACGGTTATTTTCCCGGTTTTAGGTCAGATCTTGGCGGGACTATTGATCGATGATCTTGGCTTGTTTTATTCACCAATCAGCCAGTTAACGGTGGTCCGCGGTTTGGGCGCCTTACTGGTGATTGCCGGTGTGATGATTACGGTAGCTGGTAATGGCTGGCTAGAGCGGATCACGGGTCAAGCTGGTCTGGAAACGGTGGCAGAGGAGACGCCAAGAGCCGCACACCTAATGCTGTGGCGGCTATTCGGTATTTTTGCCGGTGTCTTAAGTGCCACGCAAACTGCGGTGAACGGTCATTTAGGCGAAGTACTCGGTTCCAAAATTCAGGCGGCTTACGTGTCGTTTCTTGTCGGGACCGTGACGCTGATTGTCATTGTATTGGTCTTGCGGCCGCCGCTGATGTTTCAGCGAAACCACGGCAAGTCGCCGTGGTGGATGTGGATCGGCGGTTTACTGGGCGCTTTGTTTGTCCTGGGAAACGTTTATCTGGTGCCGGTTATCGGTACCGGTTTTGCGGTCATTATCGTGCTGATCGGTTTAATGATCGGCAGTCTTTTGATTGACCAGTTTGGCTGGCTGTCGTCTGAAAAAAACCCGGTGACACTGCTTCAGCTCGGTGGGCTGTTGGTGATGATCATTGGGGTTGTCGTGATTCGGTTACTATAGAAGAAGTTATTCCAACGCATCAGTACGGCGTAATCGTGCGCTAAAATTCAGTTTTTTGCTAATTAACCTAAAAATAGTGCCTGTCCCGATAACGTTTACCGGAACAGGCACTATTTTTAGGTTAAATTCTGGAATCTACTGCGTTTGATGACGCACTATTTTTTTGAATAATACCGATTGCGAACCACACTGTTACGGTAGCCGTAGCTGAAGTAGAATATCAGCCCGATAGCCAGCCAAATGAAGAAGGCAATCCAGGTAAAGGTCTTTAATTCCAACATTAAAATAACGCAGAGAATAAAGGAAACGATTGGCAGCACGGGATAAAACGGTACCCGGAAAGCCGAATCAAGTTCGTTAAACTCCGGGTTCCGCCGCAGGAAGACGATCCCAATAGAGACCATGGCGAAAGCAAATAGCGTCCCGATGTTAACTAACTGCGTGATCTTATCAATGGGAATCACGCACGCGAAGAAGCTTCCTAAAATACCGAATAACCAGGTGTTAGTCACGGGGACGTGCGTTTTGGTGCTCAAACGGCTGAACACGCGTGGCAGCAAGCCGTCACGGCTGATGGCGAAGACTAGTCGGGTACCGCCATACAAGAACACCATCAGCACGGTCGTCATACCGATAACAGCCCCTAGGGAGACAATTCCTGAGACCCAGTTTTGATGGATAAAATGCAGGGCATAGGCGACGGGATCAGCAACTTCCAAGTGCGTGTATTTCACCATTCCGACTAGGACCAGTGAAAGGGCAATGTAGAGGATCGTTGCGATTAACAGTGACCCAATGATTCCCAGCGGAACGTTCTTTTGGGGATTTTTGACTTCTTCAGCGGCAGTAGATACCGCATCAAACCCAATGTAGGCGTAAAAGGCAACGGCCGCACCGGAGATGATTCCCTTCATCCCAAAGGGCAGGAAGGGATGGTAGTTTTCTGGCCGAACGTAAAACACGCCGACAACGATAAATAAAATGATCACAATAATCTTTAAAATAACCATAATGGCGTTGATCTGAGCTGATTCACGGACACCGCCGATCAGCAGGAATGATAGCAGCATGATAATCACGAAGGCTGGTAAATCAAAGAGCGCGTGGGGCATGCCGGCCGTACCGTACGCTGCCCGGAACGCTTCCGGCAAATACCAGTGAAACCCCGCTAAAATATTTTGGAAGTACGATGACCAACTTGCTGCAACCGCCGAAACGGAGAATAAATATTCTGATACTAATGCCCAGCCTAAAATCCAGGCGATAAATTCCCCGAAGACGGCGTATATGTATGTATATGCGCTACCAGCTAGTGGAATGGTCGAAGAGAATTCGGAGTAGCATAACGCAGCCAGGGAACAGACAACGGCGGCTACGATGAATGAAAGAAAAGCACCAGGACCAGCGTACTTTGCGGCAATAATGCCGGGCGTGATAAAAATCCCAGCCCCAACAATTGCGCCAACCCCCATTGTGATTAAACTAAAAGCGGTTAGAGATTTTTCCAGGCCAGTCTTCTTATAAAGGTCGGTTTTGATATCTTTACGAAGAAATAGCGTGGAAGTCTTCTTGTTCTGACTCATTTCTAAACTCCTTTCATGAAATGAATAAAATATTAAAACCTGAATATATTTATTATATTATACATCAAACTCTAATAAAAAGAGCATTTAAATGAGAAACCGTTTAATCCAAATGATTTTTAACGGTCAAAGTTCACTATTTTTCTTGTGCTTTCACGCTGGATGAGATAGAATGCTACAAGTGAGGTTGCCACGGTAACCCGGTTCGATTATAAAAGAAGAGTAGTCAGTTAGCCGGCTGACAGCGAGTTTGGGGTGATGGAAGCCAAACAGCCGACCTGATGAAGCGCGCTTTTTAGAATAACAATTTTATAAGTTGAGTGGATAGCAATATCAACAAGAGTGGTACCGCGGGTAGTCTCGTCTCTTACAGGTTTCATTGTAGGAGGGGGACTTTTTTTATTGCCCTAATATCACCGTCGTCAGATAAGCACCGTCAGAATTTAATACGTAAGGAGTTAATACCATGGATTATAAACAATTTGTTGCTGATACGTTAGCACCAGCGTTAACCGATGTCCTTTCAGCAGAGGACATTTACCAAAAAATCGAACGGCCTAAGGATACCAGCAAGGGTGACTACGCCTTTCCAGCGTTCACTTTAGCGAAAACCTTCAAAAGGGCCCCTCAGCAGATCGCCGCTGACTTAGTTGAAAAAATTGATACCAGTAAATTCGACAAGGTTGAAGTTGCCGGTCCGTACCTGAACTTCTTCTTGGATAAGACGGCTTTCAGTGCTCAGATCTTAAGTGAAGTTTTGACACAGGGTGCCGATTACGGTCAAAATCAATCCGGTAATAATGGTAACGTGCCGATTGACATGTCATCACCCAACATTGCCAAGCCCATTTCAATGGGACACTTGCGTTCAACAGTGATTGGTAATTCCATTGCCGAAATTTTGAAAAAGAACGGCTATAACCCGATCAAGGATAACCACTTGGGCGACTGGGGGACACAATTCGGTAAGCTGATCACGGCTTACTTGAAGTGGGGCAACGAAGAAGACGTCAAAAAAGATCCCATCACTAACTTGGTGAAATACTACGTTAAGTTCCATAAAGAAGACGTGGAACACCCTGAACTGGATGATGAGGCCCGCGAATGGTTCAAAAAGCTGGAAAACGGCGACGAACAGGCTCACCAACTCTGGTCATGGTTCCGTGACGAGTCATTGAAGGCCTTTAAAGCAATCTATGATAAATTAGGCGTTCAATTTGATACCTATAATGGGGAAGCCTTTTATAACGACAAGATGCAGGGTGTTGTTGATGCATTAAAAGACAAGGGCCTGCTGAAAGAATCCCAGGGTGCCCAAGTGGTCAACCTGGACAAGTACGATTTAAACCCAGCTTTGATCTTAAAGAGTGACGGTGCGTCACTTTACATTACCCGTGATATTGCCACGGCCGTTTACCGTGAAAACACCTATCACCCAGCCATGAACCTTTACGTGGTTGGTTCCGAACAGATCTACTACTTCAAGCAATTGAAGGCGGTTTTGACCGAAATGGGTCTGCCTTCTGCTAAGAACCTGCACCACATTCCGTTTGGCTTGATCACCGTTAACGGCAAGAAGCTGTCAACCCGTTCCGGCCGGATCATTTTGTTAGACGAAGTGCTGGATGATGCCATTGCCATGGCACAAAAGCAGATCGCTGAAAAGAACCCTGACCTGCCGAATAAGGATAAGGTCGCTAAGCAGGTCGGTGTTGGCGCCATCATCTTTGGTGATCTGAAGAACGAACGGATGAACAGCATTGACTTCAATTTAGCTGAACAGCTGAAGTTTGAAGGGGAAACCGGACCTTACGTGCAGTATGCTCACGCGCGTGCTGAAAGTATTTTACGTAAAGCAAGCGACGTTACGATTCCAACGGAAGGTGCTCAGATCTCTGATCCAGAAGCTTGGGAGACGGTCAAAGCATTGGCTGACTTCCCAGATACGGTGGTCGAGGCGCTGAAGGAATTTGAACCTTCAGACATTGCCAAGTACGCTATTCGCTTGGCTAAAGCGTTCAATAAGTACTACGCCCACTCTAAGATTTTAGCGGACGATGCCGAAAAGCCAGCCCGTTTGGCCTTAGTTAAGAGTGTGTCAACGCTGCTGAAAGAGTCCCTGCGGCTCTTGGGTGTTGAAGCTCCGGATGAAATGTAAGTTAGAATTTAAAAAATGCCTGTTCCAGCGAATTGCCGGGGCAGGCATTTTTGTAATCAAATGACCGGCATGTACTTTGATACGGCTACTTTGGTGTTTGAAGGGCATCACTGATGCATTTAGAATAGAAACCAAACGTTGCATAAAATTATCATTTACATTAAAAAAGTATTAACATAGCGTTAGGTATCGCCAGATTTTAACCAGCGCTTTCTGAATTAATATTAGTTAATGAAGAGACAGATTCATTATAGTGACCGAAAGTTAATTCTTAACCGCTTAATTCACGCTTTGATTTATACTCACTTTGAATACTTATTTAAAATCTGCTTTCTTTTCGTTTTTCATTTTGTTATAATAATTAGGTATTAGTACAGTTAAGGGGGGCTGCATTAGGATGAAAAAAAGTATTCGTCAATCACGGATTGAACAGTTGATCAATCAGTATCCGATCGGTACACAAGAAGACCTAATGCGTCATCTAAATGAAATTGGGATTAAGGCGACGCAAGCAACGATTTCTCGTGATATTCGCGAGATGCAGGTTGTCAAAGCCCAAGATGGCCATGGACACTTGCGTTATACGATCTTTAAACCCGGAAATAAATCAGAAGAAGAACACCTGCGTGAAACCATTAACGAAGTGGTGATCGACTTGACGCGAATCGAATTTATGAACGTGATCAAGACTTTGCCAAGTAATGGGAACTTGTTAGCCGCAATTTTAGATGATTTGAAGTTACCTGAAGTTGTGGGCACGCTAGCCGGTCATGACACGATTTTAGTGATTAGTCCAAACGCTGAAGTTGCGCAGCAGTTGAACGATGAAATTGCTGAAAACATGAATCCAGACATTGCACACTAACATCTGCGGGTATCAAACACGCCATTTATGGCGTGTTTTTTGTTTAAGTCCTGTTAAAACTTCTCGGCGGCTTTTAGCCACCCTGATAAAATATGATAGAATTAACAGTGCAAATCTTTTACATGTTGAGGGAATCTAATGAATAATAATCGGGGAAATCAATCAAAACAGGGATTCAGAGCGATGGTATCGCCGTATTACCAAAGGTTTAAAAAACACTTTGGTCAATTTTGGCATCGCTATCAACTGACACGCTGGGTCATCGTGGTTATATTAGCGCTGATCTTCGTGGTGAGTGCAACGCTGACTTTTCAGGCCAAGACGGCAAACGTTGGCGATTTAAAAGCCCAATTGGAAAAAACAACTTATATTTACGATAAAAGCAACCATAAGGCTGGGTCACTGTATGCCCAAAAGGGGACCTTCGTGCCTTTACGGCAGATTTCGCCTAACGTGCAAAAAGCGGTGATCTCAACTGAAGACCGGAATTTTTACCACGAACACGGCTTTTCTGTCAAGGGAATTGCGCGGGCTTTCTTTTTGCTGGCGAAAAATAAACTGCTTCACCGCGACTATATCAGCGGCGGTGGGAGTACGCTGACCCAGCAACTGGTAAAAAACGCGTTCTTAACGCAGCAGCAAACCATGACCCGGAAGCTGAAAGAAATTTTCTTGGCAATTGAAGTCGAAAACGTTTATTCCAAGCAGGATATTTTATCCATGTACCTGAATAACGCGTACTTTGGCAACGGTGTCTGGGGTGTCCAAGACGCGGCACACAAGTATTTTGGCACCAACGCAGCTAGTCTGACGGTGCCGGAAGCGGCTGTTTTGGCTGGGATGCTGACGTCGCCGAGCGGCTATAATCCCATTGACCATCCGCAGGCGTCTAAGGATCGTCGTAACGTGGTCCTTGGTTTAATGGCGGAAACCGGCGCAATCACGAAATCGCAGGCAGCCGCTTATCAAAGAACGCCGATCGTTACTGAAGATACGTACCAGTATAAGGATTCGTACCGTTACCCGTACTATTTTGATGCGGTGATCGACGAAGCAATTTCAAAGTACGGCCTGACCGAATCAGACATTATGAATCATGGTTATAAAATCTATACTTACTTGGATCAGAACTACCAGTCTCGCCTGCAGCAGAACTTCAAGAGTGACTACCTCTTCCCGCAAAATGCGGTTGACGGTATGAAGGTCCAGGCGGCATCGGTGGCCGTTAATCCCAATAACGGCGGTGTCATGGCCGTAGTTGGCGGCCGTGGCAAGCACGTGTTTCGCGGGTATAACCGGGCAACACAAGTTAAGCGGCAGCCTGGTTCAACGATGAAACCGCTGGCAGTTTACACGCCGGCACTGGAGAACGGCTACTTCTACGATTCAGAACTGCAGAACAAAAAGAAGTCATACGGCAGCAACCATTACACACCGAAAAATTACAATAACGTTTACACCGGGAAGATCCCGATGTATGAAGCGCTGGCGAATAGTGTGAACGCGCCGGCGGTTTGGCTGCTGAATAAAATCGGTGTGAATAAGGGTTATGAATCGGTTAAGAAGTTTGGCATTCCAGTGACGCCATCGGATAAAAACTTGGCGTTAGCATTAGGCGGATTAAATAAGGGAGTCTCACCGCAGGAACTCGCGGGAGCTTACACTGCCTTTGCGAATAACGGGACGCGAACGGATACCCACTATATCAGAAAGATCGTGGATGCTTCTGGTAACGTCATCGTGGATAACCCGAAAGTGACCACGCATCACGTCATGTCGCCGAAGGTTGCTAAGCAGATGACCAGTATGATGCTGGGGGTCTTTAACAACGGGACTGGGGCGGATGCCAAACCCTATGGCTATCAAGTTGCCGGAAAAACGGGGAGTACTGAAGCCGACGACACCGGGGATGGTGATGCCACCCGTGATAAGTGGATCGTGGGCTACACGCCGGACGTGGTGCTGACCACCTGGGAAGGCTTTGACAGTACGAACAAGAATCATCATTTGGAAAACTTAAGCGGAACGGGCGTTGGTCCGCTCTTTAAGACGGAAATGCAAGAAATCCTACCTTATACCAAGCAAACGCAGTTCGATACCCAAGATGCGTCAACTTTGGCGAAGGCCTCGAAGTCGGATGATAACTTCTGGGACAGCGTGCAGAAGGGAGCCGGCAGTGTGGGCGACCAAATTGAACAGGGTGCCAATGACGCGGTGGATACTGTAAAGAATTGGTGGCAGAGTAGGTTTGGAAATTAGAGAGTGTGAAGTAAGGCGTTTAGAGACTGGAGTATAACAGGAGTCCGGCATAAGCCCTGAACTTTGGGGCTTGTGCCGGACTCCTGTTATATGCATATGCAAGTCTCTGCCGCACGGAACACGTTTAGGCTAGGTAAAATCAACGAGAAAGTCCTGAACTTTGGGCTTTGTGGCGGGGCTTCACTATATGCAGGTCTCTGCCGCACGCAACACGTTTAGGCAAGGTAGAAATTATGACCAGAAACTGTCAACGCTTTCTTTCCCCACCTATCATTTCATGATACAATATGGAAGTATCGAAGACAGGAGGATGCTTTTTATGGCAGACATTTTAACAACCGCTGGTGAGTTACGCGACGAGTTAGCTAGCTCTGATGAATTCACAGCTTTACAGAGATCTTATAACATCATGAAGGCGGATTCTGAAGCCTATGACTTGTTCAAACAGTTTCAGGAGATGCAATTAAAGTTACAGCAAAAACAAATGCAGGGACAGCAACCTGATCAAGACGAAATGAAACAAGCGCAGGACCTCGCTGGTAAGGTTCGGGAAAAAGACGCCATTAAAGATTTGATGGAAAAGGAAAAGGACGTCAATCAGTTACTGGCTAAACTAAACAATGAAATCACAAAGCCTATCCAAGCCCTGTACGAAAGCTAAAGCAGGCACTTGATCGTGGGTAATAGATCAAAAACGTCGAAGAACTTTCTTCGGCGTTTTTTAGGAGTTGATTAGCAGTGAAGTTTATTCATGCGGCAGATTTACACTTGGACAGTCCGTTTGAGGGGTTACAGCGCTTACCGAAGGCACTGTGGCAGCAAATTCACCAGGCACCGTTTAACGCGACAAAAAAGATGATAACGGATGCTATCGAACAAAAGGTAGATTTTGTATTACTCGTCGGTGATTTATTCGACCGTGAAACGCAGAGTGTTCAAGCACAAGTTTTTTTAAACGAACAGCTGCAGCGCTTGTGCGATGCAGATATTGCCGTTTTCGTTTCCTTCGGGAATCACGATTATTTGACCGGTGATCAGCAGCTGGCATTACCTGAAGGTGTCAGCGTCTTTGGCAGTGAAGTGACCACCAAGCAATTAACGACGGCAGACCACACTCAGGTAGCCATCAACGGGTTTAGTTACGCTGACCGCTGGCTGGCAGAAGACGTGATCCCGCAGTTTCCTAAATGCGGCACCGCCGACTTTCAAATCGGCATGCTGCATGGTGCGGTGAAGCAGGGTGATAATAACCATTATGCGCCGTTTACGGTTAGTGAACTGACGGGGATTCACTACGATTACTGGGCTCTGGGTCACATACATAAGCCCAGCGTGTTAGCCGAACAGCCGCCCGTCATTTACGCGGGGACCATTCAGGGCCGGCACAAACTGGAAGCGGGTCAGCACGGCTACCAGTTGGTCAGTTCACGGGGGCAGCGGCTAACAAGGCAGTTCGTGCCCGCGGATCAGGTGCGCTGGTCGTCACTGACGCTAACGGTTGATGAAGACACGACGGATGCCAGTTTGATCGACGCCGTGCAAACAGCACTCACACAACGGCAGTCAACGGTTTTTGAGCTAATCGAATTAAGGTTAAACGGCATCGAAAAGCTGTCTGCCAGCATGCTGAGCAGGTTAAACGATAGGACGTGGCTTGAACGCCTGGACCAAACGCAAAAGAAGACTTATTCAAAAGCACAAGCCTGGATCTACGAAGTCAACGTGCAGCCGACGGATCAGCCGGTTCAGTACGCTCAGCTGGACGCAGCTTATTGGCAGCGCGCCCAAGCCAAAGTATTTACACCCGATAACGTGGAACTGACTGCCGGTAAACTCATGCAGTATCCGTTTATCGCGGACCATTTGCGCGATCCCAAAACGACCGCTAATTTGACTGATCGGGCTAAGAACGAACTGTTAGCGCAATCGCGTTTGGAGGAAGAAAACGATGCAGATCAAAACGATTAAAATCTACGGGTTCGGTAAATTCCACGATACGACGATCGACCTGTCCAATCGTTTTTCACTTCTTTACGGTGAAAATGAAGCCGGTAAGTCGACGTTAGTGGCTTTTATCACCAGTATGCTGTTTGGGTTTGCGACGGCTAAGCACCGGTATGCGATGTATCAGCCCAAACAGGGGTCGCAATACGGCGGTGAACTGACCTTTAGCCACGCCCAAAACGATTATTGGCTTAAGCGGGTAGACGGCACCCACGGCGGTGCGGTGACCCTCCGCAATTTAACCACGGATACGGCACTCAGCAAGGACGATTTGACGCAACTATTACAGCCGTTAAATCAGGAACTGTTCCACCAAATTTTTTGCTTCGGTGAACGGGAACTGCAGGCCGTTTTTGATTTAAACCGCTTTGATTTAGTGAAGCGGATCCAACGAATCGGCGCTATCGGCAGTGAAAACTGGATCGGACTGACGCAGGAACTCACGGCCTCGGCGGGTGAATTGTATAAACCCCGCGGACGGGTCCAGCCCTTGGTACGGCTATTGAAACAGTACGATGAGCTGTCCGAAAAGCTTGACATTGCCAAGCTGCAGTTCCAGCAATATCAAACGTTGCAAACGGACGCTGTCGAGACGACCCAGGAACTGACGGCGGTTCAACAGCAGTTAGCCAATTTAACGGATCAGTTGAACCAGTATCAGCGGCTGATCAAACTTTACCCCCAGTACCAGCAGCTTAAAACTGAGGCATCCACGTCAGAAACGACGCCTATCACCACGAAAGATTGGCAGGAGGCGACCCGACTTTCAACGGCCGTTAAACAGCTTAAGCGAGATCTCACGACACAGGAGCAAGCAATCAAACAGCAGCAACAACACGTTGCCAGTGAAGCGCAGCAATTCTATAACGCGCATCAGCAGCAGATCGACCAGTTAGCTGGCCAGATATCAGCGGTGAAGCAGCTGCAGCAGCGTCAGCAGCAAAATGAAACGCAGTTGGTTAACGTTAAACAGGAACTAGAAAAGCTTAACCAGCACTATGGGATGTCATTGACCAATCTAAAAGTGCTGATTCCCAGTGAGCAGCAGCAAATTAAGGCCTTATTTGAGCAACAGCAGCATTTAAGTATCGAACGGGATTCCCGTGCTGATCAGCGGCAGGAACATCAAAAGACGTTTGAAAAACTGCGGCAGCAAGCCGATGCCGATACGTCTTCCGGGATGGCGCCTAAGTGGCTGATTGCCGGTGTGGGCATCGTGTTAGTGGCCCTGTTTGCGCTGAGCGGTCTGCTGCGGACAGCGGGCGGTATGATTGGTATGCTGGTAGCGGGTTACGGCATTTTTAAGCCGATCATTTCCGGTAATCAGCAGTCTGCCATCGATTCACAGATGGCGTTGCTGTCGTCGCAGTTGGATCAAGATCGACAGCAGTTAGCCGACTTAGACCAGCAGCTGATCGACGCGGATGCGGAGGTGACCAAATTTGGTGCGCAACATCGGCTGCAGGGCTTTGCCCCGGAAAGATGGCTGGATCTTCAGGGTGATTTAAGCCTTTATCAGGCGGCCAGCACGCAGCAAATTCAACTGCAGGAGCAGCAAAATCAGCTCAGTCAAAAAATCCGGACTTATTTAGCCCAGTGGCAGTTTGCCGGTGACGTTATCAGTTTGGGTGGCAGCACCGAGCATCAGCTTCAGCAGATCAGCCAGTTCTTGTCAGAACGGCAAGATGAAAGTCAGCGGCTGCATTGGGCCAATGAGGCGCTGACGACGAGTACTCAGCGCCAAACGGCACTTCAGCAGCAGTATCAGTTGCAGCAGGGGGCTTTAACGCAGTTATTGTCGCAGTACCATCTGGCTTCCTTTGCTGAGTTTGAGCAGCGTTATCAGCAGGATCAGACCACCGCTCAGCAAAACCAGCGCTTAGGCGTCTTAAACGCGCAGCTGACCCAGACGGACCGGCAGATCTTGGCTGATAGCGGATCTCAGGAGGCACTGGAAAAGACCAGTCAGCAACTCCAAGCTCAGCAGCTGGCAAAAAAGCAGCGTCAGTCTGAACTGCTGAAGCAGTCCAGCCAGCAGCAGTATCAGCTGCAGCACCTGGCATCCAGCGACAAGTATCAAAACTTACTGCAGCAGCAGGCCGATCTGCAAGCTGAAATCACGGCGCTAACGGATGACTGGCTGACGAAGAAACTGTTGATCAACTGGATCGATCAAACACTGATCAACGCTTCGCAGGGCCGTCAGCCGCAAATCATTAAGGTCGCTGAGCAGTTCTTTAATGAGCTAACTGGCAACCGTTACCGGCAAATCATTTTTACTGATCAAACGGTTCAAGTGGTTCGCAAAGATGGGCTGACCTTCGACGTGGGGGAGCTATCCAGCGGCACTGCCGAGCAGCTGTACGTTGCCCTGCGGTTTGCCTTTACTAAGGTCATGGCGGACGTCATCGCCATGCCGATCATTGTCGATGATGCCTTCGTCAACTTTGACCGTCAGCGAACCCAAGCAGCGGTGAAAATGCTAAAGGGGTTAGCGCAAACTAGTCAGGTCATTTATTTGACGGCTAACCATGATAACCTGACGCTAGCAGATGAGGATGAAGTCTATGATTTGGACGCTGGAAAGTCGGTTTGAAAAACTGTAGAATTAGGTTAAACGAGGGGGATTAATCATGGCAGAAAAACAATTAATGGCTTACACAGTTGGCGAACAGATGAACCTGATGGCACTCTTGAAGAGCGTTAATGTTCGGGTGGCCAAGAACGGGAAGCAGTACCTTGATTTGACCTTTGAAGATCAGTCCGGTGAAATCACCGGTAAGTTTTGGGATGCCAGCACTGCTGATGTTGAGCGCTTTCAAGCTGGTCGGGTAGTTCGCCTAGCCGGTAAACGGGAAAATTATCAGGGTTCCCCGCAGGTTAAAATCGTTTCTTTACGGCTAGCCAACGCTGATGAGCTGCATGACCCCAGCGAATTTGTGGTTCACGCGCCAATGAAGGCGAGTGAAATGGAAGATGAACTGAACCAAGTGGTTTTTGAAATCACCAATCAGGTTTGGAACCGCATCGTGCGTTACCTGATTGCCAAGCACCGTGATGCCTTTTTCACGTATCCAGCCGCTAAACATAACCACCACGCGTTTGAAGGCGGGTTAGCCTACCATACGCTGTCGATCTTGAGACTGGCACACAGCGTAGTGAAGCAGTATCCGTCGATCAATGCCCCGTTGCTTTATGCCGGCGCAATTTTGCATGATTTAGGGAAAGTCATTGAGCTGTCCGGTCCCGTTTCTACCCAGTACACGGTGGCAGGCAACCTGCTGGGCCACATCAGTATTGTGGATGGTGAAATCGTGTCAGCTTGTAACGAATTAAAATTTGACTTAAATAACGAAAACGTGGTGTTGCTCCGTCACATGATTTTAGCCCACCACGGTCTGTTGGAATACGGGTCACCGGTACGGCCGCGGCTGTTAGAAGCAGAAGTCCTGCACCAACTGGATGAACTGGATGCTTCGATCATGATGATGACCAACGCCGTTGAAAAGACGACGCCAGGGGAATTCGGCGAACGGTTATTCGCGATGGACGGCCGTTCGTTCTACCGGCCAAGCGATTCTTTGACTGATGGTCAAGATGAACAAAAGTAAATAACAGCACAAACAAAAGGATCGGCCAACTGGTCGATCCTTTTGTTTACCTGATTAAAGTTAAGGATAACTTACTTTGTGCTGGTCTTTGATGAACTGCTTGAAGTCAAGTAGTCAGCAAGAACGTTTTGTAATTGACTATCCTTAATTGAAACGTTACCCTTCTTGAGGACTTTAGAAACAACGCTCTTCAAGGTTGCGCTGTCGTTCATCCGCTTGTCATAAATCTGGCTCTTCAGTTCAGATTCATGCTGCTTATAAGTGCCCTTGCCAGGGTTGCTGTCCATCTTGATGACGTGGTAGCCATAAGACGTCTTAACAGGGGCCTTGGTGTACTGGTTAGTCTTCAGCTTGAAAGCAGCTTTTTTAAAGCTGGAATCCAGTTGGGTATCAGTGTTGTTAAACGGATCTAACTTGCCGCCCTTGTTCTTAGTGGCGCTGTCAGTAGAGTACTTCTTAGCTAATGAAGCAAAGCTCTTGCCTTGGTTCAACTGCTTGATCACAGTTTGAGCAGTAGCCTTCTTAGAGACTAAGATGTGAGAAACCGTTACCTTTGGTTGGTAACTCTTAAACTGCTGCTTAAGCTGTGCATCGGTAACCTTGGTGTCGGCCTTAACGGCTTCCTTCAAGAGCAGGTTGCTCTTGATCTGCTGCTTCAATTGAGAAGCAGTCATACCGCTTTGCTGAAGGACAGAGTTAAACGATGAACCGTATTGTTTCTTGTAGTTGTTGTATTGTTTGGTAACTTCTGCATCCTTAACCTTGCTACCAAATTGTTTCTCAAGAACTTTGTTCAAGATCATTTGCTGTAAGACTTGCTTACCGCTAGAAGTGTTCTTCAAGCTGCTGTAAAATTGGCTTTCCGTAATTTTACCGCCTGAAGTAGTAGCAACTGTTTTGCTACCACATGCTGCAAGGGTCAAGCTTAACATGACACCTGCAAGAGCAACGAGCCATTTTTTCATATTCGAAAACACATCCATTTCTTTAGATTAGTTTCATCCCGTTGGGACATCTTACTTAATATAACATAAACTCAAAATAATTTTCAGTTGTAAAGGGAACTTAATAAAAATTGAATACTTCTATTGGTTTGATTTAGACTTACCTAAATCAGCTACCCGGGCATTAATCGCATCCATGTGCGGCTTGATCTTAAACTGAAACTGATCGACTGACGATTCAATGCTGTCAATGACTGGTTGCGCCTTTTTAAGTTCCGTTTGTAAGTCGGCTAAGTGCGCTTTCACTTCACTGGCTTGTTGGCTAACGTGAGTTAACGCAGCCTTACGCGCCTGAACGTGGGCGATAGTCTCTTGGACAAAGGCACTGGGCGACTGCTGTTTGCGATATAGATGCACGGCCAGAGAAGCGCCAGCCGTGAACAGGGCACTGGTTAAAAAGCGTTTCATGCTTTCACCTCGCTACTTTAGAATTGTGATTTGATGGCGTTTTGAATATCGGTATAAGCCTTTTCGTCATACTTGCTGGAATTATCCTTGAAGGTCATGCCGAAATCATCGTGATCGGTATAACGTGGGACTAGGTGAATGTGAGAATGGAAAACGGATTGGTAAGCCACCTTACCGTTGTTGATCAAAATATTGAGTCCCTTGATCTCGGGGTTAGAAGCCTTGACCGCCCGCGCAATCTTGGGCAGTTTGCTGAAGACAGTGGCTGCTAAATCAGCATCGTAAGCGTAGATGTCAGGCACGTGGGTCTTGGGTACGACTAACGTGTGGCCTGGCGTCCCCTGTGAAATATCCAAAAAGGCTTTCACGTCATCATCTTCGTAAACGGTGTAACTCGGAACGTCTCCCTTAATAATTTTGCAGAAAATGCAATCATCATCATAGTTATGAACCATGTTAAATCCTCCTTTAAAAATCATAAAAGTTAGTTCAAGTATACCGCAATATTCCAGAATTCCATACTCCTGTGCGTATGATATAATGAAACCAATTGACCAAAATTACAGAGAAATGAAGGGATGTTCATGACGCTTCAGGTGATGAAAGTCGTCGGCGGTTATTCGCAGATACCAGTTTTAAAAGAAGTAAGCTTTGACGTTCAAGATGGTGAACTTGTGGGCCTGATTGGACTAAACGGTGCGGGTAAATCAACCACGATCAACCATATTATTGGCTTATTAACACCCTTTAAAGGTGAAATCAAAATTAACGGCCTGACTTTAAATGAAGATAAGAACGCCTATAAAAAACAAATTGCTTATATTCCAGAAACCCCGATCCTTTATCAGGAATTAACCTTAAAGGAACATTTAGAAATGACCATGATGGCTTACAGTCTGGACCGCGATAAGGCTTGGAAGAAGGCTAACCACTTACTGAGCATTTTCCGGTTGGATAATAAGCTGGATTGGTTTCCCGCTAACTTTTCGAAGGGGATGAAACAGAAGGTCATGATCGTGTGCGCGTTCATTACGGATGCGCCGCTGTTTATCATTGACGAGCCGTTTTTGGGATTGGATCCCTTAGCGGTTCATGACCTGCTGGACTTGATCGACGAACAAAAGGCCAAGGGTGCCAGTGTCCTGATGTCAACTCACGTACTGGATACGGCCGAAAAGTACTGTGACCGCTTCGTGTTACTGCACGATGGCACGGTAAAAACGGAAGGGACCCTGCCAGAATTACGCAAGGCTTTGCCGGACGCGGGTGAATCCTTAGACGATATCTACATGTCGATGACGAGGGCTGATCAGCATGAATAATTTATACCGACAGCGTTTATCCAGTCATTTAAAAGAAATGTTTAAATACCTGCGGCTGGTCTTCAACGACCACTTCGTTTTTGCACTGCTGATTTTTATCGGTGGACTAGGGTACGCCTATTCCAACGGGTTAAAGGAACTGCAGCCGAACCTTTGGTGGGCGAAACCGGTGATCGTAGTCGTTTTGCTGCTTGTCTTGCAGCTGGGCCGCTTTGCAACCTTATTTCAGGATGCCGACGTGGTTTTCCTGCTGCCTAAAGAAGCGGAAGTCCGTCAGTACTTACGGGGGGCCCGCACTTATAGCGAAGGCTTAGCCGTGGTCTACGAACTGTTCGGGATGTTTGTCTTGCTGCCGTTCGTTCAGGTGACGGATGCCATGTCCGTTTTTGACCTAGCACTCATTGCTGTTGCGCAATTACTCATGAAGGATAGTTTGTTCAGCCTGGCAATCATCAGACGCTTTCAGGTGAAAGCCGCTTGGCTGAAGGAATCGTTCTGGTTTAAATGGGCGGTACCGCTGGTGATTTTACTCGTTAGTGTTTACGGGCTGCCAGTGATTGGTACGGTGCTGGCGTTAGTACTGGCCGTGAGTCTGCGCGTCGCTGACCGCCGTTACGATGCGGTACCCTTTGATTGGTGGCAGGCGATCACTTTAGAGAATAACCGGATGATGGGCGTTTACCGTTTCTTCAACTTGTTTACTAACGTGCCAATGCTTAAAGGTGTGGCCAAACGGCGCCACTATTTAGATTGGTTGCTGAACATTGTGAAGATCACCCCCAGGAATACTTACCTCTACCTTTATAGTCACGGGATCGTCCGCAGCGGTGAGTTCAGCGGCTTATACACACGGTTGACCATTTTAGGAATGATCTTGCTGTACTTTGTCCGCGGTACGTGGCTGCCAGTGGCGTTAGCCGTTTTGTTTCTTTATTTGATCGGTTTTCAGCTGATCCCGTTTTACTGGCAGTTTGACGACATTGTTTTCACTCATTTGTATCCCATTGCCGAAAAGCAGCGAGTGAACAGCTTCAGGCGGCTGATGTTTTCTCTGACTGGTATCACGGCGTGCCTTTTCTTGGTGATGGTCGTTATCGCAAACCAGGACTGGCAAGTCGGCCTGATCGCCTTAGTCGTTGAAGGCGTCGAAGTGGTACTCATGGTGCAATACTATTTGCCGCTGCGCCTGAAGAAGAAAAAGTAGCAAAAATCTGTTGACGCAAGGGGCTTAATTGCCTAAAATGAACATTATTCTGAAACGGCGGGCTTGATTTAAGTTCGTCGTTTTATCATGGAAATCGGAGGAACAACATGCGTGTACGTAAAAAGCCGTGGGCAGCACCCTACATTAAAAGCCATCCGGACCTCATTGTGACGGATCCCGAGACACAGCTGGGCCACTGGCAGGAACGCTTTCCCAGTCAGCAGCCGATTCAAGTCGAAATTGGCATTGGTAAGGGTCAGTTTATTATCGAAATGGCCCGGCAGAACCCTGAGATCAACTTTTTAGGGATTGAAATTCAGGAATCGGTGATTGCAACTGCCCTGCGTAAATTGGTGGAAAGCGAGCTGCCAAACGTGCAGCTGGTGGAAACAGACGGCGCGTTTGTGGACACTTTATTTGCTGAAGGCGAGATCGACAAGTTATACCTGAACTTTTCGGACCCGTGGCCAAAGAAGCGGCACGCTAAGCGACGGCTGACGTCACCGAACTTTTTGATTCACTACCAAAAGGTGCTGAAGGGCGATGGCCGGATTCAATTTAAGACGGATAACCGCGGCTTGTTTGAGTACTCGTTAACGAGTTTCAATAACTTCGGTATGGTTTTTGATGAAGTTTGGCTGGATCTGCATCACAGCGAAGGCAACGTTGGCAACGTGCAAACTGAATACGAAGAAAAGTTCAGTGCTAAGGGACCGATTTATAAGTTGGTGGCACATTTCAAAGAAGCGTAGCAAGGAACCGTAAAACAAAAAGTCCCCGCTGCAGCTTAAGCTGCGGTAGGGACAGTTACTGAAATGAGACGTTACAGGCGCTGCATTTTTAAGATACTGCCGGTTTTAGCGTCCGCGATGAACTCGTACGAAACGAGTTTTTCATCTTCCATGCGTGACAGACCGCCGGAGTAAACCATGGTATGGATGGCAAACTGTGCGTGCTTGTGCGGGTGTTCGTCGATCCAAGCGCCTTCAATTGTCGATTCTTTTCGAAAAGCCTGCTTCACTTCGTCCAAAATGGCATTAGGTGTCAGATATTGATGGTTGAACACGTTTTTGCCCATCAAAAAACCGAATAAAATACTTAATAGAGATAGTAGACTTAATTGTTGATAATCTTTTATGTTTAGTTCCATACGCGTTCCCTCCTGCGCTATTTAGTATTATGGTAGCTCAAAATTCGGTTTGATACCACATTAATGTATTTTTTCTGAAAACGCGGTATAATTAATCTACTAAATAAAAGTAAGTGAGGAGCGAGTGTAATGGAAAAACTGCCCAAAATGACAAAGGATCAATTGCTTGAAAAAATTAAGGATGGCCGCTACATGCTGTTTTTCTCAGCAACGTGGTGCCCAGACTGCGCCTTCATTAAGCCTGCAATGCCGGCTATTGAAGCTGAGTATCCCGACTTTAAGTTTCTCAGCGTTGACCGCGATGAGAACATTGATTTGGCCGTGGAACTAAACGTGTTAGGCATTCCCAGTTTTATTGCGTATAATAATGGGGAAGAGATCGGTCGCTTCGTTAACAAAGACCGTAAAACAAAACAGCAAGTAGAAGAGTTTATTAACGCACTTTAATTCTCCCGCTTTTGAAAGGATGCTCCATGTTAATTTCTAGTTATAATCAAAAAGCACTTGGTGACGTGATGATCATCTACGTGGCACCAGATGCTGAAGAACAAGACGTTGTTACTAAGGGTAATTTTACCCGAATCTTTGACCCTAAAACGGATACGACGCTGGGGTACAATGTGGCCCACGTGTCAGCTATTTTAGGCGCCATTGATCAAAATGGTCAGGTCTTTTTATCAGAGGATCAAGTTGCTCAGTTAAATGAGGCGTTGGCTGCTGTTGGGTTCAAACCAGAGTTAAAGGCTGACTTATCGTCGAAGTTTATCGTGGGTTACGTCGAATCTGCTGAACCGCACCCTAAATCGGATCACTTATTAGTGACTAAGACCCGGGTCCAGGACGGCAAGACGCTGCAAATCGTTTCCGGTTCGCCGAATATGCAAGCTGACATCAAAGTGGTCGTTGCCGAAATTGGCGCAATGATGCCAGATGGCGAGATTATTTGGCCTGGTAAATTGCGTGGCGTTGAAAGTGATGGTATGATTTCATCAGGAAGAGAATTAAAGATTCCTGGGGCACCCGATCGGCCGGGCGCGTTGATTTTACCTGATGATTACGAAGTTGGAACGCCATTTGACTTTAACAAGGCACAGACTTTATTCAGTTAGATGAACGACGTAAAAGGAGCCGATGCTCCTTTTTATTTTGCCCTGAGCCGTTAAATAACTTAAACTAACTTGAACATTGAATGGATGACGAAATATGAATCACTATGATGGACCAGCTTTTTACCGGAAATACCGCCGACCGGAAAAGTCGGCGAAACAGCCTGTTTCACCACAGTTTAAAGTACCTGGCAAACGCTTAAAACATGTCGATGAAGAACCGGCAATTTTTCAGCAGGATGAGCCTCAGCGTGAAGAACTCAAACAGCGAGAAGAAAAACGGTGGGCTGAAAAACGTCCGGAGACACCGCCCGAACCCTCAAAGCCAATTAAAAATGACTGGCAGCCCGCGGCAACCCATTTTCGGCCGACGCAGGTTCCAAAGCAGCTTAATCGGAGCGTGGAGCAGCAACCGCGGCTTAATTACACGGCAATCATCAAACAGTATTTTCAAAAGACTGATGATGATGTGCTGCTATTTGATGACGGCGCACAGACTGCGAACGAACCAGCGGAGACGGCTCAAAATAGGCTGACTTTCGAGCCGGCCAGCAGTACTGAAGAGGCAGAAAGTACCTCAGTCACGGGGCAGACTCAAGCTGAGGAGTCGGCGCCCGAACAGACACAGACTGCACCGCAAGAAGAACATACAACAGCTGATGAACCTGAAAAAACGGATAATAATGAACAGCGGATCGCGGCAATTCAGCAGCGAATCGATCACCTCAAAGCAGCCAGAAGTGAAACGCCAAGTGAACCTGCTGAATCAGAGACCCCCAACACGGACGGTGCTGATTCAGACAGTTCAACGCTAGCAGCGGATGATCGCCAGCAACCCATAACGCCGGCTGCGACAACGACTGACACGGCTGAGCAGGAATCTGCTAATACTACGAAAAATGAAGAGATGGCACTCTCAGCACCAGAAACTAACGCTGCGTCGACGCCACGTGAAGTTGAGTCCGCGGCCGAACAGTCAGCGACTCATACAGAAGGCACCGAACAAGCTGATACGGCACCATCAGATGATGAGCAAACAGCGGTGGTCACGCAAACGCCTGGTTCAGTGCAGCCCGTCGAGCAACGTGAACCCCAAACACAGCCTTCAGAAAAACAAGCGTCAGAGACCGGAACAAAAACCGCAGAAAAAGACGAGTTAGAGCGTGGCTTAGGTCATTCTCTAGGGGATATTCTGGCGGAAGAAAATACCAGTTCACAGATGAATAAGCTGGCCTTGTTCCAAGATAAACCAACGGCCAAGCCGGTCAGTGAAGTGAGTCAAGATGACCGCGGCTATCAATTCCCCTCGACCTCGCTGTTAACGCCGCCGGTTGAAACTGACGAAAACGCCCTTGACGAGTGGATCGAGCATCAAGGCGAAGTATTAGATGAAACCCTGCAGGCCTTCCACGTGGACGCTCACGTAGTGGATTGGACGGTTGGGCCAACCGTCACGCAGTTCCAAGTTCATTTAGCATTAGGGGTTAAGGTTAATAAGATCACTAATCTTACGGATGATTTGAAACTGGCGTTAGCCGCTAAGGACATCCGGATCGAAGCACCGATTCCTGGTAAAACCACGGTGGGGATTGAAATTCCCAACCCCAAGACGAGACCGGTCATGCTGTCTGAAGTGCTGGAATCTAAAGCCTTCAAAGATAGTGCGTCACCGCTGACCGTTGCACTGGGGGTCGACCTGTTTGGTCAGCCGCGAGTCACGGATCTGCGGAAGATGCCTCACGGCTTGATAGCTGGGGCTACCGGTTCTGGGAAATCAGTCTTCATTAACAGTTTGCTGATTTCGCTGCTGTATAAGGCAACGCCAGCGCAGCTGCGGCTGTTGCTGATCGACCCGAAGGCAGTTGAACTGGCACCTTACGATGGGCTGCCGCACTTGCTGTCACCGGTGATCTCAGATCCACAAGCGGCTGCTGCAGCCTTAAAGTGGGCGGTCAAAGAAATGGACGACCGTTACGACCGGCTGGCAGCCGCCGGTGTGCGAAACGTTGAACAATACAACGATCGTGCCGAACTAACGGGTGATTATGCGCAGAAGCTGCCGTACATTGTGATCGTGATCGACGAATTAGCCGACTTAATGATGATGGCCTCCAGTGAAGTACAGGACTACATTGTCCGAATCACGCAAAAAGCCCGGGCTGCGGGAATTCACCTGTTGATCGCTACTCAGCGGCCGAGTGTGGATATCGTCACCGGGACGATCAAAAACAACATTCCGACTCGGGTAGCCTTTATGGTTTCCTCGCAGGTTGATTCACGGACCATCATCGATACCTCTGGTGCTGAACGGCTGCTAGGGAAGGGTGACATGCTGTTCTTAGGCAACGGGGCTTCACAACCGGTTCGGCTGCAAGGGACCTTCGTTGATAAAGAAGTCGATCGGGTTACCGATTTTGTTCGGACGCAGGGCAAACCGCACTACGCCTTTGACCCGGATGGCCTGCTGGAAAAGCAGCAGGTTCAGGAGAGCCAAGACGAACTGATGCCCGAAGTGCTGGATTATATCGTTCAGGAAAAGACGGTTTCAACGTCTAAGCTACAACGGGTCTTTTCAATCGGCTATAACCGAGCCGCCAACTTAATCGATACCCTTGAAAACAAGCAGTATATTTCTGGCCAAAATGGTTCTAAGCCGCGGGAGGTTTTTCTCACGGAGAAGCAGTTAGCTGAAATGCGGGCGCCCAGAACGGATTAATAGGTGAAGGCTACTCATGTTACAGTGTTGAAAAGGCACTGTTCAAGAAGTGTTCGCTCTGCTAAAATATTGATATGGACCAATCATGGCTGATTAACCAGCAATAGTCGGCCTAAATTAAATCATTGAAACGATGAAAAGAGGATTTTGTTTGATGGACAACACAACCACATATTATTTTGTTGGTATCAAAGGATCAGGGATGAGCTCATTAGCACTCATTCTTCATGACAAGGGTTTTAAAGTAGCGGGATCGGATATTACGCAGTACACGTTTACACAACGCGGACTGGAGCAGGCTAAGATCCCCGTTTATCCATTTGACGAAGCGAATATTCACGAAGGCTTAACGGTCATTGCTGGGAATTCCTTTAAGGACGATCATCCAGAGATTAAAAAAGCTCGCAAAATGGGCTTACCCGTTTACCGTTACCATGAATTCTTGGGTAAGTTAATTGAGGGGTATACCAGTATTGGGGTTGCCGGGGCCCACGGTAAGACCAGTACTACCGGCTTGCTCTCACACGTGTTGTCCGGCATCGCGCCAACGAGTTATCTCATTGGTGACGGCACTGGCAAGGGAACGCCAAACGCGCGCTTCTTTGTTTATGAAGCTGATGAATACCGGCGTCACTTCTTAGCAACTAAGCCTGATTACGCCATCATGACGAACATTGATTTTGACCATCCTGACTACTACAAGGATATTAACGATGTGTTCGATGCTTTCCAGACCTATGCTAACCAAGTCACTAAGGGAATCTTTGCCTGGGGCGATGATGAAAATCTGCGTCGGCTGAAGACTGATGTACCGATTTACTATTACGGTACCAGTGACCGGGACGATTTTCAGGCCCGTGACATCAAGCGGACGACTAAGGGGTCACAGTTCGACGTTTACTATCACGATGAATTTCTCGGCAACTATCACGTGCCGCTGTTTGGTGAACACAACGTTTTGAACAGTTTGGCTGTGATCGCCGTTGCTTACTTTGAAGACGTTGATTTGGATGCCATTAAGGCTGAACTGCTCAATTTCAAAGGGGTTAAGCGCCGGTTTGCTGAACGGAAAGTCGCTGACATGACCATCATTGATGATTATGCGCACCATCCATCAGAAATTCGCGCCACGTTAGATGCCACTCGGCAAAAGTACCCTGACAAGAAAGTGATTGCTGTCTTTCAGCCGCACACCTTTACCCGGGTGATCGCACTGATGGATGACTTTGCTAAGGCGCTGAATAACGCTGATGTCGTCTACCTGACCGATATCTTTAGTTCCGCCCGTGAATCAAGTGGGAAAGTTTCCAGTGCTGACCTTGCTAAGAAGATCAATAAGGGCGGCGAAATCCTTAAGCTTGATAATATGTCGCCGCTGCTTGATTATCATGATGCGGTAGTCGTCTTCATGGGTGCTGGTGATGTTCAAAAATACGAGCGTGCTTACGAGGATTTACTGAGCCACTTATCATTAAAAAACAACTAGTTCTTAACATTTCCTAAAAGGTAGCTTATTCATGCTGTAAGTAATCGCTTTTCATTGCTTTTTCCACTCAGCTTGTTAGAATGTATTCTTAATGAGGGATATCAAAAGGAGGAACCTTGATGAACAATTACGATGAACAGCCACGACGCGTCGTTAATGCGGACGTTGGTTTAAATAAATTCCTAACCAAAATGTACGGCTGGATGGCAGTCGCCGTTCTGCTATCAGCATTTTCTGCGTTTTACGTTTCAACTACACCAGGGTTAATGGCGTTATTTACGGGATCTTACCGGATCGTGCCGTTGATCGTCTGGTTTGTCTTTCCGTTCTTAGTTAGCGGACAAGCAATGAAGCGGCCGTCAATTAGTTTTGTGCTCTTGATGTTCTACGGTTTACTGACTGGCGGTATCATGTCAATGTACGCCTTAGTTTACACGGGAACGACCATGGTGAGTGCGTTTGTTTCAAGTGCTACCATTTTCATTGCGATGGCCGCATACGGTGTTGTCACCAAGCGTGACTTGTCACGTGTCGGTGCGCAAGCCACTTCTGCTTTGATTGCCTTGATTGTTGCCTTCCTCATTAATATCTGGTTGAAGAGTTCCATGATTGCGTTCGTCTTCTCCATTATCGGTGTGGTGATTTTCACGGCTTTAACGGCTTCAGATAGTCAAAAGATGAAGCGGCTCTACCTGCAAAGCGACGGTGGCGCGACAACTGTGACTGGCTTAGCCCTTATTGGCGCAATGCAGCTGTACCTCGACTTCGTTAACCTGTTTATTTTGTTATTGCAGATTTTCGGTGGTATGGGCGATCGTGACTAATCCAATTAAGATTAAGTATCAAGATTTAAAGTTTAAGACAAATAGTTAAAAACTGATTGACTGTCATTTCCTGACGGTCAATCAGTTTTTTTGTGTTAAACGCCCTTTTAACGGTTTTTATGCAGGGTATGTCGGCGAAAAACAGTGTGCCTTTTTTTTCCAAAAATTCGAAAAAATAAGTAGGCTTTTCTTATGTGTACGGGGTTAACAAATCACTATCCAATGTTATACTTGGCTTAGTTCTTTTTTAAGTTTAAATTTAACAGTAACTAGTACAAGCTTAGAGAAGTAGGGTTATTTACATTTGTCTAATTTAAAATGGTGAAAGCGGGGGTTCACGATGCTAAAAAGGAGAGCGTCATTAGCACCAATTATTTCAGAAAAACAGCATTTTAAGATGTATAAGAGTCATAAAACCTGGGTTTTTGCTGCAATTACCGGCATTAGTTTTCTATCAATGATGAGTGCCGGCTCGTTAGAGACGCAAGCAGTTACTGCCAGCAAAAGTGCGGTAACGGTTGCACCAGCAGCCCCAACGGGGACACACGATTCAACTTCGGAAAATGAATCTATGGATCAGCCAAATGGAAACGGTTCAACGGCCAATGGGTCGGTACAAGCAGCTGTGCCTGATTTTAATCAAAAAGTAGCGGACTATAATAAACAAAAGTCCACGTACGAGGCCGCAAAACAGGCGTACCTAGCTGGCCAGCAGCAGGTTGCTAACGAACAATCAGCCTACCAGCAAAGTGTGAGTGAGTACAATCAAAAGAAGGCTGATTATCAAACTGAGCAGCAAACTTATCAAAGCGAGAAGCGCAACTATGATCAAGCCAAACAGCAAGCTGCTGATCAGGCAAGTACCGCAGCAGAGGATAATCAGCAATTAACTACTGTAGAAACGGCACTGAATACGACTAATACTCAACTGTCAAGTACTAAGCAAGCCTATGATGACAATTTAAACACGTATAACCAGGATAAGGATACATACACGCAAACATTAGCGGCTTATACGCAGTTAAACGATCAAATTAAAGCAGCCGAAACTACTTATGAACAGCAGCTCAATGATTTTAAACTTCAAAACGCGGCATACGAAGCTGATGCCTCCGCCTTTAACGGCGCACAGGCTGACTATCAGCAAAAAGCAAGCGCTTTAAAAGAACAAATTCAGTCTTATCAAAGTAAACTAGATCAGTATCAGCCCTTAGTTGATGCATACAACCAAGCTAAGGCCAAGTATGAAGCGACCAAGGCAAACTACGATGCCGGTGTTTCTCAATTATCAACGCAGTTTAACGAAGCCGGTTACCAGGATGCCCTGAGTGCTTATAATACGCAGAAGAATCATTATGGGACCATCAAGGCTGCCTACGACGCTGCTAAAGCAGATTATGATCAAAAGCAGGCAGCGGGTGACGCAACCGATCCCGATTTTTCGGCGCTTGAGGCACAGTACCAGACTGCTTACCAAGATTATTTGACTGCCCAGCAGGCCTACAACGAAGCCGATACACGCCGTCAACAGCAGACGACAGCTGCCGCAAGACAAAATAACCAGTTTACCGTTTTACAAAGTGAATTTGATGACGCGCAGGCTAAATACCAAGCGGCCAGTCAGCAGTTTGAAGCGGTAAAATCAAACTACGAGACTTTGCACGGAAAAGTTGCGGCCTTAAATCAGCAGGCCAATCAGTTAGACGAGCAGCACGATACACAGCTGGTAGAGCAGCAAGCACAATTGAATAGTGAAAAACAGACGCTTGAAAATCTGCAAGCGGCGAGTCAAATTTCTGCCGATCAAATCAGTGACTTACAAACTCAATACAGCAGTGTTAAAACACAATATGATACGGCTGTGACTAACTATGCAAACGTTCAACAGCAGCATGATACGTTAGCTGCTCAACTTAATGTGTTACAGGACCAATACGCTGCAGCCAAGGCGGACTACAATCAGGCCAATGCTAATTATCAAGCTGCTGAAAATAAACTGACCAACTTGCAGAACTTCTACAACCAAGTCAAAAGTGATTATGATGCGGCTCATCAATCATATGTTGACGCCAATGATCAGTTGCAGCATGCCAAAGACGCGGTGACTGCCTCGCAGAAGACTTTGCAGACTTCTCAAGCACTATTTAAGTCTTTGCAAACAACCTATAATTCGGCTAAAGCAACGTATGATCAATTAGCGGGCGAATTACCGGCACTTCAGGCGGATTACCAAAATCAGCTTACACAATATAATCAGGATCTTGCAGCCTTCCAAGCATACACGGCAGCTGTTCAAACGTATCAGCAGGCTGTGTCAAACTTGACGACTAACGTTACGCCTGCACAGACAGCTGCAAAAGCTAAAGTTGAGGCTGCTACCACAGCCGGTGACAAGGTTAACACTGATATTACGGCTCTTAATGCTGCATTAGGCAACGTTAACTGGAATGATGATGCTTGGGTAAGCGACTTTAATGCGAAATTGTCTCAGTTAACAACGGATAAAAACGACTTGGATAATGCTCAAAACGGGTTGGGAGATGCCGTTAGCACTTACGACCAAGCTTTGAATACGTATGAATCCCAGACTGGTACTTCTGAACCAGCAGCTCTGAATACACCGGCTGCGATGGCTGATTACACCAGCACTGTATCTGCGTTGACGGCTGCACTGGCTAATCTGCAAACCGCTAAAACGTACAATACGACATTGGCGACAAGTTTAAAGACTGCTCAGGATGCAGCCAGTACGCTTAATACTGCAATTACGACTGCCAACAGGCAAATTGCCCAAACAGTCATCGATAGTCAAAGTGGGGCTCCTTTAACGAATGACCTCACAGCCTTAAACACCAGTAAAACAGATATAAACAATAAATACACTGCCTTCAATTCAGCAGTGACTGCAGTTAATAATCAGGACGCGGATGTAATCTCAACTGACAAGTTAAACGCGTTGACACAGCAGCAAACCCAAAATACAGGTAACTTAAACAACTTTATTACGGCAGCAACTGCTTTTGATACCCAAACCAAGAATTACAATACTCAATTGGCAAAGTACAACGCCGCAGTAACTGCTAAACAAACAGCTGATGCCGCTGTAACGACTGCTTACACTGCTGCTAATAACGCTAATACAGATTTAACTAGTTTAGCTGCTTTGCTGGCAACGCCAAAGCCTAATGATTCAACTTGGTTAACTCAGGTCAATAATCTGGTCGCACAATTAAAGACGACCACCTTGAGTCACACTAACCTCGATACGTTAGTCAGCGACTATCAAAGTAAGCTAGACGCGCTGAGCAGTGGATTAAACGCAGTTCAGAAAGTTGACCCACAAGCACCAAACACAATTGCAAACTACAATCAGTTAGCGGATCAATTTAATACTGATCTGCAGACCGAGTTGACGAATCTTCAAAATAACTTGAAACAGTATCAAAACGGTACGGCTGTTAATACTGCTGCAACTGCATTAAGTTCGGCTTTGACTAATCTCAATACTGCCATTCAAGCAATTAAGCCAAATTTGACTAGTGACCAGCTTACAACTGATTTAGCTGCGCTTGACACTGCTAAAACGGCTTATGATAATGCGTTATCCGCTTATAATACGGCAGCTGATACTTACAATGCTACGGCTCCAGCGGACAAACAAGCAACCAAGGTGGATGCAAGTCAGAATTCTTCAGACACCGATTACAATAATTTCAAATTGTCTGCTAAAGCTGCAGCAGCCTTGAACCAAGCAACGACTCAAGACGGTACGCTGCAGCAAGCTGTTACCGATACTCAGACTGCTCTGACCACATTGTCTCAAGCCGTTCAAGATTATAACAATACGGTTGGTGCGGCTACTAAGCCAACAGCCACTCAACTTCAAGCTAAGACGGATGCAGTTCATCAGGCACAGAATGCCGTTAAGACGGATGTGGCTAAGCTGGTTACAGCCAACGATGCTTACAAGCAGAGCTTAACCGATTATCAAACCGCCTTGGATGCGTACAACACTGCCGCTGGTAAAACTAAGCAAGCTGTAGTTCCTGGATTTGATAATCCTAATGATACCGCTCAAGCATGGGGCAAATTCGAGCAGGAAGTACAAGCACTGAACACTGATTACAAGACCTATTCTGACAGTGACGTTACGAGTACCACTGCGCCTGCCAAGAATAATCAAGTGATGAAGACGAACATGTATCACTTGCAGGGCAATGATGCGCTCTCAACCAGCGTGAAGGCATTGACTCAAAAAGTAGCTCAAATTAATGATTTAACCCAAAAGGTCAATGACGCCAACACCAAATTTCAAGCGGAAGTTAAAGCAGCTACCGATGATGGCCGTTGGGCACTATACTTTGCCGGCGATAATGGGTTGCTGAGTCTGTATAACAATCTAATCACGGCTTCTTACAACTATCTGGATGCCGTGAACGGCACCAAAACTCCGTTAATTCAAAAGAATATTTCGGTAGACGACGGAAAGGGCTTTATCATCACAACGAACGGCCCTGCTAAGGCGAACACTGGTACCGATGTTAACTCTCGCAGCTATCAAAGTGTCGTGGATGATTTCAATAACGCCGTTAACACGTATAACACCACCGCACCGGCGGATAAAAAGCTCAGCACTGTATCAGCCACTGACCTCAATACGCAAGTGACAACGCTTAAAAATACGTTGGAAAAATCAGGTGGTTTTCAGGCCCAAGCAACTGCAGGATTTACAGCACTAGCTAACCGAGCCCCTGATGAAAAGCAAAACGCCATTGCACTGGCTCGATTGGATCCGAAGTCACCGACTTATTCTGGTACTACTGACGGTATAACCAGCACAACTTCTAATTTCTTCCCAACTAGCGTTACCCTCCTGGTGAGCTTAATCAATGACACGAGTGATAATCCTTGGCCTGCGACACTAGCATCTGGGGAAAATGGTGTTGGATACTCAACAGATGGTTTGACGCTTAACCCACACAGTGATTATGTTGCTACTGGGTATATTGCACCAAATGGGTTGCCATATACAGAACTTAAGGACCCGAATAAAATTACAGATTATCTTGCAACAGCCCCCATTTATGGTTCTACAACAGATAATGTAAGTGATACCCCGCTCAGTAATGGTATACAACCGACATACACTGTCAATGGTGTAACCTATTACTTTGCAGCGCTTGCGGTTACCTCTAGAGAGAATCAAGAGCTTAAATTTACCAGCACAGATCAAATCATCACTTTTGATACCCCAGATGTAAAAACTGCCATTAAGAATTTACCAATTCATACGCTGTGGGGTGATAAGGATGTTAGTATGCGGGTCATGGCCTACTACTTACCAGAAGTTTCGTACAGCAAGTACTTCCTGACTGTACCTGAGCAAACAGCTATAAAGGTTACCACACCGACGATTGATTCGTCGTTAGCAAAAATTACTGACGAGCCAACTCTCGATACTTCGGCCATACCCGTTAAAACGCAGTTAACTGACTTGAAATACCAAGATGGTAAGACGGTCACACCAAGCTTTGATAATCAGTTTAAAGCACCCGTTGCGCCTGATTTGACCTTGTCGACGCCGACTAAGCCGACATCGACAGCAACTAAGCTGACGGGTACAACGTTGGAACAAGTTACTGTGCCTAGTGTGCCTGACAAACAAATTGATCACTTAACGGATGTTGGCCAGTTATCATTGAACACACCGGTTCAGCCAACAGCGCCAACAGAGGTTAAGGACCCAACGCCACCAACAAAGCCATCAGTGCCATCAGCACCGTCGACTTTGCCGGATGGACCTCAAGATATTAATTTAGCTGTTACTGGCATAGGTGATGTCACTGAACCAGAAAAGCTTAATATTCAGACGCCTAATAAGCCAGTGGAACCAACGCAGCCAAATATTTCGGTCCAGACACCGACGACACCGGTCGGGCCAGAAGAGCCAGCAACCGAGCCGGAAAATCCGGGTCCAGTTCAACCGCTAAAGGGTGATGTGCCACCATTGAACTTGAATTCAGTGACGCCACCTGATTCAATGGACAAACCGGATCAGCCAGTGACACCTTGGACACCGCTGGAGGGCGTCGTTCCGCCAGTTGAGCCGCAACAGCCGACCGTGCCACCGATAACACCAATCGTACCGGGAACGCCGGAACGTTCACAAGTGCCACCTGAGCCACAAGTGCCCGGTACCCCAGAACGTTCACAGGTACCGCCTGAGCCGCAAGTGCCTGGCACCCCAGAGCGTTCACGGGTTCCTCATGAACCGATCACGCCTGATACGCCTGAAAAGGGACGGGTTGTCAAAGCGGATGTTAAGTCTGCGGCAGCAAAAGTTGCACCAAAGGTCGCTCAAGCATCCACGGTTAAAGCACACGTTACAAAGAAGACGACTCAGCAGGCCCCAGCTGCTAAGCACTTGCCGCAAACTGGTGAGAAAGCCGAAAGCGGATTAGCTGCTCTTGGCTTAGCCCTGCTGAGCACACTGGGATGGTTTGGTTTTGGCAAAAAGAAACGTCAAGATTAATCCAGTCGTGAAAGAGTTTTTATTGTTTTAATTAAAGCAGCCCCAAAATCAAATCAGATTTTGGGGCTGTTTTCGTGCTAATTCGTGGCGAATCGGGTATGATTTTAAAAACCAGTGTGATGGCGAAAAGGAAATGTAAGCGCTTGACCTAAATATGGCGATGCTTTACCATCTGTGTAGTAGTTTAGCGATGAAGGGAGTTGGGATAAGGGATTTTTCAAACTAAATATAAGTACTTTTAACTTTAACTTATTGTTAACAATTGTCTTTTAGGTGAGGAGGGTCAGCCAAAAGCTAACGGTAGTTAAGCAATTGAGAGTTGGACATTTATTTTACGGAAGCGAGAAAATTCATGACAATTAAAGACAAAATTTTAGGAACGTTATACGGTCAAGCCATTGGGGACGCGATGGGCATGCCTTCTGAACTATGGCCGGTGGAAAAGATTCGACAGCAGTTCAACGGTCAGATTACGACTTTTTTGGATGGGCCGGCCAATAACGACATTGCCGTTAATTTTACCAAGGGTGAATATACGGATGATACTAATCAGGCACTGGCGATCCTTGATTCGCTGATCGAAACGAACTGGCAGCCAAACCAGCAAAACCTGGTTCAGCACATTATGCGGTGGGCTGATCAAGTGGGTGCCTGGGAGAATAATATTTTGGGCCCTAGCAGTAAAGCGGCGCTGACGGCTATTAAACGCGGCGAAGATCCGCGGCCAATCACGGATAAGGCGCTGACAAACGGTGCCGGGATGCGGATCTCCCCAATTGGGTCACTGTTTGACCCCCAGGAACTGAGCGCGCTGATCAAAATGGTTTACGACGTTACTCGAGTGACGCACTCCAGTGACGTTGCCATGAGCGGTGCAACCATGGTTGCCGGTGCCGTCGCCGCCGCGGTGGCAGACTACTCGTGGGATGAAATCATTGATTTTGCACTGAACTGCAATGACCAGGGTTTCAAGATGGGGGCACCGACCTGGGCAGCGAAGACCCATGAACGGTTAAAAATCGGGATCGCATTAGCGGACCGTTACCGAACCGATGTCCATCGCTTCAGCCAGGCCATTTATGATGTGATCGGTACAGGGACGATGATCTCAGAAAGCATTCCGGCCGCCGTAGCGATCGCCTACTACGCGAAAACGGTCCGTAAGTCCGCCCTGTTGTGTGCCAATTTAGGCGGTGATACAGATACGATCGGTGCGATGGCAACCGCGATTTGCGGGGCGAAGAACGGCGCGTCATCAATTGATCAGTCGTGGATCGACCTGATCGATACCAAAAATCCACAGCACCATTTTGAAGATTACGCAGAACAGATGTTGCAGTTTCGGTCAACCAAGAAATAGGATGGTATAACGATATGGATGATAAGATGATCAAGGTACCCGAAAAAGACAAAACACTGACGCCGCATAAGTTATTTTATAACTGGTTCGCGGCTAATATCGGCATCATGGGCTTCGTCTACGGCGCGATTATTGTGAGCTATCATTTATCCTTTATTCAAGCAATCGTGGCGTCGCTGGTCGGCGCGCTGTCGTTTCTGGTACCCGGCTGGGTGGCCATGATTGGTCAGCGTGAAGGGGTCACCACCTTTAAAATGAGTAGAGCCGCGTACGGTACGTACGGCAACAAAATTCCCAACGCCATTGCCTGGTTCAACATGGTGGGCTGGCTGGCGGTTAACGTGATCACGGGGACACTCTTACTGGTTTCCTTGTTTCGGGTGATCCAGGTTCAAAAGAGTACGCTGACTACGGCCATTGCGCTGGTCGTTTTCGGCGGGCTGGTGCTGCTTTCCGGGTTGCTCAAAGAAGATACGTTAGCCAAGATTCAAACGTGGCTGAGCTGGATCTTTGGTATTTTGACGGCGGTTATCCTGGTGATCTTTCTGGCCAAAGCAAATTGGCACGAAGCGCTGTCACTGCCAAGCGGCAGCTGGATCACGGGATTTCTACCTGCTGTTAGTATCGTTGCGGCTGGTTCTGGTATCTCCTGGTCCATGGCTGCGGCTGATTGGGGTGCCTACGTTAAGCCCGATACCAAACCGGCATCAACTTTTTGGAACACCACGATGGGCGGTGCGGTTCCGCTGTTTATTTTGATGGCGGGCGGTGTCTTATTGAGCACCATCGAACCCAAACTGGCCACTTCCGGCGATCCCTTTGACGTGATGTATAGTGCGCTGCCAAGTTGGATCGGGGTCATTTATTTCTTGGTGGCAGCCGGCGGTTTGATTCCGCAATGTATCGTGTCGCTGCGTTCGGCACGGATCAACCTGTCAACGATCGGTATCAATGTTTCGCAGCGAACTTCATTGATCGTACACGGTTTGATTGTCATTTTAATTCCGGTATACGTGCTGTTTATTTCCGGTAATTTTCTTAGTAACTTTGAGATTTTTCTTAACTTCCTGGGAATCTGCCTGGCTAGCTGGGTCGCCATTTTCCTATGCGACAGCGTGATGTTTCGCGGCCAGGGCTATGACGTTCGGCTGATCGACCCGCAGTCCAAAACCCACTATAACTGGGGCGGTATTATTTCGTGGCTCATTGCCACGGTCACCGGCTTCCTGTTTACCAACAACGCGGTTTGGACCGGGCCATTTGCTCACGGGATCTTCGCTAACAACAGTTTGGGCGTCTTCATTTCAGCAATCTTGGCCATTATCTGTATGTTTATCGTCAAAGTGATCAAGGGCAGCGGCCATAGTGAGAAGGTGGCGTAATGGTCAAAACACTGATTTTAGGTGCCGCCTACGTCGATGTGGTCATTAACGTGCCGCAGCTGCCTTTTTCTGGTGGTGACGTGACGGGTGATCTGAGATCCTATATCGTTGGGGGCTCCGCTTTTAACGTCTATGGTGCCATGCACGCTGCTCAAGCCGAAGCGGACTTGTTCGTGCCGGTGGGCCAGGGGCAGTATGCTGACCTGGTGCGTGCGGAGTTAAAAC
Organism: Secundilactobacillus pentosiphilus; assembly: GCF_002217985.1. Lineage (GTDB taxonomy): Bacteria > Bacillota > Bacilli > Lactobacillales > Lactobacillaceae > Secundilactobacillus > Secundilactobacillus pentosiphilus. The sequence goes on from NZ_BCMI01000008.1 coordinate 58,860, forward strand.
GCCGGCAGATTCCGGAGCTGCTGCCCGTGACAGCCGCTGATAACGGCTGGGACATTGCCATGGTGGAACCTTCTGGCGAACGGAGCTTTCTGACGATCCCCGGCATTGATCAAATTTGGCAGAATGACTGGTTTGACCGGATTGATTTAGCCGACTACCGCTACTTCTACATCAGCGGGTATCAAGTTGAAGATGAGCAAATTGCCAGCCAAATTTTAGGCAGGTTAACCCGGCGTGCTGACGATGCCTATATTTTGTTCGACGCCTCCCCGCGGATGAGCCATTTAACCGCGAAGACGGTGCGGCAGTTACTGCAAAAAAACGTGATCATTCACTGTAACGAAGATGAAATCGGCTATTTTGGTGCTGCGGGCGCGTCGATTGACGAAACCGCCAGCAGTATTTTTGCCAAAACGCAAAGCCCAGTAATTGTCACGTTGGGCGCTCGGGGGACCTACTACTTTGATGGTCAGCGATCGGGTATCCTGCCCGCCGACCACGCCGAGGTGATCAATACCAGCGGTGCAGGCGATACCCACTGCGGCGGTCTTTTGGCTGGTTTAGCAAGCGGTAAGGATTTAGTTGCGTCGGCGAAACTGGCCAATACGCTGGCCGCCAAAGTGGTGAGCCAGGAAAACAGCAGTTTATGAGCCTAAATATTTACGAGCCAAACGCAGCTTTCTATCAATAATTAATAATGCTTGTTCCGGTAAACTTGTCGGGACAGGCATTATTTTGGTTAATACTAACAGCGACTGCGTTTTGAAAAGGTACTTGCGCGGTTGAAGATATTTTTTGCGGGTGGCTAGTTTCACGACTCAGTCAAACCACTTTAAGATTTACCGGTAAACCGATTTTTAATTGTTGAATTTGTCTGGTAAACTAGAGGTAATACAAATTGCGGAGGCTGATCAATGACTGAATCAAAACGATTATTACTTATCGATGGCAACAGTGTGGCTTTTCGGGCTTTTTACGCGCTGTACACGGCATTGAATAGTATGACAAATGCGGACGGTTTGCATACCAATGCAATCTTTGGCTTCAACCGGATGCTGGATATTATGTTAGAGGATGTTAAGCCAAGCGAAGCTTTAGTGGCCTTTGATGCTGGTAAAGTGACTTTTCGGACGAAAAAATACGCTGATTACAAGGGCGGCCGTGCTAAAACGCCGCCGGAACTTTCGGAACAGATGCCGGTAATCCGTGACCTGTTAAAGGCACGCGGTATCAAGTCCTATGAGTTAAAAGACTACGAAGCCGATGACATTATCGGTACCATGGCTAAGCGGGCGGAAGCTGCTGGTTACACCACCACCATTTTTACTGGGGATCGTGATCTGACTCAGCTGACGTCTGCTAAAACCAGCGTTGCTGTATCTAAAAAAGGCGTTACCGAAGTCGAAAAGTATACTCCTGAACACGTGGAAGAAAAACTGGGTGTTCGGCCGGATCAGATTATTGAAATCAAGGGGCTGCAGGGGGACACTTCGGACAATTACCCCGGGGTCACCGGTGTGGGTCCGAAGACCGCCGTTTCGCTGATTCAAAAATACGGCACCATTGACGGTGTCTACGAAAACATTGATCAGATTACTGCCAAGAAAATGAAGGAACACCTCATTGCAGATAAGGATTCCGCCTTTCAATCACGGGATCTGGCGACGATTCGCCGGGACGCGCCAGTTGAAATTAAATTAGGCGACCTGACATACCTGGGAGACCAGCGTGATGAACTGGTTGAGTTTTATCAGAAGATGAACTTCCAGTCATTTTTAAGTAAAATGAACGCCGATGCTGATGGTGAAGATGTTTTAGGCCTAAAGCCGGTCAAATTTACGGTGCTGAACGCCGATCATTTAAGTGATTTGGCACAGTTTAAGGACCACGTTTCGTTTTATCTGGAAATGCCGGAAGAAAATTACCACACGTCGACTTTTGCTGGTTTTGTGATCGGCGAAGACGGCAAGTGGTTTGTCAGCCGTGACGTGGAACTGTTGGAGCAGGAACCGTTAAAGGGTTTACTGACCAGTGACCAGGTTCAAAAAGACGTCTTTGACGTCAAGCGGACTTACGTGGGTTTGAATCGCTTGGGCATTCACCTCACTAACGTCGACTTTGACCTGCTGCTGGCGTCGTATCTGTTAGATACGAACGAAAACAGCAATGACCTTGGCCGGTTAGCTTTTCAGCATGGCTATCACCAGATTCAGTCGGATGAAGAAGTCTACGGTAAGGGTGCTAAGCGCGCCATTCCGGATGATGACCAAACCTTTTTTGAACATTTGACGCGAAAGGGCATTACCATTGAATCGTTAAAGAAAGCCTTGTTTAAGCAACTGGATGAAAACGAACAGACCAAACTGTACCGTGACCTCGAGCTGCCGATGGCTTACGTCCTGGCCCACATGGAAATTGCCGGGATCATGGTGGATACGGATCGTCTGTCGGCGATGCAAAGTGAGTTCACCGAACTGCTGGCGCAGACCCAGCAGACGATTTTTCAAGAAGCCGGCGAAGAATTTAACATCGGCTCTCCCAAACAGCTGCAGCACATTCTGTTTGAAAAGTTAGGCTTGACTCCAATCAAGAAGACTAAAACCGGGTACTCGACTTCGGTTGACGTGCTGGAAAAGCTGGCCGCCGAAGCACCGATCGTGGAAAATATTTTAAAGTACCGTCAAATTGCCAAGATTCAATCGACCTACGTTGAAGGCTTATTAAAAGTTGTTCACAGTACGGACCAGAAAGTCCATACGCGCTATTTACAAACGTTAACGCAAACCGGCCGTCTGTCTTCAGTAGACCCCAACCTGCAAAATATTCCCATCAGGACCGAAGAAGGCCGGCGAATCCGGCAGGCCTTCATCCCCAGTCATCAGGGCTGGCAGATCTTCTCGTCTGATTATTCACAAATCGAATTGCGGGTACTGGCCCACATTACTCACGATAAAAATCTGCAGGAAGCCTTCAAGGAAGGCGAAGATATTCACGCTTCAACCGCGCGGCGAATCTTTCATTTAGGCCCCGATGCCGAAATTGATCCGAACATGCGCCGTCAGGCCAAAGCGGTGAACTTCGGTATTGTCTACGGCATCAGTGATTTTGGCCTATCGCAAAATATCGGGATCACCCGCAAGCAGGCCCGTCAGTTCATCGACACCTACTTCGAAGAATATCCCGGCGTTAAAAAGTACATGACTGATATCGTGGCTTCCGCTAAGGATAAGGGTTACGTGGAAACGATTGCCCATCGTCGGCGCTATTTGCCGGATATCAACGCCCGGAACTTCAACCAGCGTTCATTTGCCGAACGAACCGCCATGAACACGCCGATTCAAGGCAGTGCCGCTGATATTATTAAAATTGCGATGATTCGGATGGAAGATGCCATCAAAGATATGCAGGCCACCATGCTGCTGCAAGTACACGATGAACTGATCTTTGAGGCACCTGCTGAAGAGATCCCAACGCTGGAAAAACTCGTGCCAAGCGTGATGGATTCAGCTGTTAAGCTGGAAATTCCGTTAAAAGTGGAGAGCCATTTTGGCAACACCTGGTACGACGCCAAGTAACGATACAAGGAGGCACTTTGGATGCCTGAATTACCCGAAGTTGAAACGGTTCGACGCGGGCTGACACGCTTAGTCGGTCACGCCCAGATCACGTCCGTTGATGTGTATTACGAAAAAATGGTCTCGCCTGAGGCCAATCAATTTAAAAAAATGCTCGCTGGCAAAACGATCGAACGGATCGACCGGCGGGGGAAATATCTGCTGTTCAGATTCAATGATGATCTGACCATGGTGTCGCATTTGCGGATGGAAGGCAAGTACGACGTGCAGCCGGCTGGCAACCCGATTACTAAGCACACCCACGTGGTGTTTCATTTGGCCGATGACCGTGATTTAAGGTACACTGATACCCGCAAATTTGGCCGGATGCATTTGCTGAAAACCGGTGAGGAGACCGAACTGGTTGCTGGTCTGAAAAAAATGGGGCCGGAACCCACCGCGGAAACGCTGAGCGTGGCTTACATGAAAACCATTTTCGGCAAGAGCAAAAAGGCCATTAAGCCGTTTTTACTGGACCAAAGTAACATCGCGGGGTTAGGTAATATTTACGTGGATGAGACGCTTTGGCTGAGCCGCATCCATCCGGAACAGCCGGCTAACACGATCCCGGAATTTCAGATCCGCCAGCTCAGAGCAAACATCATTGCGGAGATCAAGCGGGCTATCGATGGTCACGGGACCACCGTGCACTCGTTTTCTACCGCTTACGGTGAGGCCGGTGAATTTCAAAACCACCTGATGGTGTACGGCCGCAAAGGCGAACCCTGTTTTCGCTGCGGCACGCCCATTGAGAAGACCAAAGTGGCCCAGCGCGGGACGCATTTTTGTCCCGACTGTCAGGCTTTGCGCAAGAATCCGGGTGAAACCATGGTACTTGGCCTGACGGGTGGTATTGCCACTGGAAAGTCAGCGGTCAGTGACCTGTTTAAGGCCTACCAGATACCGGTGATCGACGCCGATAAAATTGCTCGAAAAGTGGTGGCACCAGGCACCACCGGGTTGAAACAGATTCAAAGCACCTTCGGCTGGCAGATGATTCAGCCGGACGGATCGTTAGACCGCCACGCGCTGGGGACCCTGGTGTTCAGTCAGCCGGAAGCGTTGGCCCAATTAAACGGGATCACTGGGCCGCTGATCAAAAAGGCTGTGAAGCGTCAATTACAGGGTTACCGTCGGCGAAAAGTACCGCTGGTGATTTACGATGCGCCGACGTTATTTGAAGCGCACCAAGCTGCCGTGGTCAATGAGATTATGGTGGTAACCGTGCCGGAACAGGTGCAGTTAGAGCGTTTAATGGCGCGGGATCAACTGCCTAAAAAAGAGGCGCTTGACCGGATCAGCGCACAGTTGCCGTTAGCCGAAAAGGTCAAACGGGCTGATGTGGTGATCGATAATCGCCATTCAGTTGATAAAACAAAAGCGCAAGTGGTAAGATGGCTGAATGAAGCCGGATTCGGCTCATTAATGACAGATAAAGCTAAGTGAGTAAAAATAAACGATTCAATGCAGAATAAGAGGTGAGACTATGCACTGTCCACACTGCCACCATAATGGTTCACGGGTCGTTGACAGTCGGCCGACGGATGAGGGCCGGGTCATCAGACGGCGCCGTGAATGTGAGAACTGCGGGTTTCGGTTCACAACTTTCGAGCGCATCGAAGCGACACCATTACTAGTGATCAAGAAAAACGGGACCCGTGAAGAATTCAACCGTGAAAAGATTTTACGGGGCATTATCCGTTCAGCGGAAAAGCGGCCGGTCGGCATGGATGTCATGACCAAACTGGTTGACGAAGTTGAAAACGAAGTGCGTTCACTGGGTGAAAATGAAGTGTCCAGTCAATTGATCGGTGAATACGTCATGAAACGACTCGTTAATATTGACGAGATCTCCTACATTCGTTTTGCGAGTGTTTACCGTCAGTTCAAGGATATGAGCGTCTTTTTGGAAGAACTGAAAGACGTTATGAAAAAGGACAAGAAAAAAGGGGCTTCCTCCGATAAAAAGAAATGAAACGGGGCTTAATCATGGCGGAGTCAAAACCACTGACGTCCAAAACGGCTGTTGCTATTGCGGCAACAACCAGGTTGCAGGATGAACGGCGACGGGTACTGGATCTGCTTTACCAGCCGATTCTAGGCGTTGCTGCTTATAGTCTGGCAACCGTGATGTGGCAGCAAGTGTCCTTAACGGCTGATTTGAAAGTCGAGGTCACGCACACTGACTTATTAGCACTGCTGAATATTAGTATGTCGACGCTTAAAGAATCACGTCAACGGCTGGAAGGCGCGGGGTTGTTACGCACCTTCGAAAATCAGCCCGACCGCTTGCCGGAGCTGATTTATGAGTTGCAGCAACCGGTCAGCGGTGAAATGTTTTTCAAGGATGACCTGCTGAGCCTCTTGCTACTGGAAGTCGTGGGTGAACGGCAGTTTGACCGTCTGCGGCAGGCCTTTTTGCCGCGTCAGCTTAAACGCGATAAGTGGCACGAAGTTTCGAAATCATTCTTAGACGTCTTTTCACTGGATAATCGGCTGATTGCCGCGCCGCCTAAGCTGATTGAGGCTACCAAAGCGGCTTTTTCTCAGGGTGATTCGTCAGTTGAACTAGAACAGCCTACTGCGTCGGACTTTGACTTTGGCCTGCTTTCTGATTTGCTGAAACGGTCGTACACTGATCTGTCCGATCTTCGACAGTACCGCCAGTTGATCATCAATGAACACCTTTTGTACGGCATCGATGAGACGGAAATGGCGCGTTACATAGGCGATGCCACCAATTTAGCAACCAACAAACTCGATGCTGATCAGTTCAAACGAGCGATTGCGGCAGCTTATCAAAACGAGGCCCAAGCAGTCGTGTCGGCTAAGAAAAACGTGACCGCCGCTAAGTCCAGTGAGGGCACGGAGGAGGCTGCTTTGGTTGCGGCTGCTAAACAGTATGAGCCGATGGCTTTTCTGGCACAGATCAGGCAGCAGCAGGGCGGTTACGTGGCGAGCGGCGAGCAGCGAATCGTGGAACAGATCGCAAATAAGCAGATCTTTTCCAGTGCCGTGATCAATATTTTAATTTACGAAGTTCTGATCGATTTGGATAATCCGACGATTACGCAGCGGCTGACCGATACGATTGCTAACCGCTGGGCACAAGACGGTGTTAAAACACCGGAAGACGCCTTAGCTAGTATCCGTAAGTTTAAGGCGGAACGGGACAAACCGAAGAATTCCCGTCGTCGAAGAAGTACTAAAAATATTAAAGAAACACTGCCAGACTGGGCGAAAAATGATTATCAGCCCCAAAAGAAAAAAGCGTTGTCCCAGTCTGATCAGGATCAATTTAACGAGCAGCTGAATAAACTTAAAAAACTGCGGGATGGAGGTGATTAGTGTGGAAAATATCAGTGAGTCTATGAAACGATACATGGACCAACACCAACTCAATGCTAATTACCAAAAGCTGATGAATACTGTGTATCAAGATGCCGACGTGCAGGCCTTTTTAAAGGCTCACGCTGATCAGCTGAATGCCGAGCAGATCGACCGGTCGTCAGCCAAACTGTATGAATATGTCAACGAACGTAACAAATTAGCTAAGGGTGAAACGACCTTTGCACCGGGGTATGAACCGAAGCTGGTTTTGAATGACCACCTGGTCGAAGTGTCGTATCAACCAACTGATGCCCAAAAAGAAAAGTTGAAAAAAGCGGCTTTGAAACGGCGGGTCAACGCCATTATGATGCCGAAACTGATTAAGAATGCCACTTTCGATAATTTCATCAACGATCCCGACCGTGCGCAAGCACTGCAAGCAGCGGTGAACTTTATCGAAGCTTATTCGAAGGATTCCAGTCACTTTCATCAGGGCCTTTACCTGTACGGCAGTTTTGGTGTGGGTAAGACGTACTTGCTCGGCGCCATTGCTAATCAGCTGGCAGACATGGGGATTAAGACGACTTTGGTGCATTTCCCGAGTTTTGCCGTGGAAATGAAGAACGCCATTGCCAGCAATCAGGTTGCGGGCCGGCTGGATGATGTCAAACGGGCACAAATTTTGATGATCGATGATATTGGGGCCGATGCCATGTCTGCATGGGTCCGTGATGATATTCTCGGCGTCATTTTGGAATACCGAATGCAAAATGAATTACCAACTTTTTTCTCGTCAAATTTCTCGATGAAACAGTTAGAAACTGAGCATTTAGCAGAGACGCAAAAAGGCGACGTAGAGCCGTTGAAGGCCAAACGGCTAATGGAGCGGATTCGCTTCTTAGCTCAGGAGGTCGAAATGATCGGCGAGAATCGTCGGCAAAAAAAAAGTTGACAATTATTTTGTGAAGTGTTTATATAGGAATTGTACTAAATCAAATGAATTTCAAATGTCTGAAAGACATGACTTGGTTGAGCTTTCACAGAGAGAAGCACCACTTCTGGAAGTGCTTTGTCAGTGATTCTAAGTTACCACTTTCTCGAATGTGTGATGGATAATATCACATCGGCTGTCCCGTTATCACTGAATGAAGGTTTGGTTCGCAGTATGAATCAAATAAATTTCGGGTGGAACCGCGTAAACAACGTCCCGGTATGTACAGTAATGTGCATGCCGGGACTTTTTATTTACAAAGTTTTGTTAGATTGGGTGTTTGAAATATCAGAAAAAGGAGAAGATTAGAATGGCAGATATCAAGATTGAGTTTCCAGATGGCAAGCAAAAAGAATTTGGTGCAGATCAAACAACCAAAGACGTCGCTGAATCAATTTCCGTTAGCTTAGCTAAGAAAGCCGTTGCCGGCAAACTTAACGGCAAACTGATTGATTTAAATGCCCCTTTGAAGCACGACGGCAAGATTGAAGTTGTTGCAAGTGACAGTGAAGACGGTTTATCCGTATTACGTGAATCCGTTGCTTTACTGGCAAAAGTTGCTTTGAAGGAAAGCTTCCCATCAATCGAATTTGGTGAAGAAGTTGGAGATGAAAAAGGCTTCTACATTGATACTGATAAGGAAGATGGTCAGGTCAGTGCTGATTCATTACCCGCCATTTCTGATAAGGTTCAAGCCTTTATTAACCAAAAAGCACCAATCAAACATATTTCAATGAGCAAAGCTGATGCACTGAAGAAGCTTGATGGTACTTCATACGAAGCAAAGCTTGTTCAAGACAGTGACGAAGAAGAAGTTTCATTCTACGAAATTGATGGTGTTCAAGTCTTAGCAAGCGGCGTTGCCTTTGAAAACGCTGGCGACATCAAGTACTTCCGTCTTCTATCAGTTGCTGGTGCTTACTTTGAAGGTAAGTCATCTAACCCAATGTTACAACGGATTTACGGTACTGCCTTTTACAAGCAAGCCGATCTTGATGCTGACTTACAACAACGTCAAGAAGCACGTGAACATGACCACCGTGTAATTGGGAACGACCTGGACTTGTTCTTCGTTGATCCTAAAGCCGGTGCCGGTCTTCCATACTGGATGCCAAATGGTGCTACGATTCGTCGTACTGTTGAACGTTACATTATTGATAAAGAAGTTGCCGATGGTTACGAACACGTTTATACCCCAGTTCTTGCTAACCTTGACCTTTACAAGACTTCAGGTCACTGGGATCACTACCGTGACGACATGTTCCCACCAATGGACATGGGCGATGGCGAAATGCTTGAATTACGGCCTATGAACTGCCCAAGCCATATTCAAATTTACAACCGTCACATTCGTTCTTACCGTGAATTACCATTACGGATCGCTGAATTAGGGATGATGCACCGTTACGAAAAATCAGGTGCCCTATCAGGTTTGCAACGTGTTCGTGAAATGACTTTGAACGATGGCCACACTTTCGTTGCTCTGGATCAAGTTCAAGACGAATTCAAGAAGATCTTGAAGCTGATCATGGACGTCTACAAGGACTTCAACATTAACGATTACAGCTTCCGTCTTTCATACCGTGATCCTAAGAACACTAAGAAGTACTTTGATGATGACGAAATGTGGAACCGCAGTCAAAAGATGCTCAAGGGCGCCATGGATGACCTTGGCCTTGACTACTACGAAGCCGAAGGTGAAGCTGCATTCTACGGTCCTAAGCTGGATATCCAGACCAAGACTGCTTTGGGCAACGACGAAACGATGTCAACTATTCAATTAGACTTCATGTTACCAGCACGATTCGATTTGAAGTACGTCGGTGCTGATGGTGAAAACCACCGTCCAGTTATGATTCACCGTGGGATTGTTGGTACTATGGAACGATTCATTGCTTACTTGACGGAAATCTACAAGGGTGCTTTCCCAACTTGGTTAGCTCCTAAGCAAGTTAAGATTATCCCAGTTAGTGATGACAAGCATGGTGACTACGCTGACAGCTTCAGCAAGAGCTTGAGATCAGCTGGTGTTCGTGCCGAAGTTGACCACCGTGGTGAAAAGATGAACTACTTGATCCGTGATGCCCAGACGCACAAGATTCCATATACGTTAGTTGTTGGTGATGACGAAGTTGCTAACAAGTCCGTCAGTGTCCGTGAATATGGTGAAGACAAGAGTGAATCCATGAGTGCAGACCAATTTAAGGACAAGGTTTTGGATGACATTGCACATTACAGTAACTACAAAGGATAGTCAATTTTGAAAAGTAGCTTGACACACGAAATAATAGGGATATACTTATTATTCGTGAGCTTAAGCCAAGTGATTTGACTAATATTTCCTATCATGGTATATTGGTTGAGTTGGAAAATGTAAGTAGAAGCACCCGCTTCTCGCCTCGTGGTTAACACTGCCTGGCCGATACGTAAATAAACCAAACCTGAGAAGGCTTTGGGAATTTAACGGGTGCGCATTGCGTGCCCGTTATTTGTTTGGGTAAGACTTACGTTTCATTGTTTTCAAAATCACTCGGAGGTGAATGACCATAGCAAACGATATGATGGTTAACGAAGGAATCCGCGCTCGCGAAGTACGGTTGATCGGTAATAAAGGCGAACAACTGGGCATTAAGAGTAAGCGGGATGCGCTTCAACTGGCTGAAGATGCAGACTTGGATCTTGTTTTAGTGGCAGCGAAAGCAAAGCCACCGGTTGCCCGGATCATGGATTACGGGAAGTACCGTTTCGAGATGCAAAAGAAGCAGCGTGAGGCCCGTAAGAAGCAAAAGGTCGTTAGCGTTAAGGAAGTTCGCTTAAGTCCATCAATTGATACGAATGATTTCAATACGAAGCTGAAGAATGCTAAGAAGTTCTTGGCTAAGGGCGAAAAAGTTCGTGTTTCAATTCGATTTAAGGGTCGGGCAATTACCCATAAGGATATTGGTCGTCAAGTCTTGAACCGGATGGCTGAAGAAACAAACGATGTTGCGACCGTTGAACAGCGTCCTAAGATGGATGGGCGGAGTATGTTTCTGATGCTTGCACCAAAAAAAGAAGACTAGTTGTTTAGTATTTGAGGAGGATTTTCGATTATGCCAAAGATGAAGACAAACCGCGCCAGTGCCAAGCGTTTTAAAGTAACTGCTAATGGTGGTATCAAGAGTGCGAATGCTTACACGAGTCACCGTTTCCACGGGAAGACCAAGAAGCAACGTCGTCAATTACGTGGGACTTCAATGATGAAATCAGACACGATTAAGAAAACTTATCGTCAATTACTGCAAAAGTAATCTGACAATTGTTTCATAAATTTAATCGTTGAAAAACGATGATAACCGTAAGTATTAGGAGGAATTTAATATGCCACGAGTAAAAGGTGGAACAGTTACACGCGCACGTCACAAAAAGATTCTTAAATTAGCTAAAGGCTACCGTGGTTCAAAGCACCGTTTGTTTAAGGTTGCTAAGGACCAAGTAATGAAGGGTCGCCAATATGCTTTCCGTGACCGGAAGGCCAACAAGCGTAACTTCCGTCGTCTTTGGATTGCACGGATCAACGCTGCAGCCCGTATGAACGGTTTAAGCTACAGCAAGATGATGTTTGGCTTGAAGCAAGCAAACGTTGAAGTTAACCGTAAGATGCTGGCTGACTTAGCTGTTAACGATGCTGATGCTTTCAAGGCATTAGCTGACGAAGCAAAAAAGGCATTATAATTTAAACCTAAACGAGGCTGGATGAAGACTTCCAACCTCGTTTTTGTTTTATTCGAAAGAGATGCGCTATAATCATAGTATTATAGGAAGAAATCTCGTATAATAAACTCTCAGTATAGGGATAAAGGAGTCTGTAATGTTAGCACAGTTTACACCAACTTGGATGATTAATGAGACCTATGATATTAATCCACAGCAGTTGAAACAATTAGGTGTCAAGGTTGTTTTAACGGATCTTGATAACACACTGATTGCATGGAATAATCCCTATGGAACTGAAGAGCTCCGAGAATGGATGACAGCACTGGAACGTGAGAATATTCAGTTGGTCGTTGTGTCGAACAATTCCCATCGTCGGGTAAAAAAGGCGGTAGCGCCCTTGCAGCTTCCCTTTATTTCACGTGCGTTAAAACCATTTTCGGGTGGTATTCGACGGGCGATGCGTCAATATCACGTCACTCAAAGTGAAGTTGTAATGGTTGGCGATCAGCTTTTAACGGATGTGGCTGCCGCTAATTTTAGCGGGATCCGCAGTATTTTGGTCAGACCAATTATTGAAAGCGATGCGTGGAACACTCGGATCAATCGTTTTTTCGAGCGATTTGTGATGTCCGCAATGCGTAAAAAGCACCCAGAACTCAAGTTTCGAAAGGACTTAATCAATGAGCGAAACAAATAAAGATGAAGTATTAGTTGACGGTGAAGCCGTGTATTGTATCGGTTGCGGCGCTAAAATTCAAACCACTGATAAAGACCGTCCGGGTTACACACCGAAGTCGGCTTTGGATAAAGGATTGGAAACGGGTGAGTTGTACTGCCAGAGATGTTTTAGACTGCGGCACTACAACGAAATTGTCCCGGTTGGGTTAACGGATGATGATTTTCTACGGTTGCTGACCCAAATTCGTGATGCTAACGCTTTGATCGTTTACGTCGTCGATATCTTTGACTTCAACGGTTCAGTCATTCCTGGGCTGCACCGGTTTGTTGGGGATAACCCCGTGATGTTAGTGGGGAACAAGGAAGATTTACTGCCAAGTTCACTGCGACGTTCAAAGTTGCGTGACTGGTTGCGTCAACGCGCTAACGAACAAGGACTTCGGCCAATCGACGTTTCGCTGCTCTCAGCTAAGACCAATCAGTCAGTGGACCAGTTCTTGGATAAGGTTGAAAAGCACCGTGATAACCGTGATGTGTACATCGTGGGTGTCACCAACGTGGGGAAGTCAACCCTGATCAACCAGATCATTCGACGCAGTACCGGCGCCAAGGACGTGATCACCACGTCCCGTTTCCCGGGCACAACGTTGGATAAGATCGAAATTCCGCTGGATGATGACCACGTTTTAGTGGATACGCCAGGGATCATTCATCCATCACAGATGGCACACTATTTGTCCGGTAAAGAACTAAAAATCGTGACACCGCAAAAGCAGATCAAGCCGAAAGTTTATCAGTTAAACGATCAGCAAACGGTTTTCTTAGCCGGTGTTGCACGTTTTGATTACGTTTCGGGACCCAAACACGGATTTACGGTCTACGTTGAAAACAATTTGCCATTGCACCGTACTAAACTAGAGAACGCCGATAACTTTTACAGTAAGCACGTTGGTGACTTGCTGACACCGCCGGAGAGTCCGGACAATGACCTGCCACCGCTGGTAAGACACGAATTTAAGATCACCGAAAAAAGTGACCTCGTGTTTGAAGGCTTAGGCTGGATCACGGTTCCCGCAGGGGTAGTCGTTGCCGGCTACGCGCCAGAAGGTGTCGGTGTTGTGGTTCGTCGAGCAATGATATAAGGAGAAATTAATTTGAAGTTAAAAGGAAAACAAAAACGGTTTTTGCGTGCCCAGGCACACCATTTAAACCCGATTTTTTCGGTGGGTAAAAACGGGCTTAACCAAACGTGGTTAGCTCAGTTGGACGGTGCGCTTCAGAAGCGTGAACTCATCAAGATCAATCTGCAGCAAAGTGCTGACGAGACGGTTGAAGAAGTACAGGCCTACATTGAAGACAACACCCCCATTCAAGTTGTCCAAACCATTGGCCGGGTACTGGTTTTATTCCAGCCGGCATCTGAAGAGAAATATCAGGATCTTTCATTACAAGTAAAAAAATTAGCGTAATTATTTTGAAGTAAGGGGAAATCAGGATGGTTAAGGTAGTTGAGCAGACGAAAACGAAGGTTGTTGAACAGCTCGCAGCCACCGTTAAGAAAAAAAGGATCGGTATTCTTGGTGGCACGTTTAATCCACCGCACATCGGGCATTTGATCATGGCTGATCAAGTGATGACACAGTTAGGACTTGACCGGGTTTTGTTTATGCCGGATGCTAACCCGCCGCACGTCGACCGGAAAGTGGCAATTGATGCCAGTGACCGGGTTAAAATGGTGTCAGCCAGTATCGCGGATAACCCCAATTTTGGAATTGAACTGGCTGAAATTCAGCGGGGTGGAATCAGTTACACCTATGACACGATGCTGGAACTGAAGCGTAAGCACCCTGAAAACGAATACTACTTTATTATTGGCGGTGACATGGTCGATTATTTGCCGAAATGGTACCGAATCGATGATTTAGTCAAGCTGGTGCAATTTGTCGGTGTTCGTCGCGAAAATTACCCGGTAACCTCTAAATACCCAGTTCTCTGGGTGGACATTCCCTTAATTGATATTAGTTCTACCATGATTCGCAGCCGAATCAGACAGGGACAATCTATCAGGTACTTCGTGAAGGATGCAGTAGCGAAGTATATTAAGGAGCGACAGTTATATCATGAGTGAAGAAGTAACGTATTCGGGTCGGTATACGGCTGATAGTCGTGAGCAGCTACTGGCTAAAATTGCTAAGCAGTTAAAGCCTGCCCGGTTTGCTCACGTCCAGCGGGTCGAACAGACCGCGGTCAAGTTAGCAAAACAGTATGGCGTTGAAGTTGAAAAAGCTTCGATTGCTGGTTTAGTTCATGATTACGCCAAACAGCGTCCTGATGAGGACTTTATTGCAGCCATTCATCACTACCAGCTGGATCCTGATTTAGTGAACTGGAACAATGCCATTTGGCATGGTCTTGTAGGAGCTGAACTGATTAAAGCTGAATTGGGCATTGCTGACGAAGATATCCTGGATGCTGTGCGTTACCACACGACCGGGAACCGTTACATGACCAAACTGGCGCAGATTATTTATATGGCTGACTATATTGAACCGGCTCGTGATTTCGACGGGGTCGAAAAAGCACGCTTACTGACCTCTCAGAACCTTGAATTGGCAGTGGCCTATCAGACCAAACATACGCTGCTGTACCTGCTGGAAAATAATCAGCGTATTTACCCGAAAACAATTGAGACTTACAACGCTTGGGTTCCTCAAAGCGGATTGAAAGATTAACGGAGGTATTTAATGAATAGCAAAGATATTTTGGAAGTGACTGTAAAAGCAGCTTCAGACAAGCGAGCAGAAGACATTGTCGCTTTAGACATGCAAAGCGTAAGTTTGATCACGGATTATTTCATGATTACTGACGCCACTTCTGGTCGGCAAGTTCAAGCCATTACTGACAACATTCAGGAAGCCTGTGAAAAAGCTGGTATCGCCATTAAACGGATCGAAGGTCGCGACGCTGCTCGCTGGGTTTTGATTGATCTCGGCGACGTCATGGTCCACGTTTTCCAAAAGGACGAACGGGCCCACTATAATCTGGAAAAATTATGGTCCGAAGCACCGCTAGTTAACGTTGATGACTGGGTCGAAGCATGATCTATCAGACCTTTGCCAAATTATACGATGAACTGTTTGACAGCGAATTATACCTTGAATGGCGTTCGTTTGTAGAAAAACAGGTGATTGACAAGCAGCAGCCGCTGCTGGAGCTTGCCTGCGGAGCGGGGCGCTTAGCGGTGCTGTTAGCGCAGGACGGCTATAACGTGACCGGTTTTGATCTTTCTGATGAAATGTTGAGCTTGGCTGATCAGCACGCGAGAGAAGCCGATGTTACGCTGCCTTTGATTGAAGGCAATATGCTTGATCTCAACGATCTGGAAACGTACCATACGGTGACCTGCTTTGCCGATTCACTGTGTTATTTACCGGACGAACAGTCATTGTCGACAACATTTGAACAAGTTGCACGTCATCTGGACGATGATGGGCAATTTTTGTTTGACGTTATTTCGCCGTACCAAACGGATACGGTTTACCCCGGGTATATGTATAATTACCGGGATACTGACCAAGCTTTTATGTGGTCTAGTGAAGCGGGAGAGGACCCCCATTCAGTTGATCATGATCTGACGTTTTTTACCTATAATGAAGCCAAAGATGCTTACGACGAAGTTGCTGAACTGCACCATGAGCGTACCTACGAACTGGCAACTTACCAACGTTTGTTGAAGACGGCCGGCTTCAAGCAGGTCGAGATTTCTGCTGACTTTGGTAAAGCCAGTGTTAAGCCAGATACGACGCGCTGGTTCTTTGTCTGTTCTAAATAGCTGATTACGGGAGGTGGCCAGTATCACAAATATTTTGGGAATTGTCGCGGAGTATAATCCGTTTCATAATGGCCACATTTACCAGCTTCAGCAAGCCAAACAGCAAACTCAGGCAGATGTGACCGTTGTGGTGATGAGCGGTAACTGGGTGCAACGCGGTGAGCCGGCACTGTTAGATAAGTGGCAGCGGACTAAATTAGCCCTCTTTGGCGGCGCTGATTTAGTGGTTGAACTGCCGTTTCAGTTTGCGGTGCAGCCAGCACACTTGTTTGCACAGGGGGCCGTTCAGCTGCTCTCTGAACTAGGCTGCACTAGTCTGGCTTTTGGGGCTGAACATCCTGATTTGGATTTCAATACCTTGGTAGCTAACCAGCCCACGAATGCCAGCAGTCATTTTAAACAGTTTGATGAAACCTATCCAACACTGTTTAACGACTATTTGCAGGCACAGACGGGGATGGATCTTCGCGCTTCCAATGATATCTTAGGTTTTAGTTACGTTGCGGCCAATCACCGACTAGCACACCCCATGAAAATACTGCCGATTCAGCGGCGGGGCAGTTCCCACCGGGATACTCACGTTGGTACTGAAGCAACAGTTGCCAGCGGAGCAGCAATTCGCAAAGCATTGCAGGACGATAATTGGGCGATCATCGATCAGTTGGTTCCCCAAGCGACTGTCACTGCGTTGCGTGAGGAGACTCGATTGACTTGGGCCGACTATTGGCCGTTCTTGAGGTATCAGCTGCTTTCAACGTCGATCGAGAACCTTCATGAAATCTATCAGATGAGTGAGGGGATTGAATATCGGCTGAAGCAAGCAGCGCTGACCAGTCCTAATTTCACAGAGTTTTTGCGCAGTGCCAAGACGAAGCGGTTCACCTATGCGCGACTGCAGCGTCTTTGCGTGTACGTTTTAATGCAGATCGATCGGGTGGCCTTGCCAACAACGGTCAGGTATGCCCGTGTGCTGGGCTTTAATCATAGTGGGCAGGAATATTTGAACCGGGCCAAAAAGGCCACTGAGCTGCCCTTAATTGCCCGTGTCACGGATGATTGGATCAATGGTCCGTACCGGCTGGATTATCAGGCTGGCTTAATGCGTCAGCTGCTGAGCGGGGCGGATCAAGACCGGCTCTTGCATCCCGTGATCGTTTGATTTTAATTGCCCGTTTTGAATAAGTGCAACTTTTAGAATCATTTTGCAGCTGTTTTTCACGTGTCATGTAAATTCCCTTGACATCGTCACAGCCCATAGTTATAATAATAAAGTTGCGTTAGGAGGATACTGAATTGAAATTGTCGTTATCCGAGTTACAAAAAGAGTACCGGCAGGCACCGCTTAAATTCGATGAAGCCCTGGATTTAAAAGCAGATCTGATGGAACGTTATCCTGATGAAGTGCTTGACGTAACCCCAGTTCACATCAATGGGATGGTAAGCGTTGAAGGTAATGGCGACGCGTTGTTTTACGCACACGTTAAGGCCACTTTGACGGTACCATCGACTCGTTCGTTAGCACCAGTTGAATTACCAGCTGACTTTGACGTCACCGAGTTCTACGTTGATTCTCAAGCCGCACTCAGTCGTTACGAAAAGACCGACGTGGTGTTGGTTGTCAACAACGATGAGATTGATGTTGATAAAGCGATTGCTGACAATCTGCTGTTGCAGATTCCGATGCAAGTACTGACGAAAGCTGAACAGTCAGCAGATCAGTTACCTGAAGGCCAAGGCTGGGAGGTAACTATCGAAGGTGACCAGGATGCTGAGGAGTCAGATTCTAAAACTGTTGATCCACGTCTTGCTAAGTTGAAAAACTTCTTTGATGATTCGTCGAAGGGCGATGAAAAGTAAGGCTTTAAAAATCTTTCACTAGTGGATAATTTTAAATTTAAGGAGGTGTTTCCATTGGCTGTACCAGCACGTAAAACTTCTAAGACGAAGAAACGTATGCGTCGAGGAAACATTAAGTTGCAAGTACCTAATTTGAGTGCTTGCCCAAACTGTGGTGAATTACGTAAATCACACGTTGTTTGCCCTAACTGCGGCTTCTATGATGGTCGTCAGGTTGTTAAGACTAACAACTAATTAATTAAAAAAGAAACATCCACGAGAACCGCGGTCTCTGGATGCTTCTTTTTTTTGCGTAATTTAAGCGGGTTGAATGGGAGCTAAAATGCGTCGTAGCGGCTGCTATGCTTTTCGTTGGTAAGATGTCAGAACAGTAGTGATGGAGTGCTTACCGAGCAGTTATAGCGGCCTATTTACTTGAATTTGTAATTGATGTACTTTTAAGCTAACAAAAAGAACCGGAGATGATCAACATCCCCGGTTCTTTTTTATTTTATCTATATTGAAAATGAAAGAGATTATTCCTTAGTAAAGTCAACAACCATACGGCCGGTGATCTTACCAGCTTTCATTTCATCAATAATATCGTTAACTTCGCTTAAACGACGGGTTTGAACGATTGGGTGTACCAATCCTTCAGCACCGAACTGGAAGGTTTCAGCTAAGTCTTGACGAGTACCAACCAGTGAGCCACGTACTTGGATGCCATCAAGAACAGTTTTAGCAATGTTCAACTTCATGTCACCTTGTGGTAAAGCAACGGCAACTAAGCGACCATCTGGACGAAGGGCATTAACTGATTGAGTGAATGCAGCGTCGTTAACGGCAGTGACTTGAGCAGTGCTAACACCGCCAACTTGTTTTTGAATTTCTTCAGCAACGTTTTGAGTCTTACGGTTGATTAAGATATCAGCGCCCATTTCTTTGGCAGCCTTTAACTTGTCAGGGTTACCATCAACAGCAACAACGTGTGCGCCGAAGACGTGCTTAGCGTATTGAATAGCTAAGTTACCTAAACCACCGGCACCAACAACTTCAACCCATTGGCCTGGCTTAGTTTCGCCAACCTTGAGGGCCTTGTACATGGTAACACCGGCACAGGTTAAACTCGTTGCTTCAACGGGATCCAAACCTTCTGGCACCTTAACGGCGTAGTTAGCATCAACAATAACTTGTTGAGCCATAGCACCATCAACAGTGAAGCCGGAGTTCTTGACGTTACGGCAAAGTGTTTCGCGACCGGTTAAGCAATATTCACAGTGGCCACAGCCGTTGTAGAACCAGGCGATAGATACACGGTCACCAATCTTTAAGTTTGTGACGCCTTCACCAAGTTTAGAAACGATACCAACACCTTCGTGACCAATGATACGGCCAGGAACTTTACCAAAGTCACCAGCGGCAACGTGAAGGTCAGTATGACATAAACCACAATACTCAACATCAACTAATGCTTCACCATAGTTTAAATCACGAAGCTTGACATCCTTAATATCAACATACCCATCAACTGGGTCGCGCACAACAGCAGCTTTCATTATACAATTACCTCTTTCGTTTATGATTTCACAATGTTATTTAAACACATCGAATCAGAAAGTTCAAGTGATATTTTGAGCAAAAATAATCAATTTCAAAATTTTAACATTCAAGAAAACACTTGTTATCCGTATCTAAATGGTACTTTTAAGTACTTTTAAATTCGAATTATGAAAAAAACTTTTTCACTAAATCCTTGAAATGATAATTTTTTTCATTCAGTAGTATAAAATTCGCCAAATTTTAATTTATATAGTAAGATGGAAAAGTAATTTGAGTGACAGTATGGTACACTATTATCGGTGTGCTAGAAGTTTTTATGAGCATAAATACGAAAACTATAAATAAGAGGAGTTCGTTAAAATGAGTCGAATTTTAATTATTGAAGATGAAAAGAACTTAGCTCGTTTTGTGGAGCTAGAATTAAAGCATGAAGGTTATGACACCGAGGTGCAGTTTAACGGTCGAACTGGCTTGGATGCCGCTTTAGCCGAAGACTTTGACGTTATACTCCTTGATTTAATGCTACCTGAGCTAAACGGTATTGATGTCGCTCGTCGTATTCGAGAAGTGAAGAGTACACCAATCATTATGATGACGGCTCGCGATTCTGTTATTGACCGGGTTTCCGGGTTTGATCACGGTGCTGATGACTACATTGTTAAACCATTCGCTATTGAAGAACTACTGGCCCGTGTTCGTGCCTTGCTTCGGCGGATTCACATTGAAAGTGAACAAAAGGACTTCAAGCAGACAACGGTCACTTATAAAGATCTGACCATCGAAAAGGAAAACCGGGTTGTTCGTCGCGGTGATGAGGTGATTAACCTGACTAAGCGTGAATATGAATTACTGCTGACTTTGATGGAAAACGTTAACGTGGTACTTGCCCGCGACGTTTTATTAAACAAAGTTTGGGGTTATGAATCAGAAGTTGAAACTAACGTAGTTGACGTTTACGTGCGTTACTTACGTAATAAAATTGACCGGCCGGGTGAGAAAAGTTACATTCAAACGGTCCGTGGTACTGGGTACGTGATGCGTTCATGAGTGAGACCAGTAATAATGAAACAAACTTAAAAAAACGGCATCGTTTTTCGATGAAGTGGAAGTGGGCGCTGGGTAGTGCAACCGGCGTCTTTCTTATCTTTGTGGTTTTTTCCGTGCTGATGTTTCAGGGATTGTCAGGGGTTTTGCTGCAACAGGAGCGGACCCATGTCAGTAGTACTTTGGATACCGTCATTAGCCGGGTAGATAATCTTCAGGGGCACTTTACGGCTTCGTCCGTTAGCAATGCCCTGCAGCCTAATTTGAATCAACCCAGCGGCTCAGTTTCAGGTACTACCAATATTTACCAAAATTCGATCATCACGGATCTGTCTCGCGACAGCACTGGTGTTTCAGTTTATAACACTCAAAAAAAGGAAATTTTCAACTCCCGTAATCCCCACGTTGATAATAGTCGGCTGTCTGGCAAACGGGAAATGAAAATGGAGAACACCGGTCGTTTCAGCGGTTTAGTCGGGCGTGCCCCAATTTACTCGCAGAATGGCCATCACTTGCTGGGCTATGTCCAAGTTGCTAACGCCATGACGGAATATAAGGCGGCGCGCAATCGCTTTTCTTTAATCTTGTTTGTGTTAGTGATCTCAGCCGTGTTCGTGGCGTCCATCTTCAGTTACTGTCTCGCAGATCTGTTACTTAAACCCATTACTGAACTTAACAAGACCATGCGGGCAGTACGGTCGGACCCGCAGTCTGATGAACGGGTGCCGGTGACACGTCGGAACGATGAGTTATCCGACCTGAGTGAACTTTTCAACGACATGCTGGACCAGATGCAGCGCTACATCGATCAGCAACAGCAATTTGTGGGGGATGTTTCTCACGAATTGCGAACCCCTGTTGCCGTTATTCAGGGGCACATCGAGATGCTGCAACGGTGGGGTAAAGATGATCCTGAGGTCTTAAACGAATCACTTTCTGCAGCGATGCAGGAAAGCAAACGGATGCAAAGCCTGGTTACTGAAATGCTGGATCTCACGCGGGCTGAGCAGGTTCAGATCACGATGAATCACGAAACTTCCGATATTAAAGAAGTCGTTAACCAAGTCTTTAACGATTTCAAGATGATCCACCCGGACTTTACGTTTATCTTAGATGACGATGTCAAGCAGCATGCTTATTCGCAAATTTACCGTAACCACTTGGAACAGGTATTGATCATTCTGCTGGATAACGCTGTGAAGTATTCGGTGAAGCGCAAGGAAATTCACTTGTCTTTATCTTCCAGCGGGCACGTTGCTCAAATCGCCGTTCAGGATTTTGGTGAAGGTATTTCAGAAGAAAACCGTCAACGGGTTTTTAACCGGTTCTACCGGGTCGATAAAGCCCGCAGCCGTAACAAGGGCGGTAACGGGCTAGGTTTGTCCATTGCTAAACGGCTGGTGGAGGCCTATCACGGCAAGATCAGTATCGAAAGTGCCTTAGGCTATGGTTCAATTTTTCAAATTGAACTGCCATTAATTTCAGAAGACATTAAAATTCAACTGGATCATGCCAAGGAAGAAGACGAAGAAGAACGTTCGACCAGTGATTCCTTAGCAACTAACTTGGGGGCTGATCCAGCGGGTGATTCGACGTCAGATATTCCTGGTGTCTATCGTGCCAGTGAATCGTCAACCGCTGAACATGACGAAAAAGCGGCTCAATCTGATAAGCGTCATGACGGATAGAAATGAGCCTTAATCTGGTAATTAAATTTTAAAACGGCTTTCCAAAGTGAAGGCCGTTTTTTAGTTCTATCAATTGATGATAACGTATGCTTAATATTGAACGGATTTAATGGTGAAAATTTTAAAGCATTCGCAATGTTGCGGAAATATTTCATCATTATGTCATCTTTTCTGTCAATATACACAAAGATTTCTGATAGTGGTAACATAATTCAAGAAGCTATTCGTAGATTGGAGTGAACCACATGGCAACAATGATTTGCCCAAACTGTGGGAAGTCGATTCCTGCAGATGCTGCTACCTGTCCTAAATGCGGTTATCTATTAAAGACCAACGTGGCAGGTTCAGCGCAAGACTCTCAGAAAGAAAAAAGCCAACCCCGAGGGCAAGGGGTTGTTGCTCACCTCAAGAAGGTTAGCCGTCACCCGTTGAAAAACAAGTGGCTATTAGCTTTGCTGGGGGTGCTTTTTTTCGGGTTATTATTCTTCCTTTTTCACCAGTATCACCTTCATCAGCAGGCCGTTCGTACTCAGCAGCAAACAACACAAATGGTCAATACCCTAAAGCAGCAAAACCAAACTGTGGCTAAACAGGAACAGCAAATTCAAGAAGATTCCAATAATAAGGAGTCTAAGGATTCCAAACGGCCTATCTTGCTGCTGCACGGCTTTGGAGGAACTTACAATTCAGAAAAATACATTGCTGCTAGCTTGAACCAAAGCCGTACTGCCAAGCAGCAGTTGATTATTTACGTTGATAAAAAGAACCACGTTCATTTGATTGGG
Organism: Secundilactobacillus pentosiphilus; assembly: GCF_002217985.1. Classification (GTDB taxonomy): domain Bacteria; phylum Bacillota; class Bacilli; order Lactobacillales; family Lactobacillaceae; genus Secundilactobacillus; species Secundilactobacillus pentosiphilus. The sequence goes on from NZ_BCMI01000008.1 coordinate 81,914, forward strand.
AAATACCAACCGACTGTGACGCAAAGAATTATCATTCCAATCGTTATCGCTAAGAATCACGCGGGTGAGTTTTATTACAGCGACATGTTAGCCAAAATCATGCCTAAACTTAATCGCCAATATCACATTAAGAGTTACGATGCGATTGGCCATTCAATGGGGGCTTACGCCTGGATTAATTATTTTGAAACTCACTTAAATCAAACCCGTCGGATTATCCCGAACCGCTTAGTAACGATTGCGGGACCCTTTAACGGGATTTTAGATCTACATAAGTCAGACCAACCGGCGTATAAGACACAGATCGGTCGCTTATGGGATGACCATGTGGGTGAAAATTCCTTTGAAAAAAATGGTCGTCCTAAAATTGAAAGGCCGGAATATCGGCATCTTTTAAAGTATCGGCACCGCCTACCGATGGGCCTTTCTATTTTGAATATCTACGGTAACTTAGAAGACGGTACGGATAGTGATGGCCTCGTGACCACGGTAAGTGCACGGTCATTAGGATATTTGGTTAAAACGAGCAACGTTAAAATGAGTTATCAAGAAAAGCAAGTTACCGGTTCGAAGGCCCAGCACAGTCTTTTACACGTTAATAACTTAAAAGTTAATCGTTTAATTAAGAACTTCTTATTATATTAATAAGGGTGTTTAGGTGTGGTTCGTTAAAGTTGGATAATGTATGGTGGTGAAGGTGTTTATTATGAATTTTACTCAGGATAGCAAACCTCAATATTTGTCAGCCAATAACGACGATGAATCAAATCAGCAACCTGCTCCTCATAAACGGCGCCGGATCGTTTGGCTGGACATTGCCAAAGGAATCGGCATGGTGGCAGTTGTTTGCGGGCATAATTTGCTGCCTTATGTGGAACTTGGTCAAGTCGACCGATACTGGTACAATTTTATTTATTGGTGGCACATGCCGCTATTCTTTTTGATCAGCGGCTTTTTTCTCAGATCCATTAACTTAGTGGATATCGAAAGGGTCACCGTTTTTTTCAAGAAAAAGGTCCTGCCGATTTTACGCAGTTACTTTGTGGCTGGGTTGCTGCTGATTATTGCGTATAAATTTATTCATAATAAGTCGATCACCTATAGTTTGGTTTACGTTCTCAAACTCTTTTATGGTGGTAAAACGTTGGGACATTACACAACGATTTTCTGGTACCCGGAAACCTATATTTTAGGGATCATTGGGACCACTGTGATTATCAGTCTGATTCGGTTTAAACCGTTGCAATTGGTGATTGCCGCGTACTTTATTTATTGGTCCACCAGCTATGTTCAAGAAACTAAATTTCAGTTTTTGGGCGTTGTGACTGCACCCTGGGACATGGACATTGCGGTATTGGTCATGGCTTACATGCTGATTGGCTATAATCTATTTTATTTCTGCAAGCATTACTTAGTTAAATGGTACGTTTTTTTGCCTTCGGCAGTGGCCGTTTACTGGCTGTTTGTACAGTTGAAAACGGAAAAGTTTTCCTTTATTCTTTTCATGCGCAGTCACCAAATTACGGCTTCGTTTGACAAAGTTCCGGCAACTCACATTCAGTTAGCTTTAATGGTCGGTATCATTCCTATTTTGTGCTGCTTGGCGGTGTTTGGTATCAGCAGAATGATTGCTTTTCCTTTAAAATTTACCCACTCAGCTGCCAAAGTGGTCTTATTTCCCGTGCAGTTGATTGCCAGAATATTATCGTTAGCCGGCAAACACACTTTGATCATTATGTATATGCATAAAATGATTTTAGATATACTCAGGACCACTCAAGCGACCAGTTTGTTTTGGATGCAGGTGTTCATTGCCACCGCGGTGCCTTTGCTTATCGGCATCGCTTTTAAACAGTGGCAACGTCTTAGAGCTCATGAATGGCAAGGCTTTTATAAGTCCTTAAAGGCTAAGCAGCAAGAAAACGACAAGTGGTGAATACAACACATTGACAAACCTAAGCAGGTTCCGGAGACGCAGGGATCTGCTTTTGTGATTAAATGGCGAACGCTTTTATTTCTCTTAATTTTTCGAAAATTCGAATCAAAGTTCACCAAAATTACGTATAGTAGACTTAGGTTAAAGAACCTATTCGTAGATCGGAGTGACAAAAATGGCAGCAATCATTTGCCCAAACTGCGGCCGCTCAATTCCTTCAGGATCACCATTCTGTCCGGAGTGCGGCTTCAAATTAACTGATAACTCAACAGCGATTCCATCCCGGCGGACAAGGGATCACACCTCACTGCCGCGTCGAAAGGGACGTTCATCGAATCATTGGCAGTACCGGTTGATTCCCAACCTAACGCACCTTAGGCAAGTTGGCCAATTCGTGTTGAATAACGGCTGGTTTATCCTACTGTTTTACGTGATTAGCCTATTATTTAATGCGTGGCGGTGGTGGTTTTTTGGTTTGTTTATCCTGACCACTTACTTGTATCCGTTATTGACTGGTCGAAATACCTTTCTGGAACGGAAGCCGACTGAGCCCAAAAACGGCCGTGACGACCAGCAATTCAGTGAAGTGACACCTTCAGCTGCCAAGGAGACTGAGGCAGACCAGGAGGCCCCGCAACCGCGGTTTCGCAAACCGGCAAAAAAGGGGAGCCATCATTTAGTTTCCAACCGTGAGTTCCAAACGGGCAGTATCCTGATCATCCCCAGTTTAATTTGCTATCTAGTTACTAGGCGAATCATTAGGGGGCAGGGGATTCAACTTGATCAGATTTTTAATCAAACTCATTTAGGAAGAACCGTTGACGTTTATTTTATTGCTTTAGGCGTATTAGGCATTGCTACTGCTATGGTAATCGGCGGTCTAATAAAAGCCGTCACGCACCATGCCTTCGGCGGGCAAAAATTTAAACGCTGGGGGATAATTACGGCGGTATTGACGGTTCTCCTCGCCGTTGTCATGTATCAAGACGCGGTTACGGCAACTTCAGCAGGGGCAGTCGTGAGTGCGATTGGGGCGTTTTTAATGCCGTTTTTACCCTGGCTGGCGGCAATCTTTTATGGTATGGGTGTTATTAAAAATATTTTGACGCCGCAAAGACGTCCGTAAACGAAAAAGGGGCTGTGACTTAAGTCTATATTGATAAAAATTTTATTTGGTTTCTTGACTTAAAGACAATTTAAAGGTTGCTTTTGCTCAATACTTTAATCTAGTCTAACCTGCGCCACAACTCAGATTCCGGCCATTTAACGCAAAAAAACGTATTCCGACAAAGTTCGACGGAATACGTTTTTTTACGTTAAATTCTGGAATCTACCGAGTTGTGGCACACTCTCTTTTATATCTCTATTTTTATTAATGGTGACGCTGTTTGCCAGCATTCCGATTCCGGTTATGCTTATCTTGCGCAACGATACTTGGTTGAACCGTTGACTTAGGTGTTGCTGGATTCGGAGTAGCAGCAACTGGCTTAGGCTTAACGATCTTCGGCGGGTTCTTTTTCATTTCTGCTTCGATTTCGCGCCGGATCCGTGGCCGATACAAATTAATGATCAGTGTTTGGACACAGGCGAAGATACCACCGATGAAGAAGTAAAGACCTAAACCGGCAGACGTTGAAATCGTGAAGAACAGGATCATGACGGGACTAACCACCATCGTCATTCGCATGGCTTTTCGTTGGTCAGCAGGCATCCCAATCATTGACAAGTAACCTTGCAGAAGATAGGCCAAAAACGAAAGAACGGCGAGCAGGATTGAAGATTTTCCCAGCGGGATTCCCATGAAAGTCGATGAGGAAAGTTCCGGTGAGTATTGAATCGCTGCGTACAGTGCCGCGAAAATCGGCATTTGAATCAGCAAAGGCAGGCAGCCAATGCCACCGGTCATGCTGATACCGTTTTGGCTATAAAGCTGCATCATCTCTTGACTAGCAGCGGTTTTCTCTTCGGGTGTGGCAGCTTCTCTTTGTCGCTTTTGCAGTTCAGTCATCTGTGGTTTAATGGCTGAAATTTTTTCCTGCTGAACCGTTGAACTGCGTAATTGCCGTACCATTAACGGCAGCAATACCATTCGAACGACCACGGTCACAACGATAATGGCCCAGCCATAGGAATGGCCCAGCATATTAGCTAGCCACTCCATCACGTGCTGTCCGGGAACTGCGAGGTAATCGTAGACCAGTCCGTACGGCTTACCGCTCTTGGTACGTTGCACACAGCCGCTCAGCAGCGGTAACAGTGCGGCCACCGCTAGACCCAGTTGTAAAGGCTTTTTTGATTTCATTTACTTTTATTCAAATCCCTTCTGAACAAATTCTTTATTATACTATAGTAGCGAAGTTCTCTAAAGATGACAACAAGATAAATCTTACTTGATATGAAGGGCTTTTTCAATCGGTAATGGTAAACTTTTTAAAGTCTTCAACATTTTTGTCAGTTATTGTTAAGCGGCTGACTTTAGCGTAGGGTGTTGGTGATTTCTTTAACGCTTCGATAAAAGCGTTTAAACTGGTTTCATCAGCCTGTGCGCGTACTGTTACTGACCCATCCGGCTCATTTTTAACCCAGCCAACGACCTGGAGCCGGTTGGCTAAGCGCGCCGTTGTCCAGCGGAATCCGACCCCTTGGACCCGCCCGTGAATTGAAATTGTCACTGATTTCATCAAAACACTCCTTAATCGTGATATTATGGTCAATAGTAACAAAAATCGGAAAGAAGAGGAATTCATGATCGAAGAAATTACGTCGACTCAAAACGCAAAAGTCAAAAAATGGCAACACTTGAGCACCAAAAAAGGGCACCAAAAATTCCACCAATACCTGGTAGAAGGGTGGCATATTGTTGGCGATGCCATTGCAGCTGAACAGCCAGTGGTTCAAATTATGGCGACTGCTGAACAGTTAAATATTCACCAGCACCAGTTTCCAGACAACGTTGAAACCTTTGAAATCACGGATGAAATTGCGAAAAAGTTGTCTGACACGGTCACGCCGCAGGGTATTTTTGCCGTGTTGGATATCCTAGCAGCTGAACACGTTGATCCGGAAACGGCAACTGGCGCATGGTTGCTGCTAGACCGAATTCAAGACCCGGGAAACATTGGTACGATGGTTCGAACTGCGGATGCGGCCGGTTTTAGGGGAGTCGTTTTTGGCGACGGAACCTCTAGCCGTTATACACCAAAAGTTATTCGGTCAATGCAGGGCAGTCAGTTTCACATTCAGTTGACCCATAGTAACCTTGAGGACTGGATCAGTGCCTTACAGGCCAGAAACATCCCCGTCTATGGTTCAGCATTGAATGAGAATGCCAAGGATTACAGCACGGTCACGCCGCCAGCTGAATTCGGTTTGGTTTTAGGCAATGAAGGGCAGGGAATGGCTGAAAAGTTAATGACCCAAACAACGGCTAACCTGTACATTCCAATTAAGGGTCAGGCGGAGTCTTTGAACGTTGCGGTCGCCGCGGGTATACTCATGTTTAAACTGAACCAAAATTTGGCTTAAGTCCCGTCATTTAGGGTATTTTGCTTGCAATATTATGTTACATTAAGTATAGTTTACGTAGATTATAAACTTACTAAAAGTAAAGGAAGCGTTGTATGACAAGAAATGATTGGCGCCAAGACTCAGAATACGTTGCTTTAGTCGGTGATTTGCTGGCTAAGCCAGAAGTTCAAAAACTGGCCAATTATACCCAGCACCACCACTCCAACCGGTTAGATCATTCCATCTCCGTTTCTTACGATAGCTACTTAATTGCCAAAAAGCATCATTTGAATGTTCGTGCCACTGCACGGGCTGGATTATTGCACGATTTGTTTTACTATGACTGGCGGACAACTAAGTTTAACTTAGGTTCTCACGCTTTCATTCATCCACGGGTGGCTTTACGAAACGCAGAGAAACTGACTGAACTTAGTCCGATGGAAAAAGACATCATCCTCAAGCATATGTGGGGGGCTACGGCTGCGTTACCAAAGTATCGCGAAAGTGTGATCGTCAGTTTAGTTGATGATAAAGAAGCGGTTGTTGAGTTCTTATCACCGATGCGAAAACGGGTCATGGCTTGGCGGAAACGTAATATTGACCGTGTATTGAATTTATTAGACAAGTAATCGGACTAGATTAGGGGTGTTGATATGGATCAAGTCGTTGACAAGACCATTGACGTCACGGACTTCGAGCTTTGCCCGAAGTTTGAATGGACGTTTTCGATTTTAGGTAAAAAGTGGAACGGTCTTATAATCGATGTATTATTAAATCTCGGACCACAACGATTTAAAGACATCGCTAATAAGGTCAGTAAGTGTTCCGACCGCGTGTTAGTTGAACGCCTTAAGGAATTAGAAAGTGATGGCATCGTGATGCGGAAGACCTACCGGAATTCTGCGCTGATTGAATATGCGCTGACCGAAAAGGGTCAGGATTTAGCAAGCGTGATGAAGTCAATTCACGGCTGGTCAGAAAAATGGTGTCAAAATCAATCTGCTCCTAAGGTTGACCAATGCCACCAACCGCTGTAAACTAGTGGTTGTGTAAATTGGAAAAATGCGATGACGAAAGACCAGTAATTCTGATTCAATCCAAGAGATGCGGGCGTTTTAGTGGAAGTTCGCAGTTTGATAAGAATGAATTCACTTTCTAAGCAGAGGTTGGGCGTTACTGAGGTAACAAATAATCTTCCGGTTAATTGACCGTTATTAAATTACCGAGTGTACTTTATTAAAGTAAACAAGGGTGGTACCGCGAAAGCTTCGTCCCTTTATTTAGGGACGGAGTTTTTTTATTTTGTTAAGGAGGGTCAGACATGACACTGATCGATCAGCTGGAAAAGATCCGGCAGCAACGGAAACAAGATATTAAAGACGTAGGGGATCTAAAGAACTTAGACGCACTGCGGGTGGAGTTATTAGGTAAAAAGGGGCCAATCACACAAGCACTTCGCGGCATGCGTGATTTACCTGCTGACCAGCGGCCGAAGTTTGGTCAGTTTGCTAACACCGTCAGAGATGAACTGCAAGGTGCCATTGAAGCACGGCGTGACGAATTAAAGAAGGACAGACTAAACAAGCAGCTGGCTAACGAAAAGATCGATGTGACATTGCCTGGTAAACCAGTTGCTCAAGGGCAGCCTCACGTTATTCAACAAATTATCGATCAAATTGAAGATTTATTCATCGGCATGGGTTACCAGGTTTTAACTGGTCCAGAAGTCGAGGAAGACAAATACAACTTTGAAATGATGAACTTGCCAAAGGATCATCCAGCACGTGATATGCAGGATACGTTCTACATCACAAAGGATATTTTAATGCGGACGCAAACCTCGCCAATGCAGGCTAGAACCTTGGAAAAGCACGATTTCAGCAAGGGCCCGTTAAAGATGATTTCACCAGGGGTCGTTTATCGTCGGGATACCGATGATCCAACCCACTCCCACCAGTTCCACCAAGTGGAAGGAATCGTGATCGACAAGCACATTACGATGGCAGATTTAAAGGGGACCCTTGAATTGATTGCCCATGAACTCTTCGGTAACCGGTTCGATATTCGGTTGCGGCCAAGCTACTTTCCATTTACGGAACCGTCTGTTGAAGCCGACATTACTTGTTTCAACTGTGGTGGCAAGGGCTGCGCAGTCTGCAAGTATACTGGCTGGATCGAAGTTCTGGGTGCCGGAATGGTGCACCCGAACGTCCTTGAGATGGCTGGCGTGGATTCCGAAGTGTACGGTGGCTTTGCCTTTGGCCTTGGTCCAGACCGGTTTGCAATGCTGAAGTATGGTGTAGACGACATCCGCAACTTCTACTTGAACGATGTTCGTTTCCTCACCCAATTTTCAAAGAAAGGATAATCAGCCAAAATGAAAATCTCTTACAGTTGGTTACAAGAATATTTAGATCTTAAAGCTTCACCGAAAGATTTGGGTGAAAAAATCGAACGTTCCTCCGTTGAAGTCGATTCAGTGACGCAACCCAGCGACGGTTTAAAGAAAATCGTCGTTGGTAAAATTGTTTCTATGGAGCCGCATCCTGATTCAGATCACTTACAAGTTTGCCAAGTCGATGTCGGCGATGAGGAACTGTCCCAAATCGTCTGCGGCGCACCCAACGTTGCGGCGGATAAGAAAGTCATTGTGGCCTTACCAGGATCACGAATTGGCGGCAACGTCAAAATCAAGCGCTCTAAGATGCGCGGTGTGGTTTCTAACGGGATGATCTGTGCCTTAGATGAAATCGGGTTTTCAAAAGACGTTGTGCCGAAGGAATGGGCCGATGGGATTTACTTCTTGCAAGACGACGCGAAGGTTGGCGAACCCGTTTTCCCATACTTAGGTATGGACGATTATCTCATCGACGTGGACGTTACGCCTAACCGTGGTGACATGCTGAGTGTTTACGGTGTTGCTCGCGATTTGGGTGCCATTTACGACCAGACACCTCAGCTTAACCACCCTCAAGTGGAAGAAGTTTCAACGCCAGCAGCTGATAAAGTCTCTCTGGACGTTGATAAAGATTTAGCACCCATTTATACAATGCGGGTCGTTGAAAACGTGAAGATTCAGCCGAGTCCCCGTTGGTTGCAAATTAAGTTATGGAATGCCGGTATGCGGCCCATTAATAACGTGGTTGATGTCACAAATTACATTTTGTTGAAGTATGGTCAACCACTGCACGCCTTCGATTACGGTAAGGTTTCTGGTTCTACGATCAAGGCCCGTTACGCCCAAAAGGGTGAGAAACTGACGACTCTGAATGAAGAAGAACATGAACTGAATGAAAAAGACATCGTGATTGCCGACGACCAAAAACCAATTGCCTTAGCTGGTGTGATGGGTGGTTTGAATTCTGAAATCGATGATCACACGACTACGGTAGCCATTGAATCAGCCGTTTTCACACCGACTTTGATTCGGAAGACCGCTCAGCGCCAAAACCTCCATACCGATGCTTCGCAGCACTTTGAACGTGGCGTTGACCGTGGCGGCGTTGAAGAAGCAGCTGACGCGGCAGCTGAAATGATGCACGAACTGGCTGATGGCGACGTGTTAAAGGGAATCGTCACGGGCTCAAGCTATGACGTGAAAGACGTTATCGTCAAGGTCACTTTGTCACGGGTAAACCACGTACTGGGTACTGACCTGAAACTGGATCAAGTTGCAGACATCTTTAAGCGGCTGGGATTTGGTGTGCAAGTTGATGGCGAAACTTACACCGTCAGCGTGCCTTCTACTCGCTGGGACATTCATATTCCGGCTGATCTGCTGGAGGAAGTTGCCCGGATCTACGGTTATGATAAGATTCCATCAACTCTGCCCAGTGGGCCAACAACGGTTGGTGCCTTAACCGAAAAGCAGAAGTTGATGCGGGATTCGCGGCACGTTCTGGAAGCACTGGGCCTTAATCAAGCCATTTCCTACGCCTTGACAACCGAGACTAAAGCGGGTCAGTTTATGATGCGTGAAAGTTCTGAAACCCAGTTAAGCTGGCCAATGACAGCTGATCATACAACCTTGCGGATGAATCTGATCAGTGGCTTACTGGATGACATTGCTTATAATAACGCTCGCCGTGTGAAGGACGTTGCCCTGTACGAACAGGGGCGGGTCTTCTACAAAGATGCTGCCGACCAGGTACGCCCTAGTGAACACGAACACATCGCTGGTGCAGTTAGCGGTCAATTAATTGTCGATCCGCTGAAAAACGCGAAGAACAATGCTGTTGATTTCTATCAACTCAAGGGAATTGTCGAAAAGTACTTGGATAACCTGGCTATTAAGGGCGACGTTGAATTCGTTGCTACTGACCGTTACCCTGAAATGCATCCGGGAAGAACTGCTGATATTACGATTCACGGTCACTACATTGGGTTTATTGGTCAGGTTCACCCAACCGTTGCTGAAGCTTATAAGATCAACCAAACCTACGTCTTTGAATTAGATTTGGATGCACTGATTGACATGCCGAAGGATATGGACCAGTTTGAACCAATCTCCAAGTATCCTTCCATTACGCGTGATGTGGCGTTACTGGTCGACAAATCCGTCACTAATGCGCAAGTCTTAGCGCAGATTCAGAAACGGGGCGGCGCTTACCTGAAGTCGGTTGCGCTGTTTGACATTTATGATGGGAAGAACCTGCCAAGCGGTAAGCAATCCTTGGCCTATACACTGACCTATCAAAATCCAAACGCCACGTTAACTGATGACGAAGTCAACCACGCCTTTGAAAAGGTTCAAAAGACACTAACCAGTGAACTGGGCGCAGAAATTAGATAATGTGAACCCCCTTACTGGATGAGACTTCATTCAATAACACGGGTCGGAATCAATGATCAGGGAAGATCGATCCGTTATTCAAAAAACGCTAGAATTAGCAACGTAATGCTGTTCTAACGTTTTTTGCTTTGACAGAATGACGTGTTAACATTTCATCAGTCTATTTCAAAATTCTTAAGTTCGCCATATTTTTACTGCACTGGCACTTAAAATCTTGTATAATGGTGCAGATATTGAAAGAACGGAACGGAGGAAATATTTTGGATAACGACAAGCAGCCCACTTCCAAACGGCCAGGGAAGAAGAAAATGTCTACTGGACAAAAAATCATTACGGGGGTCGTCAGTGTCTTAGTAATTTTGCTGATCGTTAGTGGCGTCGTTTTCTATCATTACTTTCAGTCGGCACTCAAGCCGCTGAATCCCAAGAGCGAAGAAGTCGTACAAGTTGATATTCCTATGGGAGCTTCCAGCAAACAAATTGGTTCGATTTTACAAGATAAAAAGATCGTGAAAAACGGTTCAGTTTTTAATTACTACGTTAAATCGCATAACTACTCGGAATTGAGAGCCGGTTATTACCAGCTAAAAGCATCCATGACGTTAAATCAAGTTGCGAAACGTTTGCAGCAAGGTGGTACCAGCGAGCCGATTCAAAGTTCTAGGGGTAAAGTGTTGATTCCTGAGGGCGCTGGTATTGCGGATATCGCAAATAAGATTTCGTCAACCACTGATTTCAGTAAGGCCGAATTTTTAAGTTTAATGAAGAATCAGTCCTATATGAAATCACTTGAAAAGCGGTATCCTGATTTGCTGTCTTCATCAATGACTTCTAAAGGCGTACGCTATCACCTTGAAGGATACCTGTACCCAGCAACTTATATCGTTAATAAGCATATGTCCCTGAAGGGGTTAGTTAATCAGATGGTGGCCCACACCAACGATGAACTGTCTCCGTATTATAAAAAGATCAAGAAGCAGAAGCTGACGGTTCAGCAAGTCATGACCCTGGCCTCATTAGTTGAACGTGAAGGGGTGAGTCAATCTTACCGCCGTCAAATTTCTGGGGTTTTCTTTAACCGTATTGCTCAAGGGATGCCGCTTCAATCTGACGTTGCGGTGGAATACGCAATCGGGCACCACAAGCAGCATCTTTCATCGAAGGACCTTCAATCAGATTCGCCGTATAACCTGTATAAATTTGCGGGTTACGGACCAGGACCATTTAATAATCCTAGTATGTCAGCGATTCAAGCAGTGCTAAATCCGTCTGATCGAAGTAAGGGCTATCTTTACTTCGTCGCCAATACCAAGACTGGCAAGATTTACTTCTCAAAGTCGCTGTCTGAACATAACAAACGTGTGTCATCATTGTCCAAAGTGAATAACTAGTTAGATAATTTTTATATTGAAGGGGTCAACTTAAATCATGTCAGTACAACAGTCAAGACCAGTGATCATCGGTGTTACCGGTGGTTCTAGCAGTGGAAAGACTACTGTTAGTCGCGCAATCTACGACCAATTGCAAAATGAATCAATCATGATTTTGCAGCAAGACGCTTATTATAATGATCAGGCCAATATGACGATGGCTGAACGTAAAGCAGTGAATTACGATCATCCATTGGCATTTGATACTGATTTATTGATCAAGCACATCAAACAACTGCGTGATAACCAGGCCATCGAAAAACCGGTTTATGATTACGCACAGTATACCCGCAGTTCTCAGACGATTCATCAAGAACCTAAAGATGTGATCATCCTGGAAGGAATCTTGATTTTGGATGACGAACGTTTGCGTGATTTAATGGATATTAAAGTATTTGTTGATACGGATGATGACATTCGCATTATTCGGCGAATTCAACGCGATATTAAAGAACGTCACCGTGATTTAGACGGTATTATCAAGCAGTATCTAACGACGGTTAAACCGATGTATCACCAATTTGTTGAGCCAACCAAACGCTACGCAGATTTGATCGTCCCAGAGGGCGGCGAAAACCAGGTGGCGATCGATCTTTTGACCACTAAGATCCGTTCGATTTTAGCTCAGAAGAAAAATGGCCGTCCCAGCAAATAGGTTCAAAAAATGATGAATATCGCTTGCACGGATGACTTTCACATGCTATTGTAAGCGACAGAAAACTATAAAATGTAATGAGGTGCTATTTTGGCTGAACAAAAAACTTATCCAATGACCGCTGATGGTAAGGTCAAACTGGAAAAAGAATTAGAAGATTTAAAGATGAACAAACGTCCCGAAGTAATCAAACGTATACAAATTGCGCGTGGGTTCGGGGACCTTTCTGAAAACTCCGAGTATGAATCTGCTAAGGACGAACAGAGTATGCTTGAAAGCCGGATCACGACGATTGAACACATGCTACAGTATGCTGATGTGGTTGATAATAATGGCACTGACAAAGACGAAGTCAATGTTGGTAAAAAGGTGACTTTCAAGGAATTACCTGATGAAGATCCTGAATCATACACGATTGTTGGTGCAGCTGAGGCTGACCCAATGTCAGGCAAAATTTCTAATGATTCACCAATTGCTAAGGGCCTGTTAGGCCACAAGGTCAACGAAGAAGTCACAATCGCCATTCCAGCAGGCGACATGAAAGTTAAAATTCTAAGTGTCGAATCCGCTTCGTAAATTTACCAAGTTTTTAAAGCTTGTGTGAGAAAACTCGGTAAATGCCAGCGTTTAATCTAATAGTGCCTGTTCCGGCGAACGTTGTCGGGACAGACACTTTTTTAGTAGGTTAAGTAGCTGGAATCTGAGTTGGGTGCATCTGCCAAGCCTGCGATGAGGTGCTTTAACTTGCACTGATGTGAAAAATAGGTTATAAATGAGTCGAATGAAAGCGCAATCATTATTTGCATATAAAGGAGAAACCTCTCATGAAAATTATTGTTACTGATCAGGCAAGCAAATGGTTTCATAGTGAAATGGGGCTATCAGACGGTCGCGGTGTTCGTTTCTATGGCAAAGTGTACGGCAGCACGCCGGTCCACGATGGCTTTTCGTTAGCGATGACGCCGGATGATCATCCAGATAAGCCATATGCCATCACCAAAAAAGATGGGGTTAACTACTATGTTCCAGAGGATGACCGCTGGTTTTTCAAGGGTTATGACTTGATTATTAACTATGATCCCAGTGAGGATGGACCGAAGTATAACTACGTTGAAAACGGCGAAATATAGTGAAGTTTATATACAAAAGGGACTTGCTGAATTATCGTGGTTGTGATAATTCGGCGAGCCCCTTTTGAATTTCAGTGATCAGTTAATGGTGACGTTGCTGTTTATAAATGGAAAACGCGCAAATGCTCAGACTGATTAAAGTCATGATCAAACCGGTAGTCAACATTGGCGGCCAGTATCGAAAGCGGATCGTATGGCGACCATGCTGAAGCTTTAAAGCGGTGAAGATGCCAGCGACTTTGACCGCCTTTGCAGCATGGCCATCAACCGCGACATGCCAGCCCTTGCTGTAAGGAATAGTGGTCATTAAAGTACTGTCGTTCGATTTAACGTCAACTGAGCCGGTCAGACTGCTTTGACTGTGCTGAGTCACCTTTAGCGGATTAGCCGCTAATCTCTTTTGTCCTGCAGCGAATTGCTGATTATTGAACTGGTAAAGGGTGAAGTTTTGCAGCCACAGAGTGGCCTTCTTCAAGGTGAGTTGTAATTGAACTGGTTTTCCCTTTTGGTGATCGGCAACGTTAACGATGATGGTATTGCGGTAAGTGGGGTACTGCGCTAGCGGATGGTGATTGAGATTGATCGATACATTATCGTCGATCAGGTTTGCGCCAAGCGTCAGGTAGTAGGCGTTATTGGTTTTGGGCGTAAAGTTAAAGGTAATCACGCCAGGCTTGACCAGATTGTTTTTTTGTAAAATTGCGCCGGTGAGTTTAGTTTGCTGTTTGACGTTTTGAAAAATAACGTGGTCGAAGTTTTGAGCACCGAAGAGATGTTCATCTTGAGGATTGCCCGTTAAGCTTGACCAGAGATTCGCCTGATACTGAGTCGGATCTTTGGTGAAGTTGTCCAGACTCAGTATGTTATTGCTGGAAAGAAATCCTAGTGGTAAAGCATAGGGATTCTTGTAGGTGGAAATCATCCCATCTTTACGGACACGCTGATAGTCAGTTAAGTCTGTTCGGGTAGAAACGGGATTCACAACATTAGTGCCCAACGTACCGGAATTGGTGTGCCGGTCAATGACATATTTCATGTTGAGAAGTGAATCACTCAAAAGTGTCCCGTTGCTGTAAGTCACGAAACCATCACCATCCGGTTCTCCCATGTTGCCCATGAAGGTTGGCATACTTTTCTCCAGAGTGGATGAAAAGACGGAACCGCCGTTGAATTGACCGGATAGCGGGTCGTTTTTAGTCCGCATAAACGTGGGTGTCATGCGGTACCAGCTATGATCATGATCAGTCACGTCAGCCGCTTGAGTGGATAAGACCTGCTGGTAGTTTTGATATTCGGGTTTTGTGACGTAGCTGATACGGTTCAAGCTAGTAGCGGCACTGCTGGTCATTTCAATCACGGCAAACAAGACAAAGGCTAACTGGTAAAACCAGGGCCGCTTGTTGGGGAGAGCTACTAAGCAGAAGGCAGCAACTAGCAACAAACTGCCAATCAGCATTTGATTTTGACTTAGAAACGAAAATTGATCAACGTTAACCCAGACGTAAATCACCGTGGCCGTACATAGTAAAATGGGGATGATCAACTGTTTGAAGGTTGGTGTAAATTCAGGCTTGAGCGTATTGGCAGCCAACCAGATCAGCCAGAAACTGACCACAAAGGAGAACCGGTACGGGTACCAGATGGGAAACTGCATACCGTGCCATAGGAGGTCCAATGGTTCAAAACAGAGTGACAGTGCTAAGATGACAGTTACCAGTAGGGCCAGCCACCGATTTTTTTTCGGATGCACTGCTTGCAGAAAATAAAGGATTGCGCCCAGGACCATCAGGCTGCCAATGAACAAGTTAGGGGTTCCCTTCGGCATTTGACTAAAATTAAAGCTGCCGATGAAGAACTTGGCTAACATTTTCGGCGGGAAGTACTCAAACTTAGCTGACCAGTCCGTTTGGAGATACTGATTTTTGCTGATTCCTAGCGAATACCAAGTTGGCAGCAGGGTGACTGCGGCAATTCCCGCAGCCAGCACTGATCCGGCGATGAAGCGGTATAGCGACGAAAAAGCAGCTTTGCCAGAATGAGTCTGTGACAGCCAGTACCACAAAAAGAAGAGACCGGCGAACAAACAGACCATGTAAGCCATGTAGTAATTAATGATGAGAAGAGCCGCAAGCCAGCCAACGTAAGACCGCATCTTGCCAGTGTCCACGAGTTGGATAATCCCCCAAATGATCAGCGGTAAAATAACGACGGCGTCCAGCCACATCAGGTTTAACTGATTAGCCACCATCCAGCCCATGAGGGCGTAGCTGGTGGAGAAGGCCAGAACCGGCAGATGTTTTTGCACCTTTGTTTTCATTAAAAGCCAGGCAAAACTCAAACCAGCAGCACCGTATTTGAGGACGGTAATCCAAAAAATCGCACTGGGCAGTGTTTTATCTGAAAACAAGAGCAGAATGAAGTTGAACGGACTCATTAAGTAGTAAGTCCAGACGCCAAACATTTCGCCGCCTAACGCCTTTTGAAAAGTGTAGAAGAAACCGCTGGGATGGCTCAGCAGGGTGTGGCGAAAGTAAGCAAAAAAATCAACGTATTGCTGACCGAGATCAACGGTCAGCAACGTTGAACTGCCAAACGGCCCCATTCCCCGGTAACAAAAGTAGGCTGCCATTACGGCAGCTGGAATGATGAAGCTCAGCGTTAAGAGGGATAATTTTTCGTGTTGACGTATCCAGTGAATAAATAATTTCAAAAATAAAAACCTCCGTTAACCCCGTAAATTAGCGATCCTTTTACGAGTATGATTCTAAGTAACTAGCATATCATAAAAAGTTCCTAAAAAGTTTTAAAACCGTTCAGTGTTAATGGTTTCGTTACTAAAATTCTGGTAGAATAATGAAGTTAGATAAGGAGCGTTAGGACATTGAAAAATTTCTTTAGTCGAGTTACTCAACACCGGACGTCTCGCAGCAAGTCGTCAACAACGGCTCAGATCCCGTTCAGAATGAATTTCCTATTTATTATTGTCGGGCTTTTATTTGCGGCGTTAATAGCACAATTAGCATATTTGCAAATTCTCCATGGCACTCAGTTGAAAGCTGAAGTCAGTCGGACGGATAGCACAGTTGAAACGAATAACGTTCAACGAGGAATGATTTTTGATTCTACTGGTCGTGTTTTGGTCGGCAATAAAACCCACCAAGCTATCAGTTATACCAAGGGTGTCAATGTGATGGCCCCCGATATGTACCGAATAGCTAACCGGTTAGGGAAATACCTGTCGGTGCCGACAGGTTCACTAACACGGCGTAACCGGGCTGATTATTTCTTAGCATCTTCAAGCAGAGAAAAGCAGATCCAGTCGAAAATTCCTGGCATCAAAAACGGCGTTCAGTCGGATGCTAACGACAAAGAGCTTCAGTACTTGTATGCGCATCCTTCTGAGTTTAGATTAAATAAACAGCAGAAAAACGATGCCATGATTTATGCCAGGATGAGTGGGGCTTATTCATTATCAACCACTTATATTAAGGAAACTGGCGTGACCAGCAAGGAATTAGCTGAAGTGGGTGAACATCTAGGTCAAATGCCGGGCGTAAAAGTCGGGACTAGTTGGACGCGTGACTACCCGTACGGCAGTTCCCTAAAGAGTATTTTAGGAACGGTTTCTTCCGAAAAGATCGGGCTGCCAGATAACAAAGTCAATCAGTATTTGGCCCAGGGATATTCCCGAAATGACTCGGTGGGTCAAAGTTATCTTGAACAGCAGTATGAGCCTGTCTTACGAGGCAGCAAGTCTCAAACCGACGTTGAGGTTTCCGGGACTAAGATCATGAAGGAAGTTAAACGTTATGGCGGTCAAAAGGGTGATAATCTGCAATTGACCATCAACGCTGGTTTCCAAAAGAAATTGCAATCGCTGGTTCGGCAGGCTGAGGGTGGTGCCGGCGGTGTTTCAACCGGGACGTATGCCGTTGTGATGAACCCCAATAATGGTAATATTATTGGGATGGCAGGTGTTGACCGTAATCCGCACACCCAAAAGATTACTAATAACGCATTGGGTGCGATCAATAACTCCATTACCATGGGGTCAGTGGTTAAGGGTGCGATGGTTTCTGGAGCCTTGATGGATGGTGTCATTACGCCAACTAACAACACAATGACTGATATGCCAATTACCGTTGGTGGCACCAAGAAGGCTTCATGGTTTAACAAAAACGGTGGTCAAAACATGGCGGTTAATGCTTCGACGGCACTGGAAGTTTCCTCTAACTCGTACATGATGCAATTAGCAATGAAAGAGGCCGGTTTCAAGTATTCTCCGGGTGCGGCGCTAACCATGAACCCTAATATTTTCAGTAAATTGCGCGGCTACTTTAACCAGTTTGGTTTAGGAGTTAAAACGGGGATCGATCTGCCAGGTGAAACCACTGGACTGGCAGGGTCAGATTCTAAAAAACACTTAGGGAATGCTTTGGATGAAGCCTTTGGTAACTATGATGCCTACACGACGATTCAGGTTGCTCAATACATGTCAACCATTGCCAATGGCGGTTACCGGATTAAGCCGCATATTTTGTCTGCCATTCGGGGTACCAACAAAAACGGCGGCTTAGGAACTGTTAAGGGCTCCGTGACGCCAACGGTCCTTAACCATATTGACATGACGCCAGCAGAACGCAAACTGGTAACTGAAGGACTCTATGACGTTGTTCACGGGACTAACACCTGGAAGACCGGTGGCGAAATGGATACGATCAAGCCAGAAATTTCAGCAAAAACTGGGACGGCGCAAACCTTCTACAAAGGTACCCAAACGGTTACTTTGAGTTTGGCTTCTTACGCACCTTCAACGCATCCGCAGGTCGTTGTTGCTTTAGCAATGCCTAACTTGGACTATAACGCTGAAGATAACAATATGAAGTTAGCCAAATCAATTTATCAGGCATACTGGAGTACGGTTCAGTCTACTTCGACCCTGAAGTCTGATAGCAATACACCAAGTAATATCGCTACTAATACGACTACCGCTGGCAATTAAGGCGCGATCGTTTAAATCAGCTGTAAAGTAAATTTACTTAACAAATCTAGTATTTGGGCTGGTAATTAGTTTGAATAAATGATAAAATACTACGAGTTAAGGCTATTTGCCAAATCATAAAAACGTAGGGAGGTCACAAGCCATGCGCGTACACATTACATTGGAATGTACCGAATGTCACGAACAAAACTACTTATCAAGTAAAAACCGTCGTAACAATCCTGACCGGGTAGAGCTTAAGAAGTATTGCCCACGTCAACACAAGGTGACGTTACACAAAGAAACAAAATAAAGGCATAGGCGATGAGCCTGCGCCTTTTTTATTTAAGAATAGGAGGAAACGACAATGGCAACTAAAAAAGCAGTCCGGGAACAGGTTATGGCAGCACTAAACGCAATGCCAGATGATGTTCGTCATTTTCAGGCGGGAACGCTGTACGAACGGTTATTTGAGTCTGAAGAGTGGAATCGCAGTCAAACGGTAGCCGTGACGCTATCGACAGGATTTGAATTAGATACGCAACCCATTATTGATGCTGCCAAGCAAGCTCATAAAGAGATTGTCGTTCCCAAAACATTTAGTACCGATCGTAAAATGGTCTTTTTGCCACTAACGGATGCCACTGTTTTAAAGGAGTCCAAGTTTGGTATTATGGAGCCCGAAAACGGCACAGAAGTGACCAAAAAGCAAATTGATTTAATCGTTGTTCCCGGACTTGGTTTTACTAAGAAGGGTGTTCGGCTTGGCTTTGGCGGCGGGTATTATGACCGTTTCTTAGCTGATTATCAGGGCCGTACAGTTACGCTAGCATTTGAACCCCAAATGTTTAAAGAACCAACCTGGCAAGTTGCCGATACTGATGTGCTGATTCAGCACGTCATTACAAGTTACTAAGGGGGCAAAGGATGCAGCAACGGCTTAAGCACTGGTTAGCCGGACCATACATTACGATCAGCTTGATTGTGATCACCATTTTAGTCTACCTGGCGATGACGCTGGCTGGCGGTAGTCAAAATACGCAAGTTCTGGTTGATTTTGGCGCAAAATATAATCCATTGATTCTTGCGGGACAGTGGTGGCGTTTGATTACCCCCATTTTTCTGCATATGGGTTTTGAACATATTTTATTTAACATGGTGACATTGTATTTTATTGGATTTCAAATCGAAGCGATTTTTGGCCATTGGCGTTACTTGGCGATTTTCTTAATATCGGGAATTGGCGGCAACTTGGCTAGTTTCGCGTTTAATCCCAACTCAATTTCTGCCGGTGCTAGTACGGCCATTTTTGGCCTTTTTGGTGCTTTTCTGATGTTAGGTGAATCGTTTTGGGAAAATCCGTATATTCGCCAAATGACCAAAACGTTCCTGTTGTTTATTGGCTTCAACTTAGTTTTTGATATCTTTAGTGTTGGAACCGATATTCAGGGACATATCGGCGGTTTGGTGATTGGCTTTTTAATGGCCTACATCGTTGGTGTCCCAAAGGTGGGACGGATCAGTACCGTTAAAAGAATTTTAGCTGTAATCGTTGCCATTCTTGTTATGATTGGGCTATACTATTATGGTGTAACGAGGTAAAATAAAATGGTAGTCGTGTTAATTTTCGGAGGATGTCGAAATGAAAACGCTCTATGATGTACAGCAGCTGCTAAAACGATTCGACATTTACGTGTACGTTGGTAAGCGATTGTGGGATATCGAGGTCATGGCTTTGGAATTAGATCATCTCCATGATGCCCACTTGATTGACCATGACACGTTTGCGCATGCCAAATTAGTTTTAACACACGAACACCGTCTTGAAGAAGCACGTGAAAAAACACGTGTAAACACGAAATAAGTCTGGAGGAACAGGTTCATGGCAAAGAGTTTGATTGGTATTGATTTAGGTGGGACAACCACAAAGATTGCGTTCGTCTCCCGCGAGGGTGATATCTTGCAAAAATGGAGTATTCCCACTGATGTCAGTGAAAATGGTAAGCACATTGTGCCTAACATTATTGCGTCACTTAAGAAAACAATGACCGATTCCGGTTATACGAAAGATCAGTTTATGGGTATCGGAATGGGTACTCCAGGCGCAGTTGATATTGAAAATGGAACCGTTATTGGGGCCTACAACTTAAACTGGACGACCACTCAACGCGTGCGTGATCAGATTCAAGCTGGCGTTGGGTTACAATTAGTCTTGGAAAACGATGCTAACGTGGCTGCTCTTGGCGAATTTTGGAAGGGTGCCGGCGAGAAGGATTCAGATGTGATTTTCGTTACCCTTGGTACTGGTGTCGGCGGCGGTGTCATTGCCGGCGGCCAATTGCTGCACGGGATTAATGGCGGTGCCGGCGAAATTGGCCACATTACTGTTCAACCCAATGGTTACTTATGTACTTGTGGCAAACGCGGCTGCTTGGAACAGTATTCTTCGGCAACTGGTATCGTTCACGTTGCTAAAGACATGGCAGCAGAATTTACTGGTAAATCACGTTTGAAAGAACTTTTTGATAGCCATGAAGAAGTGACTTCGAAGATGGTGACTTATTTAGCAGATAATGGCGATATTTTAGCCAGTCGAATTGTGGACCGCGTTTCGTTTTACCTTGGTTTAGCATTAGCTAACTGTGCTAATATTTTAAACCCTGCTAATATTATTATTGGCGGCGGTGTTTCAGCTGCTGGTAATACGTTACTGCAACCGACTACCCGTTACTTCCAAGAAAACTCGTTCCCGGCTGTTCGTGACTCAACACGGCTTAAATTAGCTCAGCTTGGTAACGATGCGGGTGCAATTGGTGCTTCATCGTTGGCACTTCGGTTTGAAAACGCAGGCGCATAATTAGTTTGGAAGGACGAGATACATGGCAATCGCAGCAATTTCAACATCGACGGTTTATACAGTTATTTTAGTTATTTTAATTCTTGGTTACCTCTGCTGGTACCTCTACGGACTACATCAACGTAACCAAGCGGCGACTATCATTGACGAAAAGACATTTAGGGAAGGTATGCGTAAAGCGCAAGTCATTGATGTGAGGGAGAAAAAGGACTTCGATGCCGGCCATATTCTTGGCGCACGAAACATCCCTTATTCAACCATGCGTGTCTACTATCAAGGCATTCGCAAAGATATGCCGGTTTACCTTTATGATCAAGGGAAGACAATGAGTTCCCGTGCAGCAATTCTGTTGAAGAAACACGGTTATCAAGATATTTATATTCTTAAGACCGGGTATGCACGTTGGGATGGTAAAACTAAAAAGTCGGTTTAATAAATCGTTTTATCAACTTCACAAAAAATATTTTTTTAGCATATTTTTAGTACGCTAAATGAGTGATTACTGGTTTCACCGAAAAGGACGCAATCTCCGTATTTAAAGGCGATTGTGTCCTTTTTGTAACCAACCCCTGGGGGTTAACTAACTGTTTTCTCAGAATGGAAATTCCTAAGTTTTAGTAAGCAAACAGATTGCCATTTTAAAAAGTTGTGGTACTATGGGTTTTATCAAAGGCGCCATCCAATACGGAACTAGTGAAGCGTGCTGGTGTTCGGGTTGTTGGAAGGATGCTATTTAAGCTTTAATTATTTTTTAATCCTATTTTAGAGGTTATGAACAGGAAGAGTAGTTGATGCTGTTAGGTAAAGAAAGTCCCGGTTGATGTGAAGGGACCCTAATGCATGAATGAAGTGCGCCTGTTTAGACGCCTATTTGCTTAATGGCAAATCGTCAGGACACGTTATCGTCCCGGGCTTGAATACGAGCCGTAGAACTTTTATCACAGGGTGGAATAGCGAATTCAATCGTCCCTATCAGTTTAGCAATGAACTGATAGGGACTTTTTTATTTGTCAAATGACGATCTTTCTAAAATATGAGTTGATTATCTTAAGTCAGGGGGCAAAATCACATGAGCAGCTGGCAAATTATCCAGCAAAGTTTACCACTTTTTGAAAAGGGGTTTGTACTGACGCTTTGGTTGTCGTTTATTGGCATTATTGGATCGATTATCGTGGGGTTGATCTGTAGCCTGCTAAAATATTTTCGAGTACCCATTCTCAGCAAGATAGCGGTCATTTACGTTGAAGTCTCTCGCAACACACCGCTGTTAGTCCAGTTATTCTTTTTATACTATGCTTTTCCGGTTTTAGGATTTAAGTTAAACGCTGAATTATGCGGGATCGTGGGGTTGATCTTTCTTGGCGGCAGTTACATGGCTGAAGGCTTCAGCGGTGGCTTTGACGGTGTCAGCAAGACGCAGGTCGAAACTGGAAAAGCAATTGGTCTGTCTCAGTTACAACTAGCCCGTTACGTTGTTTTTCCCCAAGGATTAATACTTAGTGTTCCGGCTTTAGCAGCGAACATGATTTTTCTGATCAAGGAAACTTCGATTTTTACGGTCATTGCGATTCCAGAAATGACCAACACGGCACTGGATCTGATTGGTATGTATTACCGCTCTAATGAATACCTGCTGATGCTCGTGATTGGCTATGCGCTGATTCTAATACCGTTGTCACTGATTCTCACCATTTTAGAAAAGAGGGTTCGCTATGGCTCATTCGGGAATTAACGTTTTGTTCGAAGGGCGCAACCTTATCCGTCTATTCGGCGGGTTGTGGACCACCGTTGAAATTGCTGGGGTTGCGTTGATCTTGGGCTTGCTTTTAGGCATTGTTTTAGGTGTCTTGCGGACGTTCCCTAATCGTTTATTACGGCTTGTGTTGCGGCTGTACCTGGAGTTTTTCCGGATCACTCCCACCGTGGTTTTACTCTTCTTGTTTTATTACATTTTGCCCCGGCAGCTAGGTGTTAACCTGCCAGCTAACCAGATGGCGATGCTCGCTTTTGCACTGTGGACCAGTGCCGAAATGAGCGATATTGTCCGCGGGGCTTTGATATCAGTCCCCAAGCATCAACGTGAATCGGGGATGGCAATCGGCCTTAACCGGTGGCAGTTATACCGGTACGTGCTGATTCCGCAGGCTGTTTCACTGGAATTACCGGCCACGGTCAACTTGGTCACCCGGGTGATCAAAACCACTTCGGTACTGATGCTGATCAGTGTCATGGACGTGATCAACGTAGGACAGCAAGTCGTCGAAGCAAATAATCAGAAATTCCCCACTGGCGTCTTTTGGGTGTACGGCATGATCTTCGTGATGTACTTTGCGATTGATTACCCACTGTCCTGGTGGGCAAAACGGCTGGATAAGAAGCGATTGGAGCGTGCAAATGGCTAAGCAAATAATAAAAGTTGAACATTTAGAAAAGTATTATCAAAAGGATCACATTCTTCATGACATCAATTTCTCGATCGATCAAGGAGAAGTTGTGGCACTGTTGGGCCCCTCTGGTTCCGGAAAAAGTACGCTGATTCGCTGCTTAAACGGGTTGGAAGCTTATCAAAAGGGAACCATCACGTTTAACGGCAAACAGGTTGAGCCAACAGAAAAGTACTGGCAACAGGTTCGTCAAAAAATCGGCATGGTTTTTCAAAGTTACGACCTGTTCCCCAACTTAACGGTTCTTGACAACATTTTGCTGGGACCAGTTAAGGTTCAACACCAATCACCCAAAGTGGCTCAAGCAAGTGCGGAAAAACTGCTGGATCAAGTTGGGCTGCGTGATTACGAGAAGGCCTATCCACGCCAATTGTCGGGTGGTCAAAAGCAACGAATTGCGATCGTACGAGCCTTGGCGTTGAAACCGGAACTGATGTTGTTTGATGAGGTGACCGCATCCTTAGACCCGGAAATGGTTCGCGGCGTTTTGAACATTATTTCCAAGTTGGCACAGGATGCCAACATGACCATGATCGTGGTGACTCATGAAATGAACTTTGCCCAACAGATTGCTGACCGCGTTTTATTCTTGGAAGATGGCAGAATCTTGGAACAAACCAAGGGTGATCAGTTCTTTAAGCAGCCGCAAACGGATAGGGCAAGAGCGTTTTTGGAAAGTATGGCGTTTTAGCTGTGAAGCAATCAAGCGTCAACCACATGAATTCATCAACCAGGCTTTAAAAACCAATCAAATTTTAGGAGGAAAAGTACATGAAGAAATTTGGCGTAAAAAAATTCGCGTTGTTCTTTGGTATCACTGCTAGTCTTGCGTTGGTCCTCAGCGGTTGCGGCAGCAATAAGAGCAATCACTCTACGGCTTCATCAACGAATGGTTCAAGTACGGTACAGCAGATCAAAAAGCGCGGTACGATTCGAATTGCGGTTTTTGGTGATCTGCCGCCATACGGCTGGGTCAACAAGCAAGGCCAGCGGGTGGGTTACGACTTAACGCTGGCACGACGAATTGCTAAAGACTTAAAGGTTAAGCCCAAGTTTGTTCAGGTCAACGCCAACAACCGGGTAGATGCGTTAAATGCCAACAAAGTCGATCTGGTTTTGGCTAACTTCACTGTGACACCGGAGCGAAAGCAAGTGGTTGCCTTTGCCTCACCATACATGAAGGTTTCCGTCGGGGTCGTGTCGCCGAAGGCTAAACCGGTGACCAAGGTCACACAGCTGCAAGGGAAGAACCTGATTGTAACGAAGGGAACCACGGCTGAAAATTACTTTACCGCAAAGCAGTCAAAGGTCAACTTGCTGAAATTTGATTCGAAAACGCAGCAGTTTAACGCTTTGAAAAACAATCGCGGGGCTGCGTTAGCAGATGACAATTCGTACCTGTATGCCTGGGTAAAGGACCAACCGAAATACACCGTGGGTATTAAATCAATCGGCCCCAAGCAATACATTGCACCAGCCGTGAAGAAGGGAAATAAATCACTTCTGAACTGGACCAATCAGGAAGTCAAATCACTTAATGGTGAAGGCTTTTTCGAGAAGGATTACAATTCTCAACTGAAACCGTACTTTGGCAAAGAGGTTAAGCCTCAAGATATCATCATCAAGTAAAGTCAATTATTGATTTAAGTCCGTTTAAACCGTCAAAAAGCTCATTGCTGACAAATTTCTGGGTCAGAGATCAACGGAAATTTGGGCCATGAGCTTTTTGCGCGTATCAGTTTAGCCGATAAAAAAACCTCCAACTGAATAGACAGAGTGTCTAATCAATTGAAGGGTATGCTTTTAGAATGTTAGTGGTGAGCTGAACGACTTTTACGCGCAGCCCGTTTGCGGTTTTCCTCAAACTTTTCTTCTTCATCTTCGATTGGTTCAACAACCTTTTTCTTGAACGATAATGCTGCACCCGCAACGGCACCAACAGTAGCGACAGTGCCAAATAAAAATCCCTTGATAAAATGCTTCATTGTTAAAGGCCCCCTAACAGGTTAAAATATGGTTTGTTACCTATATTATGTATTATGCAGGTTTTAAAGTTAAATTTCCAGTAATTAACAAAATTATAGTGGAGTGATCGGTTTGAAGAAAGTACTGGCCATTATTGGACCAACCGCGGTTGGAAAAACCGCCTTATCATTGGAACTAGCAAAAAAATTTCGGGGTGAAATTATTTCTGGTGACTCGATGCAGGTCTACCGCGGTTTGGATATTGGAACTGCGAAGATCATGCCTGAAGAGCGGCAGAATATTCCACACTATTTAATTGATATTCGTAACGTTGATGAACGCTATTCCGTTGCTGACTTTGTGCAAGAAAGTCAGCGGTTGATTGATGAGATTTCAGCTCGTGGTGGCCTACCGATGGTGGTGGGCGGCACCGGCTTTTATCTTAAAGCACTACTATATAATATGCAGCTTGGCGGCGATCATTTTGAACAATCAAAACGGGTTAGAAACAAGTGGCACACATACGCTGCAGATCACGGCCAGCAAGCACTATGGGATCGCTTAAATCAAATTGACCCGGATGCAGCACAAAAAATTCCTGTCGGAAACGAGCGCCGGGTCGTGCGAGCCTTGGAAGTTTACGAACGGACCGGGAAACGCTTTTCTAAGCAGCAGTCAACACTAACCCCAAGGTATGACGCCTTTGTGATCGGATTGAACACGGACCGGGCTAAAGTGTATGAACGCATTAACGCCCGGGTAGATCAAATGCTGTCCATGGGTTTAATTGACGAAGCAAGGCAGCTTTATGAAGCCGGCGGTGAGCAGTGGCAGTCTGGTAAGGGGATCGGTTACCGGGAGCTTTTCCCCTATTTTAAGGGCGAGATCTCAGCGGCTGCCGCAACTGAAAGGATCAAACAGGATACCAGGCACTATGCCAAGCGACAACTAACCTGGTTTCGACACCAAATTCCCGTCCATTGGTATGATATTATTGCTGATTCAAGCGTGAAAAGTGACATTGGTATGGCCATTTCTGAGTGGTTAGAAAAATGATGTAATAAAACATAACATGAAGTGTTGACAGGCAAACGAATAGTGGTATGATTATACATGTTA
The DNA here is from genome assembly GCF_002217985.1 of Secundilactobacillus pentosiphilus. Classification (GTDB taxonomy): domain Bacteria; phylum Bacillota; class Bacilli; order Lactobacillales; family Lactobacillaceae; genus Secundilactobacillus; species Secundilactobacillus pentosiphilus. The sequence goes on from NZ_BCMI01000008.1 coordinate 108,730, forward strand.
GAGGGAGGTGAGTGCAATGGCAGAAAAAGAACTACAACGATCAAAATCAGTTTTACCAATTGGTACAGTTATGAAATTAACTGATTTAACGGCACGTCAAATTCGTTACTACGAGGAACAAAAGCTGGTTATTCCGCAACGAACGGAGGGTAACCGGCGGATGTATTCGTTAAATGATATTGATAAGCTGCTTGAAATCAAGGATTATTTGAATGACGGCATCAATATGGCTGGTATTAAAGCAATCTACGCTCAGCAAAAGAAACGGGTGGATGATTTGCAAAACGAATCGTTGACTGATAATGATGTTCGTCGAATTTTGCATGATGAATTTCTCAATATTAGCGGTCTTGAACCTAATTCCGGCCCTTCATTGCATCCACAGCGACCCCTTAAGTAACACTAATTTCTGACGGTTAATACAATCTATCATTCAAGGAGCGATTTTATGCCAAAACACGATTACACCAAAGACGATATTCGTCAAATGGCTAAGGACGAAAATGTTCAATTTTTACGCTTAATGTTTACTGATCTGTTTGGAACGATTAAAAACGTTGAAGTGCCAATTTCACAACTGGAAAAACTACTTGATAACAAGTTAATGTTTGACGGTTCTTCAATCGACGGTTTTGTTCGAATTGAAGAAAGTGATATGTATCTGTATCCGGACTTACAAACTTGGATGGTTTTCCCTTGGAGCAGTGATCGTGGTAAAATTGCACGGGTTATTTGCGAAGTTTACACACCCGATAAGAAACCGTTCGAAGGTGATCCTCGGAACAACTTGATTCGTGTTTTGGGTGATATGCGCAAGGCTGGTTTCACTGATTTTAACATTGGACCAGAACCAGAATTCTTCCTATTTAAGATGGATGAAAACGGTAAGCCAACCACCGATTTAAACGATCAAGGGTCATACTTCGATATGGCACCAATGGATATGGGTGAAAATTGTCGTCGCGAGATTGTGCTAACGCTTGAGGATATGGGCTTTGATGTGGAAGCCGCTCATCATGAAGTGGCACCAGGTCAACACGAAATTGATTTCAAGTACGCGGATGCATTGCACGCCGCTGACAACATTCAAACCTTTAAACTGGTTGTTAAGACCGTTGCACGTAAGTTTGGTCTATACGCAACCTTTATGCCAAAACCATTAACTGGGATCAACGGTTCCGGCATGCACTTGAACATGTCACTCTTCCACAAAGACGGCAACGCCTTTTACGATGAGAAGGGCGAATTGCAGTTATCACAAGATGCTTACTACTTCTTGGGCGGCTTGCTGAAACATGCACGCAGCTACACCGCAATTTGTGACCCAACCGTTAACTCATACAAACGGTTAGTTCCTGGTTACGAAGCACCCGTTTACGTGGCATGGTCTGGTTCGAATCGTTCACCATTAATTCGGGTACCAAGCTCTCGTGGGTTGTCAACCCGTCTTGAACTTCGGAGTGTCGATCCAACAGCTAACCCATACTTAGCCATTGCTGCCGTGTTGGAAGCTGGCTTAGATGGTTTGAAGAATAAGATCGTTCCTGAAAAGAGCGTTGATCGTAACATCTACCGGATGGACGATAAGGAACGCACTGATAGTCACATTACTAATTTGCCGGATACGCTGCACAACGCCCTTAAGGACTTGTCAGCTGACGAAGTTATGCGCAAGGCAATGGGTCCGCACCTATATGCAAGCTTCATTGAAGCCAAGAACTTGGAATACGATGCATACCGTACCCAAGTTTCTAAGTGGGAACGCGATCAGTACCTCGAATTATACTAAACTGAAGTTTGATAGATTTTAAATATGAATGATTAATAGAGGCTGTGACTTAAGTCATAAATCATAGCTTTCAAAAAAGACTTATCGAAG
>NZ_BCMI01000009.1 GCF_002217985.1 Secundilactobacillus pentosiphilus
GATTTAATCGTAACATGTGAGGACCTCGTGTCCTTTTATAATTTCCTAAAACCAATCAAAAAACTGGCATTGGTTATTCACCAATACCAGAAATTGTAGACCCGAAATTTTTTAATTACTGATTCACTTAGTTGAAACGCCTTTGTAAATACCTAAACGCTTTGCTTCACGTTCCAGATATGAGTGCAATGTTCGTGGCTTGTGATCCAATAGCGCTTCAAGTGTAAATGAAGAACTATCCCAGCCCCATTTACGCATGGTGCGAACTAGGCGAATGAAGGCTTCGTATGAATAACTGTCTCCACCATGGAAGTATTGTGGCCAATAATCAGCCAGATGATCTTCATCGACATATTCAGCAGTGATCTTTTTACCCGTAACTTCAGTCATCATATCAGCAACTTCGTAACTGTTTAATTTTTCATTGCAAAGCTGGTAAACACCCTTATCAAAGTATTCTGGACGGTCAAGAACCTTTAAAATAACATCGGCTTCATCAAGCGCGTCAAACCATGACATACGCTTGTCAAGCGGGGTGTAGTTAGGGAATTTACCCAACTTGTAGAATTGTTCCAAGAAGACATCGTGGTTATAACCAGATGGTTGCAAAACAGTCCATAACATGTGGCTTTCGAAACCACGGTATAACAAGTAATGTTCAACCTTTTTCTTCATCATATGATGTAATTTAGTATCCAAGTTAGGGAAGAGGACAGAAATATCGATAAATTGCTTAACGCCTTCCTTGATGGCGGCATCAATAGCAATTTTACCCATGACATATTCTTGGAATGAGAACAGGGTAGGGATGTAAACCACTTGGTCGACACCCTTCATTGCTTTCTCCACTTGATCAGCTTTAGTAGCATCAATAACCATGGTCTCTTTAACACCTTTTGACTGATAGTCGGCCACCTTCGGATTGATATCCACTGCACGAATGTCAACACCATGTTGTGCTAAATAAGGGACGATTTGACGGCCAACAGAACCACAAGCACTTGTAATTAGTAGCATAATAACTGCCTCCTAGACTTAATTAGTTTTCGAGATTCTTCAAAATCTTTTGCATGAAAGTGAGTCCCAATTTTAATTCAGAATCACTTAAACCGGATCTGATCTCTTCTTCTAATTGATCAGCTGAATCAAGGAGTGCTGCCTGCTGAGATAATGCCTCAGAGGTAAGTACAATTTGTTTACTCCGCGCATCGTCTGGGTTAGGTACCCGTTTAACAAAGCCTTTCGTCTCAAGTTGATGCAAGAGTCGGGTAACAGTAGGGCTGGAAAGCCGAAACTGTTTTTCTAAATCTACCTGGCGAATAATCCGATCCTGATTAACAAACAAGCAGGATAGAAGATTGAATTGCGGTTGAGTCAGCTGATATTGAGCCAGAAGGTGATTACTCTTTTTGTCAAACTCGATTGCAGCTTCTTTCAAAAAAATACCAATGCAATTCCTTTGATTCAGCAAGTCATTACCCCCCAAACGCAGATTATGAGTCAAATAGTTAGCTAGCTAGGATTCATTACCATTATCTTAGCATGCTAGGATTATTTTGCAACCATTTTGCTGGAGTCGCATTTATCGGGGAAAAGCAAGTTTCTAACAATTTTTCCGTATCAAACTAGGTTTCACAAAAGCAGCCTAAGGGCTTTGTGAGTCCCGTTTTTTGGATATTTAAGCTTAATAAGCAGAAACCGTCATACCATAAGGTAAAGTTGTTAAAATTTTTAACGAAGTAACATCTAAAAGTCGGTTTAAAAACTTTTCAGCATCGTTTTCCATAGCTTCAAGATTTAAAATTGGTGCGATTTGATGCTGTGTTAAAGCATCCGTCAAGGTGATGTGGTGTGATTGTGCGTGGCGTTACGAATTTTAGCCATGGTTAGTAATTCTTTACAGTTATTTTTGAATTGAAATCAGTGTACTGAAATTGTCTTGAAGAAGTCACAAATAGCAGATTAATTGCCAATTTTATGGTGTTATAAGATCTTAGTAGCTGGTTTTCAGCAGATAAAAACGACTACCATTTAAGTAGTCGTTGCAAGTTGCTGTTCAATTAATTGGCAGTAATCATTGAGTAGTTCTTCTTGTTCAACGTAGATTCCGGAACTATGAATCCGGTCAATTTGTAGCTGCAAAGCGGGTTCCGCTAATTGAATGTGTTTGGTACGTTTGGAATCGCGATGCACGCCATTGATGACCCAGCGATTGACACGATTAATGTTTTGTAATTGAAGAAAGCAGTCAATACTAGTTTGCTGTAGTTTGACAAACGTGTTGGCGGCAATTTTGATCCCAATCGTGTCAAGATCGCCCAGGTAATGTAACGCAACTCCATTTTTTTCCAATAACTGTAACAGTTCGATTATACTGGGGTTACGGTTGTTACCATTACCGCAAATCAATGCGGCTTGCGGTAGTCGAAACATCAGTTCAATGAAGACGTTAGCATTTTCAATAATGTAGACGTGCTTAGTTTGCGTGTTGAAATAGGGGATTATATTCTGTTTTAATTGCTGTGAATTTAGGGTAGTGGGTTCTGGCAAGCCATTTTGAATAATGTTTGTGCTAGTGACATTACCAGTAATAAGATTCAGTTGGCGAAACGGTACATCATTATCGAACCAGTCTTTTAGTATCTGATTAAAATAGTGACGCAACTGTTTTGCTTGAGGACTGTGATTGTCAATTAACGTGTGGGCGGGTAGACCACACTTGGAAGTTTCTAACATTAATGTTCCTAGGGGCTGATGTTGAGCTATTTTATTGAATAATGATTCGAGCCGCGCCGCCCCAGACGGTGCGTTCTTGTGACATTTTTTTCGTAGGCTTGTTGATAATCAGTCATTTCAATGTCTCCTTTATGCAGTCCAATCGCCAATAATAGCAAGACTGTTGATTGGGAAATTTCCGTTAGTGGAATCACCCTTTTTGATTTCATAAATACGATTTGCAACACCATCTTCCAATAAAACAGCGTAGTCATTATTTGGTTTGGTAATTATGACTGAGAATTGAAAAGTCTTAAAAATGTTCAGTAAATTATTGGCATTTTGAACATCAAATTTACTTCCAAATTCATCCATGAATAGCAGTCGTGGTGCGTCTGATTTACTGCATTCGTCCAGGATCAATTTAGGAATGAGCATTAACAAAATTAAAGTTGCTTGTGACCGTTCAGCCCCAGAACCGGTACTGCTAACAAAGTTATTGTCGACAATTTCGTATTTGCCAGTAGCTTCGCTAAAAATCATGACACTAAGCGTTGACCAAGTACGGTAATCCAGATCTTTTTCCAGCTGTTCCAAGCGGGTGAGTCCGTCGAGATTCTTAGCGTCGGCTTCTTTGCGCTGCCGTTCAAGTAATTCTTGAACAAACTGTTTAAACAGTGGTTTTTCTTCGTTACCAGCGTCTTTAATCTCGGCCAGCAAAGCGGGATTAATGACTTTGGCCTTTTTATTATTTTGATACCCTTGGCTGTAATCCAAATCAACTTGGATTTTAATACCAGTCAGGGTTTGGTTTTGCATCAGCGCAGCGTTAATGGTGTCAATGTACTCTTGCTGGTCTAAAATCATTAAAGCAACGGTTTTACAGTAAGCGTCGAGTTCATCATTAACTAAGGTATTGGTTTGATCGACGGGGATATAATCAATAACATTTTGCTTGAGAGCCATTACGTCAAAGCCAGTCGTCCAAATATTGTCATCGTTTTGTTCAATGGCTTCGCCTTGTTCAAGGGTTAAATCAGATAAACCAATTGCTTGGAGCAAATCGTTAATAGTTTTATTTTCAAGGCTTGGATATTGGCTATACGGTGGTTTAATTAAACGGTTAATTTTTTTCAGAAATCTGTCTGCTTGTTCTTTACAATTTGCTATATCTGCATTAATCGTTGGTTGTTTTACATGATGCTGTTTAGCGTATTCGTCATATTCTTGAAAGGTTTGAGTTAGCCAAGGCCGGGCATTCTTTAGACGCACGGTAATTTGTTGCTTTAGTTCGGCAACTTGTTTCGTTAGTTGAGTTTGTAAGTTAGCCGTTTTGGTTTGCTCATGTTTAACAACTGCTGATTCACCTTTTAGGCTGATGATTTCGTTATCTAAGGTTTTAATCACATTCTTGCTTTCGACAATTTGACTATCTAAATCTTGGTCAATGAGCTGTTTAAATTCTGTAATTTTGTCCTTTGCTTGATTAATGATTGCTTGATATAATTTCGCTTCTTCGTTTAATTTATCAATGTCAATTTGGTCTACTTGATTGTTTAATTCAGCTACATCAGCGGTTTGTTGTTTGATTTGGCTGGTTAATTTTTCCACATTTTCATAAATTTGAACAATGGTATCAACGAGGGTTTGAATAGCTTGCTGCTGGTCAGTTGCTATATTCCAGTCAGGATTAGCTTGTTTTAGTTGATTGATTTGTGCTAGTAAGTCAGTACCATTCTGATCAACTGTTTTTAAAGCTGATTGGTGAATTTGAGCGTTATCAGCTAACAATTTGGTTTCATATTGTGGCTCTGGTAATGGTGCTAAGATTTGGGTAATGCTTTGATCTAAATCAGCTTTAGTTGATTGGAACAAGCGACTATAGTCATTGGCTTGTTGCCAACGCTTATTTAAGTTAGCCAGTTCTCGCTGAGTATCTTTGATAGTATGAAGTTGCTTTTTTATATTATTGAGTTGTGGTATAAATTCAATGTCTCGTGTGGTTAAGAGTGGTGCCAAACTAGGGTAATTATTAACGGCTGTTTTCAAAGATTGTGTTTGTTCTTTGCCGTGTTTCTTGGATTTCGCTAGTTGTTCTTTAGAGTCATCTAATTCATGTTGCTGATGAATTACTTGAGTTGTTAATTGACGATATTTTGTTTGTAAACCATCATTCTGTTTTAAATTGCTTTCATTTTGACAGATAATACCTTCTTGGAGATTAATCTTGCTGTTAATATCGGTTTGGCTTAATTTTTTTCTGGTTAAATCTTCTTGTTCATGATGGGCGTCGTCTGATTGGCTTTGTTTATCGGTGATTTGTATTTCTAATTGGTTTAATTTGGTCTTCAATTCGTTTTGAGTGTGTTCAAAATTAGTTAAATGCTCATTTTTGTCATGGTAATCAATCCATAGCTCACCCCGTAATGACCATTGGTTAAGTTCAGAAAGAGTTTTTGCAATTTGATCTAAACGACCTGGTTTGGTTAAATCTTCGGGGTCACCGATCAATTCGTCATAATTCTTTTTACGTTTTTCATAGGCGCGTTGAGCGTCAAATTTGTCGATCATCGCTATAATGATGTCATTAGGTATCGGGCTTTGCACGTTGCTCAAAGCTCGTTGAGCTGGTGAGATATCATCAGATCCGGCAACTAGATTAGAGGTCATCAATACTTGGTAGGTACGGGCAAGTTGATTTAAGGTAGCTTTATCACAACCATAAATATGTGCAGCTACATAGTTGGTGTAGTCTTCACTATCTTGGTTGCCGGTCGGGGCAATAAAACTATTGAACTTTTCGCCAAATTTAACTTGATTTTGGTCAATAAATTCATCACGATCAAGTGATGGGATAAATTTATTGGGTTGTTCTTCAACATCATCTTTTAAAGTAATTGGACGCAAGTCGTCTTTGCTGTTACCTTCAATGACGAAGAACCATTTTTTTGTTCTTTTGGGAAATCCTTGATTGACGTGGGCACCAACACCTAAAACCACGGTCCGTTTCTTGGACCGTAAAATGATGTAAGAATAGCCAGTTCGTTCTGGTTGCGGATTGGTCATGCCTAATATCATGGTTTCAAAGGTACGGACTTGTTTACTGTTGTCGTGTTGCTTGGCCTTCTTATCAACATCTTCCATTCCAGGGGCCGTGTTGAATGAGGGTTTCTTGGTCAGCCCATTAATCAGCATGGGAAAAAAACAGTTCACCAACATGGTTTTTCCTACTGTGTTGATACCTACTAAAGCAAGATTGCCGTTGTCTAGGGGCTTCAAATCGAGATTATGATAGTGATTGAAATTTCGTAAACTATAGCAAATGGGAGTTAGGGTTTTATTTAGGGTCATTGTGATTTCCTTTCATAAGCAGGAATAGGGGAGACTGATCGTTTATGCAATTTAACGCGCTTAAATCGCCGAACATTGCCAGTATTGCGTTGGTGATAGCATCGGATTTTAGTTTGGTTCTCTTGCGTGACAGCGTTAATTGTTCGGGCAACGTTAGTAGTGCAACCAGCATTTGTGCGATTATTAACGATTTCAAAGCGTGGTACCAACGTGGTTTGCACGAACAAATCGTCTATTCGTTTAATCAAATGCAGCTCTTTTAATTTGGCCCAAGTGTCGTTACGATAAACCGTTACAGCTACGTTTGGATAACGGTTGGTTATTTCAATGTCGATTACTTGGCTTAATTGTTGTTTGGTATAACCCGTAATTGGAATCTTTTTGCTGACCACAATTGCTAATTGCACGGCTTTTGCTTGATATTTGTGGGTATTTTCATTCAGCAAAATAGCGTATTCGTTAGTCATTTCTAAAGTGTAACCAGGAAAATCTTCCCATGCACTAGCGATGCGACCGCGGTATTGTTGCGCATATTTCCAAAGTTCAGGATCCACGTCATTATCTAAATAGTAGCGAGTCATTATCAGCTGATTAAAGCGTTGAAGATTTTCATTTTTAGGAAATTCTTCGTTAGTTATTTTGGCACTTAGGTATTGCACGATTAAGGTCGCAAAATCGAAGAAATGGCGGTTATAGATGTAGTAATTTTCGATTACTTGGTCGGCACTGTTGTCACTGACAAAATTTTGGGTACTTAAAACGTGAAATTGGTCAATTAATAACGTTTTAATCCGGTCGGCTAACATATTTAAGGTATTCGACGATTCATCCTGGGTAATGTTTTGCTTTAAGAGAACTTGATTCACTGCGAGTAGCAGTTGGTCGTGGCCAATAGTCTGGCTCACCGTGTTGTTGTCAATAATCGCTTGAATACTAGCTAAGACAATTTGGGTATCTAAAGTAGCTAGGGGCATTTTGTTAGCGATTAACAGCAAGCAGTCATTGCTGTGGTTAATGCGATAATTGAACATCTCTTTTAAAAAACGGTCTACTCTATAGGGATTTCGGAGATAATCATGAATTCGTTTGTTGTTACTTTGTGCATTATCACGGACAGTCATAATGCCATTTTTAAATAACTCAGTGATTAACTCGTGTTCGGTTTGTTTCAAGTGGTAGTTGCCTTCAGCCATTAGATGACACCTTCTTTAGTTGATAAAGTGCCTGATAAGGTAGGATTAAACGATATTGGTCTTTTTGACAATGGATGCTTACGGGTTGGTGTTGGATTGGCAAACTGCCTTGCAGCTTCAGATCATACAAAATCACCGGTGAATTAGGCGCGCTTTTAACTTGCGGGGTCGTTGAGGTAATGAGCTTTAAGATGAGGTCCCGCGTTTCTGGATATTGAATTTCAATATCATGGTCAAGCTTTAATTGATATTGTGCGTTGAGTAATTGGGTAAATTCTTGATGAATTTTAGCACTTCGCTGGTTATCAACCACTGGTGGTTGGCTGTAATCATGAGGTCGGTTTGGTACTCGGCTTTGTGGCCGGTTTAAAGTTTCGTAGACTACTGGCGGTAGTTGTTGCGCCGTAGCTAGATCACTAAGTTCTTCTTCCCGATCTTTGGGAAGATGAGCCGGAGTGAGTAATCGTAAAGTGAGGTCATCTGATTTTTGTAGAAAATCTTTGATTTTGTTCGACAATTCGGCTTTCGCGTTAGATACAGTAACTAAGTTATTTTGAAATCGCATTAATTGAGTCTTAATCGTGTTAATGGTGTTATTAATCCGATAGATGGAATGCGGGTTATTGTTGGCAACCGTGGCATTAGGACTAAAATCCCGGACGATGTGCTCTAGCGTTTGCTCAATGATTTTACTGTTGTTAGCTCTGAGTTCGTTTAGTTCTTCAATTGTTTTATTCACGTTAATATCTGCGAGGTCGTCTTCTCCGCTATCAGCAATGGTGGTGATATAATCTTTGCTATTTTGCGGTTTGAGTAAGCTGTATACTTTCTGATTGAGGGCCAGCATTTGTTCAAAATGCGGGATAGCTTCAGCATTGAGTTTTTGAATTAATTTATCAACATCTTCTGGTTGGTCATTTTGATAATAGAGCTTTCTTAATAACACATTAAGCTCGGTGTCAAGGCGTTTCATCCCGTTAACAATATCATTATGAACGTCGCTAAAACGTTTAAACGCACCGCTGAAATTACTTTGAGCAGTTTGATTCTCTAATTGGTTTTGGTCTAATTTATAAAGAATGTTGACTAACGTGGCGTATTCATCAAATAATGCCGGGTCAAGTTTGGTTTCTTGAATAATATCGGCATGGTTTTCAATGAATTCTAATGTGTCGGCACCACGACTAGTAACGGTATACATATCTTTCATTTCGGTTAGCCCAATCCGGCGTTTTTGATTGGTGCTAAATAAGTTAACGTGTTCAGCTTGGCGGTCCATTAAATGGGCGCCACATAAGTTATCCAAAATAACTTGAACCGTTGCTCTAGGAATCGTATCTCGTCCTAAACGCACGTCTAGGGTCTTAATGATGGTTTCAATGGTGAATTGGGTGTCTGATTCATTACGGATCCAATTTATCATTTGATAGGTTTGTACACTGTAATGTGGCTTACCGCCTAATGTAATGCCTGATTGCAACAACTGAATTAGAGCTGGAGATAGATTATTCACATCGGGCAACCCCTTTCTGGTCAATTAAAGTTATTATTGGTGTAGTAAAATAGGGTTTTAAAAAGCACAATTAGCAAATCAAACCACTTCTTTAGAAATGCCGAGAGGGGCGTTCAACATGAAAGAAAATAAAATTAGAAAGAGATTTCACCTTAGAATTGATTCCAATTCCTATGCCCAATGTCGGCTAATCAACGTTATTTTGGTCATCTAATAGGTCGGTCGTCTGATTAGTACTATGTTAGGCAGATAATAGGCAAAGCGTTTCATATCTCCTACAGTTGGTGAGCTATCTAGAGGGAGGAGGATAATTCATCGAAATTTACTATTTAGGAGAACCTTATGCCAATATACTACATATATTGTGATACTTTTAACTTATATTAACAAATATAGAGGAGGTTTCAAGTCATGAATGATCGTTTAAAAAATAAAGTAGCGATTATTACTGGCAGCTCCGGCGGATTGGAAATTATAATTTCTGAATACTATGTATGTGAAAAAGTTATCATAGTTCTAACTTATTTAAATGAAAGTGACACCGAGAAAGCAATCGTTGCCGATAGCTCAAGTGCCATCTTTTTAAAACAAGATGGCACTAAGGGAGACCACCTGACAATCGATAATTAAGAAAGCAACTAAAATACTTGGTAAATTAAATATTCTAGTTAACTATGCAGATATTTCACCAGACACGAAACCAATCGATGAGGTTCAATTAGCTGACTGGCAACGAGGCCTTGATATTAATTTGATAGGTAATTTTCTATAGATAAAGTATGCCTTTAAAGGTGTAGCAAAAACAGCTACTATTAACGCAACAACGAAGGGGTATAATATTCAGGTCAAATCAGTGCATCTTCGAATCATCAAGATTCCAATGACACTGGCGAAAGTGCCTTTTTAAAGGGTCGAATCGGTGAACCACATGATATCGGTGAGTTCGTGTCTATTTAGGATAGGCAGAATCAAAATATGTTACTGGGTCTGAATTCGTTGTCGATAGTGGATTTACTGCAGTTTAATTAAAATTGTGTCAAATTTGTAAATTAAACAACGGATACTTACAGAGAACTACTTAAAAGTTTCCTGAATACAAAGAATCCACTGAAATGACATTTTTCCAGTGCGGTGGTACTTTGAGTAAACTTAATAAAATATAGGTTTTATTAAGTTTACTCAAAAATAATCGTCAGCCCTTCCCCTAGCATCAATTGATCTTTGAGGGGAGTTGAAACAGGTAAAATCGCTGTAAACTCAGTAATTTATAGCGAAAATTGTCAATTAGGTCAATTAGAACGTCAAAACGTCTTAAATTGCTTAGCAAACAGTGTTATTCAGCAATTAAAAACCTTAGGATTAACGCATTCAAAGAACTTAGAGATCGCAAGAATTGCTGTTTGCGGATTATATAGCCAGACATAGGCAACCCAGACATAAGCAACTTTGAAGCTCAATATCAAACTAACTCAAATTCTGAGCAAAACTAGCTAATACCAGCTAATAACCAGCTAATAAAATAAATGGAACAAGTTCACATAAATTAACCGCTCAATAAGTTCTTCTGTAGCAAATATCTAGTTTTAAGCAGTAATCATCCAGTATGATGAAATCTATGCTACTTAAATTAATGAAACTAAACTTGTCTTCATATGTAAACTGATATTTACAGAACGGAGAATCTCAATACCCAGATAAATCATATAGGGAATTATCGGCGTTCATACGACACACGTTCGTTATTTTTGATGTGTAGTTGTACGAATCATGTTTCTAGATGCGTCACTTGATTTAACGTTTCAATCTCTCAATCGATTTAAACTCGTTCAGACTAACTGATGACATTCAACAAGGCGGGGGAGGATTTTTAGCAACAATAATTGCGATTCTTTTGTTTTCTTTCTCTACTTTACATAATATATATTATTCAAAGTAGTGGTTCACAGAAATTAGACCTTAATTTAGCTGTACCATTTGTGCTACATTTTTACGCTTACTCCCGTACTCTTAATGATACCCGTAGTTGCTAATCAAAATAAAAAGCGCCGCATTTTGCTAGCGCTCCTTAGAATCAGCAGAATCTTTTTTCTCAAAGTGATTATTAAACCAAATTGCCATGATACCCGTTGCGGTTCCAATCACACACACAATTAATAATAATCCCGTTGTCATTCCTGAATATTTTTTGACAGCATCAACCATCATGGCAACCAACATCACGACAGCCAAAATATTGACTAACGTTAAGATAATCTTCTCACTGTCATTATGCTTTGCTAAGTATAGCGAAATTGCATAAACGCCAATATAACTCACAACGCTCACAAGACTCTCATACGATAAATCATGCTTACTTACGGCAGAAATGACCGTTATTAAGCATAACCCAATAGCGGTGATCCACGATGTTATAGCTGTTTTTCGGTTCACGGCGAACACTCCTCAAATCATATATACTCACATTATCGGTGATTTTGAGGGATTTGCAACCGATCCACCTGGAGTTATTGCTCAAATAACGTCTGATATTGACCATAGCCCGCTTGATCTAGCTGTTCTGCGGGAATAAATTTTAACGCGGCACTGTTAATACAATACCTTAAACCGCCAGCTTCTTTGGGTCCATCTGTAAAAACGTGGCCTAAGTGCGATGCCGCGTCAGTTGAGCGAACTTCTGTCCGGTACATACCGTGCGATGTGTCTAAATGACGCTTAACAGACTGCTTTTCAATGGGTTTGGTAAATGACGGCCAGCCGCAGCCAGCATCATATTTGTCCAGTGAACTAAAAAGCGGTTCACCGCTGACAACGTCAACGTAAATACCTGGTTGATCAAATTGATCATACTGGCCACTAAACGGTGCTTCTGTAGCCGCATTCTGGGTCACTTCATATGCAGTTTGAGATAACTGCTCATGTAAGTCTTGGCCATTTCTTTTCATTTATTTTTTCAGCTCCTTGACAATTCAATTATAATAGGTTGTGTACAACTAATTAACCCTATTATAACAACTGGTCAGCTTTTCACAACTATTTGGCTTTTTAACTTTGAAACCAAAAAAACAGCCCAAATAAATTGGACTGTTTTTTAATCAATTCATTTAATTAAGCTTCAAAAGCATCTTGAAGTGGCGGTACCACTTGCTTCTTACGTGATACAACACCAGGCAAACTAGCACGATCATCCTTCAAAGTTGTCTTAAAGGCTTTTTCAACGACGTCCTTTGGTTCACCCACAACGAATAATTCAGAGTTGCTATCCAAAACGTTCGTTGCTAAAACTAAGAACAAGTCGTAGCCCTTTTCAGAAGCTTCGTCGTTCATAGCTTTCTTGATACCATCTTCACGGCTGATCACATCGTTTAAATCAACGGTGTTGATCTGGTCGATCCGTACGCTCTTGCCGGCCATTGTAAACGACTTGGCATCGCCTGATACTAATTCAGCGTCGGATTTGGCTGACAAGTTAGTTCCAGCCTTTAGCATTTCAATGCCGTAACTTTCGTAATCAACGTCAGCGATTTCGGCAAGTGCTTTAACGGCTTCACGATCTTTATCAGTTGTAGTTGGTGATTTAAGCAGCAACGTATCAGAAATGATAGCTGACAGCATCAAACCAGCTAACTGAGCTGGAATATCGATCTTGTTTTCAGCGAATAGGTTGGTAATGATCGTGCTGACACAGCCAACTGGTTCTGCACGGTAATACAACGGTGCAGCGGTGTTAAAACCGTTGATCCGGTGGTGATCAACCACGTGAGTCACTGTGACATCGGCAATATCATCAGCTGACTGCTGTGGTTCGTTGTGGTCAACTAACATGACTTTATCAACTTCGTTTGAAACCGTCTTAACGACCCGTGGTGCGGCCACGCCAAAGTGTTTCAAAACAAAGCTGGTTTCCATGTTTGGTTCGCCAAGCGCAACGGCTTCGACGTCATAACCTAGTTTTGATTGTAAATATGCGTATGCCATTGCGGCAACAATTGCATCAGTATCCGGACTCTTGTGTCCAAAAACGAGTTCTTTTGACATAAACTTATCGCTCCTCGTATCAATTATGTTTTTACATACTAATCATACTATTAATTTTGTTGGATTTCTTGTAAACGTGCCAAATAATCTTTGGTTTTCAAATATTGATCAAATTGAGCTAAGAAGTGGCCGATACGTGGAATTTTATCCTTGCCGCTTCTGAAGACAAAGGCGAGTTCAAACCGAATATTTGGTTCAAAGCGTGCGGTCCAAGTGCCAGGCTGTTCACCCTGGCCAACTACGAATGAGTTAGGCAGTGCCGTATAGGCCCCAGTGGCATCTGAGAAACGCAGCAATTGACTCGGTGTGGTAAATTGAGCCACACTCGTTGGTAAATCAACCATGGCATTCTTAAAGGATTCACGCATGACGTGATTCAGGTAGTAGTCAACTGGATAAGTGACCCACGGTTTGTTAGGTGTGTCTGCAAACTTGATCCGCTTCTTCTTGCTAAGTTTTTCATCATGGTGAATAAACAGTAAGTCATCGCTAATGATCCGTTTAGATTCATACGGTTTCCAGTTCTTAATGGATTCATCTGGTAAGTACATAATGGCCAGATCAATTTGGTTATTCTCCAATTTGTCCCAAATTTCTTTACGAGTCAGCATGTGCAACGTAATCTTAACGTCTGGATTTTCCCGGTAGGACTGAATCACAAAGTCTTCAAACACGCTGTCTTCAACCGAAGCCAACATGCCAATATTGATGTCACCCTGGGTAGCACTGGTTGACTGCTGAATCTCATCAGTGGCGCTGTTCAAAACGTCGTAGATCCGGTGAGTCGCATCCAGCATCGTGTAACCAGCGTCGGTTAAACGCAGCTTCTTACCAACGGAATAGAATAAACGGGCACCAACCGTGCGTTCCAACTTTTTAATTTGCTGAGTTAAGGCAGGCTGCGTAATGCCTAAAATCTGTGCGGCCTGCGTATAATTCATCGTTTCAGATAATTGTAAAAAATATGTCAGTGTTTTAGATGAAAAAATACTTTCTTGCTTGCTTTTCATGTGGGAGCCTCCTAAATAGGTTGTCCTGTTTTGTTATCAAAACTATAATAACCATCTTTGGCCCAATACGCAATTATTGTAATCCGAAAATAACTAAAAACTAATAAAAATTAAGACAAAGTTAAAATAGTTGGTTTATTCCGTAACACTTCCGGAATTCCTTCCGATTCTGTGTCAATCACAAACGAACCGTTAGAATAACGGTTATTCATTGGGTGTTCCGCTGGTAAAATATCGTGCAACCGGCGTCGATCCGTAATCACTTCCAGTGGTGAAGAGGCATCCTTCAGCTTCAAAAAGTCCACCACTTCGTGCGGTTTAGACTTCAGCGCATGAAGCACCAAAACACCCTTCCGTGCCCGGCTCGTCACTGGCAGCTCGCTGGCAGGCATCTTCTTAAAGGCCCCGCGTTGCGTAATGAGTGCCACTGTATCGTCATCGTTAACTAGTTGTAGATCAACTACCGTATCACCTTCACCGAGTTTCATGGAACGCACCCCAGTTGTTCGGGCGCCGTTAACTGAAACCTCAGCTAAGTCGTAGCGCAAAGCTAAACCGAATCGTGACATTAGCAAAACCGATGCTTTAGCGGGCTGCGGCAGATACGTCACGTTGACGACTTTAGCAGTCTCAGACTTTAACTTTTCAAAGACTTTGGCACTAGATTTGTAAGTCCGGCCCGGTAATAAACTGTCAAACGCCGTCCGCTTGATGTAGCCATCGTCAGTCGTAATTAAGAACTCGCCAGGTGCTTTTAATGAGTTAAACGCGTAGGTAGCAATGATTTCCTCATCATCAGCCAGGCCAATGGTTTGAGAAATATGCTCGCCGGTATCCTTCCAGCGGGCATCGGTAATCTCATGGACCGGCCGGTAAATCAAATTACCCTTACTCGTAAACATAAACAAATGATCCAGCGTGCTGAGTTTTTCGGTAAAGATGGGATAGTCCTCAGCTTTTAAGCCATTATCTTCCGGATCAGACGCATTGTATGACCGGACACCGCTGCGTTTCAAATAACCGTCACGGCTAACCATAACAACGACGTCTTCGTCCGGCACCATGACCTTGGTTGAAATCTTCAACGGTGTGATCTCAGCCTGAATTTCGGTCCGCCGGTCATTACGGTACTGTTTATTGATTTCACGCAGTTCTTTACGCATGACCTTGTTTAAGGCTTTAGGATCAGCCAGGATTTCTTTGTAAGAGGCGATATTCTTGGCTAATTCAGCCGCCTCTTTTTCCAGCGCGGTCACGTCGGTATTGGTCAACCGATACAGTTGCAGTGCGACGATTGCGTCAGCCTGTTCTTCCGAAAAGTCATAGCTGGCTACTAAATTGTCCCGCGCATCCTTTCGGTTCTTACTTGCCCGAATCGTAGCAATCACTTGATCCAGGATCGAAAGTGCCTTGATCAGCCCCTCAACGATGTGCTGACGTTTTTCAGCCTTGTTCAAATCAAACTTGGTTCGACGCGAAATGACGTCTTGCTGGTGTTCCAAATAAGCTGACAAAATAGTCTTCAAACCAACGTGCTCTGGCCGCTTATGATTAATAGCCACCATGTTGAAATTATAGGTAACCTGCAGATCGGTATTTTTGAACAGGTAGTTCAAAATGCCCTTAGCATCCACGTCCCGTTTGAGCTCAATGGCAATTGACAGGCCGTCACGGTCTGATTCATCACGAACTTCCGAAATACCGTCAACCTTCTTGGTTAAACGCAGTTCATCGATTCGCTTAACTAAGGTTGCTTTGTTAACTTCATAGGGAATCTCACTGACGCGGATCAGCTGCTTATTGCCGCGCAGGTCTTCGATGGCCGTTCGTGAACGGACAACTACCCGCCCACGACCGGTTTCATAGGCTTTTTTGATACCATCCAGCCCTTGCAGGATACCACCGGTTGGAAAATCGGGACCTTTAACGAACTGCATTAAGTGGTCCAGATCCGCCTTGGGATGGTCCATCAAATAAATCAAGGCATCGACAACTTCACCTAAATTATGCGGCGGAATATCCGTTGCATAGCCGGCTGAAATCCCCGTCGCACCGTTGACCAGCAAGTTAGGAAACTTAGCCGGCAGCACGGTGGGTTCATATTCCGTGTCATCGAAATTCAGTACCATATCAACGGTTTCTTTATCGATGTCGCGGAGCATTTCACCAGCAATTTTACTGAGACGAGCTTCCGTATACCGCATGGCAGCAGGCGGATCACCGTCCATGGACCCGTTGTTCCCGTGCATTTCGATCAGCGGCTCCCGCACTTTCCAATCCTGACTCATGCGGTTCAGCGCTTCATAGATGGAACTATCACCATGGGGGTGAAAGTTACCCATGACGTTACCAACGGCCTTAGCTGATTTTCTGAACGGTTTATCGTACGTGTTACCATCCTTGTTCATTGCAAATAAGATCCGTCGCTGAACTGGTTTTAAACCGTCCCGAATATCTGGAAGTGCCCGTTCTTGAATGATTGATTTTGAATAGCGACCAAAACGGTCACTCATAACTTCTTCTAATGTGAGTTCTTGAATCTTAGTTCCCGCCACTCAAAGGACTCCTTTCCTACCTATTTCGTTGATGTCGGCTCGTGGTGCGCTTCGTTTGCAAGGTTGCTATCGAGGATACTGCCCTCTTCTTCCATGGTGAAAGCAACGTTTTCTTCGATCCACTTACGTCTTGGTTCCACCTTATCGCCCATCAGAGTCGTCACACGGCGTTCAGCTAAGGCAGCATCATCGATCCGAACGCGAACCAGTGTCCGGCCTTCCGGATTCATGGTAGTTTCCCAGAGCTGTTCAGCATCCATTTCACCAAGTCCCTTGAACCGTTGTAATTTGTATCCCTTTAAGCCCTTCGTCTTGACAGCTAATTCTTCATCGGTCCAAGCATATTCATCGACTTGCTTCTTACCGCTGCCCTTTTGAATCATGTAAAGTGGTGGCAATGCAATGTAAACACGACCGGCAGTAATCATTGGCCGCATATATTTATAGAAGAACGTTAACAGTAAAATTTGAATATGAGCACCATCATCATCGGCATCGGTCATAATAATAATCTTGTCGTAATTGGCATCCTCAATACTGAATTCAGAGCCAACGCCCGCACCGATCGTGTAGATCATGGCATTCAGCTCTTCGTTTTTCATCACGTCTTCCAGCTTGGCCTTTTCCGTATTCAAAACCTTGCCACGTAACGGCAAGATTGCTTGAAATTTACGGTTCCGGCCCTGTTTAGCGGAGCCGCCGGCAGAATCACCTTCCACCAAGAAGAGTTCGTTCTTATCGGCATTTTTGGACTGTGCCGGCGTTAGCTTACCGGACAGTAACCGTTCCTTATGCTTATGTTTCTTACCAGAACGGGTTTCGTCCCGTGCTTTCCTGGCAGCTTCACGAGCAGTTCGTGCACGCAGTGATTTATGTACCAGCATCTGCGCGAATTCGCCGTTTTCCATCAGGTAATAACCCAACTGTTCACTGACAACATTGTCAACGATAGCACGGGCTTCGGGCGTCCCCAGTTTTTCCTTCGTTTGACCTTCAAACTGCAAAATTTCTTCCGGTACCCGCAGGGAAATGACTGCTGACAGGCCTTCACGAACGTCGGAACCGTCCAAGTTCTTATCCTTTTCCTTCAACAACCCGACTTTACGGGCATACTCGTTAAAGGCTTTGGTCCATGCGCTGCGCATGCCGGCTTCGTGTGTCCCGCCTTCTGGGGTGCGAACGTTGTTAACGAAGGACAGCAAATTCTCGGAATAACCATCGTTATACTGAGCCGCAACTTCAACTTCAACGCCCTGTTTTTTACCGTCAAAGTACATCACGTCACCAAGGGTTTCCTTATCTTCGTTCAAATAAGCAACGAACTCCTTGATGCCATCTTCATAATGGAAGACTTCTTCACGTTCTTGGCCCTGCCGCTTGTCAGTCAGGATAATCTTGACACCCTTCAGTAAAAAGGCTGATTCTCGCAAACGTTCAGACAGTGTGTTGAAATTAAAGACAGTGGTCGTAAAAATAGCGCTGTCCGGTTTGAAATGAATCTTGGTACCAGTGGGCTTGCGTGTTTTACCCTTTTTGACCAGCGTTGTCACAGGATGGCCGCCATCCTTGAACTGCTGTTCATACATCTTGCCATCACGGACAATGTTAACGGTCAATTCGGAAGAAAGGGCGTTTACCACACTGGCTCCGACACCGTGCAATCCACCAGATGTTTTATAGCCGCCCTGACCAAACTTACCGCCGGCATGCAGCACCGTCAAAATAACTTCTGGCGTAGGTTTCCCCGACGAATGCATACCCACGGGCATCCCCCGTCCATGATCGGTTACGGTAATGCTGTTATCAGCTTCAATGACCACGGTGATTTCATCGCCATAGCCAGCTAAGGCTTCATCCACCGCGTTATCGACGATTTCGTATACTAAATGGTGCAATCCACGGGTATCAGTTGAACCAATGTACATCCCTGGCCGTTTACGAACAGCCTCAAGTCCTTCTAGAACCTGAATCGATGAATCGTCATAAGTTGCTTTTTTACTCGGCACCAAAAAGACCCCTTTCAACTTTTAAATACGGTTTTTACTTATAATTCATGATAACAATGAAATTCTTCTGTCAAGCAGTAGGAAACATGCTAAAATATTAGCCGTGACACGTCATCATGACAATGGAGGAATAGAACTTGAAACTCGCACTTTTATTACTAATTGCCTATCTCTTAGGCGCGATTCCTAACGGTGTTTGGATCGGTAAAGGCTTCTTTCACACCGATATTAGAAAAGCTGGATCCGGCAATATCGGTACCACAAATACCTACCGGGTATTAGGCCCGATCGCTGGCACTGCCGTTTTAATCTTAGACTTAGCAAAGGGAACGGTGGCAACGTTGCTGCCAGTATGGTTCCTCAATTTTCATCTAAGCCAGCACTCCCCCATGCTCTTACTCTTTGGCTTCATGGCCATTCTTGGTCACACCGTCTCGATCTTTGATCATTTTAAAGGCGGTAAAGCCGTTGCAACCAGTGCGGGGATGTTACTCGCTTACAATCCGTTGCTCTTTGTAATTGCTGCAACTTGTTTTGTCAGCCTTATCTATTTAACCAGCATGGTGAGCCTGGCGTCAATGGTTAGTTTTACGATCATCACAATTTTATGCTTTGTGATTCAGGATTGGTACCTGTCCGCACTGGCAGTCTGCTTGACTATTTTTGTCTTCTGGCGCCACCGGACAAACCTCACCCGGATCATGAACGGCACGGAAAACATGGTCTCATTTGGTCTAGGCAATAAACGCCGGCAACGTCAAAACCAAAATAGGAACTGACAGCTGAATGCATCACAAGTACTAGTTTATAAGCAAAAGCAGAGCTATGTCAAAATGAATTTTGGCATAGCTCCTTTTTTAGCTTAAATTTTTAGAAATAACGAATCTGAAAACCGGCGTTAAAGGACTGTTTAGGACCGGCTTGATGAATGTTCATCTTGTGGGCAAAATCACCGTCGCTGTCAACGTTATCCGCGATCCCCCACCATGGTTCCAAGCAAGCAAACGGTGCCCGCTTAGGATATGGTGACCAGATACCAACGTACGGTGCGTTTTGCACTGTTAATGCCACCCCGTGGTCGTTAAGCTGGGTACTTAACATCAAGGTCGTCTCAACGTGATCTAAATCAAGGATCAGGGCGTCCTGATCAAACAAATCATGATCCAGCACCATTGGTGTGCTTAAATTCAGCGTTTTCTCGTGTTTAACGTCGTTGTAAGGCCCCACTAACGGAATCTGCTGATAGGCCTTTTTAGGTGCAACGGTGACGAAGTAATCGGAGAAGTCGCCATTGCCTGGTTTCAGCGGTACGTTAAAAGCCGGGTGCCCACCGATAGAAAACGGCAGCGTCACGTCATCGCTGGGATTAGTGACAGTATAGTGAACCGATAACGTATGTGCGTCTAAGGAAAAGGTCACCTGTAAATTAAAATCAAAGGGGAACTTGGCCCGCGTCTCATCGGTGGCTTCCAGTTGAAACACGGCGTGATCGTCTTCGTGTTCGGTCACCATAAAGTCCATGTCACGGGCAAACCCGTGCTGAGTCATCTGGTAAGTTTTACCGTTGATGCTATACTGGTTGTCCTTTAACCGGCCAACGATTGGAAATAAAATCGGCGCATGCCGGCCCCAAAATTTCGGGTCGCCC
This sequence comes from Secundilactobacillus pentosiphilus, assembly GCF_002217985.1. Lineage (GTDB taxonomy): Bacteria > Bacillota > Bacilli > Lactobacillales > Lactobacillaceae > Secundilactobacillus > Secundilactobacillus pentosiphilus. Next base: position 20,027 of record NZ_BCMI01000009.1, read on the forward strand.
TGCCACATATACTCAATCTGGTCATCAACACTTTTGACACTGGTCAATTCGGCACCGTGCTCGTTTATTTTAACTTGTAACGCATCATTTTTAAGTTCAATCACTGTTAAAACCCCATTTCTGATCAGTCTTCAGGATTAGTATAGACCATTCCCCAGCTGCTTTCAACTGCTAGTACCAGTTTGTCATTTTGCCTAAGGGATCTGCTTGCTAAGTCCCCGCAACGTGACTACAATAAAATTAATTTGAAAGATAATCTTTCACAAGAGGCGATAATCATGACAACTGCTGTTTCTAATTTACCAACCACCATGCGTGTCTGGGCGGTCACCGAACCCGGTCCCATTGATGGCGCAAAAAGTCCGCTGGCATTTACCACAAAACCAGTGCCGATGCCGCAACGCGGAGAGGTTTTGGTTCGGGTATTGACCTGCGGTGTCTGTCACACGGATCTGCACGTGTCTGAGGGCGACTTACCCGTCCACCAAGCACACGTTACCCCCGGCCACGAAATCGTCGGAGAAGTGGTCGCAATGGGCCCTGACGCACGGCGCTTCAAACTTGGCGACCGAATCGGTGTCCCGTGGTTGCGCTGGACCTGCGGCGTTTGTCATTTCTGCCGTTCCGGTCGCGAAAATCTGTGCCCGAATTCTAAGTATACGGGCTGGGACCACGATGGCGGTTACGCGGAATACACCACGGTCCCCGAAGGTTTTGCTTACCGCATTCCGGAACGTTTTGATTCGGAAACTGCGTCACCGCTGCTCTGCGCTGGAATTATTGGTTACCGCGCTTTTCGACGGGCAAATATTCCGGCTGGCGGACGGCTTGGCCTGTACGGTTTTGGCGGTTCTGCTCACATCACCGCGCAACTGGCAATCGATCAAGGCATTGAAGTCCATGTGCTGACCCGTGGCAAGGAAGCGCAAAAGTTTGCCTTGTCATTGGGCGCTAAATCAGCTGCTGGTGCGTATGATCTGCCACCAGTAAAACTGGATTCCTCAATCATTTTTGCGCCGGTGGGTGACATCGTCCCCAAGGCACTGGAAGGATTAGCACCCGGAGGTACTTTGGCACTGGCTGGCATTCACTTGACAGACATCCCGTCTTTAAACTACCAGGATCATATTTTCCACGAAAAGAACCTGACCAGTGTTGAGTCAAACACCCGTCACGATGGTGAACAGTTCCTGAAACTGGCCGATCGCCTGGATATTCATCCTGAGACCACGCCGTACGCTTTTGATAAAGCAGATGAAGCCCTGCGCTACGTTAAGAAAGGCGATATTCGCGGTGCTTGCGTTTTAAAGATCGGTGAAGATTAAGTCACTTGGTTAGCAATAATCAGCAATAATCAAAAACGTCTAATGACCAATTACGGTGATTAGACGTTTTTGTTCGAAAAATTAAAGAATGTAACGCGATAGGTCCTTATTTTTAACGATGTTGCCGATTTTATCGTTGACGTAGCTTTCGGTAATGGTAATGTCACCCATCTGCATATCGGGCCCTTCGTAAAGCAGGTCTTCCAGCAGCTTTTCCAGCACGGTATGCAGCCGACGGGCACCAATGTTTTGGTTCTCGTGGTTTAACTGATAAGCCAGTTCTGCGATGCGGTTAATCGCCTCAATGGTAAAGGTTACTTTGATGTTATCCGTACCGATTAAAGCAATGTACTGTTTAACTAAAGCGTTGTTCGGTTCAGTCAGAATCTTCACGAAGTCTTCCTGGCTTAATTCGTCTAATTCAACCCGAATCGGGAACCGGCCTTGCAGTTCAGCAATCAAATCGCTCGGCTTACTTTCAGCAAAGGCGCCGGCAGCAATAAACAGGATATGATCGGTGTTAATGGCACCGTACTTAGTTTGTACTTGGGTGCCTTCAACGATTGGTAAAATATCGCGCTGAACCCCTTCACGGGAAACTTCACCGCTGTTTTTATCAGACTTGGAAGTGATCTTATCGATTTCATCGATGAAAATGATACCAGTGTTTTGTGCCCGTTGAATCGCGGCGTGATTAATATCTGCGTTGTTAACCAGTTCTTCAGACTCTTCCTTGATCAATATCTCACGGGCTTCTGAAACGGGTACCGTCCGCTTGATGCGCTTCTTAGGCATCATTTGACCTAACGTCGAACTCAAATCAATCCCCATTTGGTTCATCATTGGATTATTGCCCGCCATGGCTTGTTGCGGATCGTCCATTTCAATTTCAACTTCGGAATCTTCCAGCAACCCGTGGGCCAGCTGGTCAGAAACTGACATTCGCTGGTTCTTGATTTCGTCGGTAACTTCTTCCTTAGGCTCTTCAGCAGTGGGCATATCCCCCTTTTGCATTTGGGAGAACATGTTCATCAGGTTAGAGAAATCAGCCTGTTGATTCTGTTTCGGCTTTTTGCCCGGTACCAATAATTTGACTAGGCGGTTGTTGGCGCGCTTAGCGGCTTCAGCCCGGACGTTTTCAAACTGGTGATCCTTTTCCATCTTAACGGAAACGTCAACCAGGTTGCGGACCATTGATTCCACGTCGCCGCCAACGTAGCCAACTTCGGTAAACTTAGTAGCTTCTACTTTGACAAAGGGTGCCTTAACAATTTTAGCTAACCGACGGGCCAACTCAGTTTTACCAACCCCAGTAGGTCCGATCATTAGCATGTTTTTCGGCGTAATTTCATCTTGCATATCCTGTGACAGCTGCATACGGCGATAGCGGTTACGTAAAGCAATCGCAATCGACTTTTTAGCCGCATCCTGACCAATAATGTACTGGTCGAGAAGCGAAACGATTTCGCGTGGTGTTTTTGTAATTGGATCCAATCAAATCCCTGCTTTCTGTTGGGTTATAATTCTTCGGAAATGATGTTGTGGTTGGTAAAGATATCAATGTCACCGGCAATACCAATGGCCGTTTCGGCAATTTCTTTGGCACTCATGTCTTTCGCATGGTGGTGCAATGCTGTTGCGGCAGCTTGGGCGAAGTTACCGCCGGAACCGATGGCTAAAATGTCGTCGTCTGGGGCGATCACTTCACCGGAACCGGAAACCAGCAGCATATCCTTGTCGTTCATGACGATTAGCAGTGCTTCTAGTTTTTGTAAGTTTTGATCTGAGCGCCAGTCCTGAGCTAATTCCACGGCGGCCCGTTCCAGGTTGCCGGAGAACTCGTTCAGCCGGGCTTCAAACTTTTCTTCAAGTTTAAAGGCGTCAGCGACACTGCCCGCAAAGCCAACAACGACTTTATCGTTGTAGATTCGGCGAACCTTATGTGCCGTCCCTTTCATAATCACTTTTTCGCCCATCGTAACTTGACCGTCACCGGCCATGGCATTGTGCCCATTATGACGCACGGCAACGATGGTGGTTGCCTCAAATTTTACTGGCATATGTTAACCCCTGCTTTCTTTAATCATGAGTGGCGCGCGGAAAGTAACGACGATAATCGCGCTGAAGCTGTGACTTAGTGACGTGAGTATAGATCTGAGTCGTGGATAAACTGCTGTGACCTAAGAGTTCCTGAACGGTTCGCAAATCAGCACCATGGTTCAGCAAATGCGTGGCGAAGGTATGCCGCAGCATATGCGGATGAATATCACCCGTTAACGTACTGCGCTCAATCATCTGATTCAGCACGTATTCCACGCCCGTGGCCGTAATTGGATCACCGTAATGATTGATGAAAACCACGTCATGGTCTTTATGGTACTGACGCATTAATGGCTCTCTGGCCGCTTTTAAATACGTCTGCAATGCATTTTTGGCGTAATGACCGAAGGGAACGTAGCGCTCCTTATTCCCCTTCCCATGAATCAGCATCAGCTGACCGTCAAAATCAACCTCGTTGAGCATGAGCCCGCAAAGTTCGCTGACCCGGATACCGGTAGCGTAAAGCACTTCAAGGATCGCTGAATCACGCTTTGCTAACACGGGATCCGGGTTTTCTCCAGCAGCCTTAAACAGCGCCGTCATTTCCTTTTCGTAGAAAAATCGGGGCAATGGCTGCGGCCGTTTCTTTAAGGTCACATAGGCAAACGGATTGACTTTGACCTGATCATCACGGATCAAGAAATCATAAAAGGACCGTAAACTAGAGATCTTACGTGCAATCGTCGTGCGGGCCTTATGGTCATCGTAGAGCTGGCTCAAATACACTTGAACATCCAGTTTTGACACCGATAATAGATCAGCATTGCCGCCAGTATCCGTTAGAAATTTTTGAAAAGCGTCCAAGTCTTCACGATACGCCTTGACGGTTTCGGGTGAATACTGCCGTTCACTTTCCAGGTAGGTGATAAACAATTCAACTGGTGTTGCCATGTGAACCGCCTCCATGATGGTAATTTAACAAAAAACCAACCCCGATGCAATACATTTGGTCAAGGTTGGTCAAACTTAATATTCTCGTAACTATTTTTGAACGGGTTCTTCGTAGTCGCCATTCGGGCAGACAACTTGAACGCCGCCTTTAATCTTCTTTTCAACTAAGAAGTGACCGTCCTTTGGACAATCACGGCCAACTGGCTTATCCCAGGTGACAAAATCACAGTCAGGATAGCGGGAGCAGCCGTAAAACAGCCGGTTCTTCTTGGACTTCCGTTCGATAACTTGGCCTTCGTGGCACTTGGGACAAACCACGCCGATTTCTTTGACGATTGGCTTGGTGTTCCGGCAGTCTGGGAACCGTGAACAGGCGTAGAACTTACCGTAACGGCCCATTTTGATGACCATTGGTGCCCCGCAGATATCACAGTCGAAGCCGGCTGGTTCGTCCTTGATTTGAATCTTTTCAATCGTATCTTGGGCGTGACTGACTTCTTTAGAGAACGGCTTGTAGAAGGTGTCCACGACTTTTACCCAGTCCTGGTCGCCCTCTTCGATCCCATCCAGCTGTTTTTCCAAGTCAGCCGTAAAGTTGATATCCACAACGTCTGGGAAGTAATCTTGAATGATCGTATTGACAATTTCGCCAAGTTCAGTAGGTTCAAACCGGCGACCGACTAATTTAACGTAGTACCGCCGTTGGATGGTATCTAGCGTTGGCGCATAGGTTGATGGCCGGCCGACACCGTTTTCTTCCAGTGCCTTAATTAAGTTAGCTTCTGAATAACGTGCTGGCGGCTGCGTAAAGTGTTGCGCCGGATCAGTTTTAGACAGGTTCAGTTCGTCGCCTTCATTAAGGTCAGGCAGCAGATTATCCTTTTCCTTACCGTCCTTATAGATCTTCAAGAAACCATCAAATTTCAGCTTGGAGCCGTTGGCCCGGAACGTCACGCCATTTTGTTCAATGGTGACCGCCATGGTGTCCATAACCGCGTTAGTCATTTGACTCGCCATGAACCGGTTCCAGATCAACGAATAAAGCTTGTATTGATCATTGGTCAGATACTGCTTCAAGTCGGCTGGTGTCCGGTAAACGGATGACGGACGGATGGCTTCATGGGCATCCTGAGCGCCTTCCGGCAGCTTGCCTTTAAGCGGCTTAGTAGCAGCGTATTCGGCACCGTACTTCTCGTGAATCAGAGAAGACGCTTCGTGCTTGGCAATAACGGAAATCCGCGTTGAATCGGTCCGCATATAGGTAATCAGCCCCTGTGAGCCTTCCTTACCAATGTTGATCCCTTCATACAGCTGTTGAGCCGCCATCATGGTCTTCCGGGTCCGGAAGTTCAGCTTTTTGTTAGCTTCCTGTTGCATCGCCGAAGTGGTAAATGGCGGTTGCGGGGTTCGCTTACGTTCCTTACGGGTGACCTTCGTGATCTTAAACGGCTTGTCACGGTCTAACTTAGCCAGGACCTTTTGGACTTCGTCGTTATCGGGTAAAGCATGCTTCTTACCGTCGATCCCCCAAAAGCTGGCGTTAAACTTGGATCGTTTCAGCTTAAATTCAGAATCGATCGTCCAGTACTCTTCTGGTACAAAGGCTTTGATCTCGTTTTCGCGATCAATGATCAGCTTTAAAGCAATCGATTGCACCCGACCGGCTGATAGTCCCTTTTTAACCTTTTTCCATAACAGTGGTGAGATCGAATAACCCACTAGGCGGTCCAAAATACGCCGAGCCTGCTGGGCGTCCACCAGATCCATGTCAATGGTCCGGGGTGTTTTGAAGGCATCCTTAACGGCATCTTTAGTGATTTCGTTAAAGACCACCCGGTTTTTAGCGTTGGGATCCAAGTTCAGCAAATGTGATAAATGCCAAGCGATGGATTCTCCCTCACGGTCCGGGTCAGCTGCCAGATAAACTTGTTTGGCTTTTTTAGCCTCGGAACGTAACTCTTTGATCACATCGCCCTTCCCACGAATGGAAATATAGTGCGGTTCGTAATTGTGTTCAACGTCCACACCCATCTTACTCTTCGGCAGATCCCGGACATGGCCGATACTAGCCATGACCTTATAAGTGCGGCCCAAATACTTTTCAATGGTTTTCGCTTTTGCTGGAGATTCAACGATGACAAGCTTTTTTTGTGGTTTTCTTCGTTTTTTTGTTTTGGTTTTAGTTTTTGTAGCGTTGGCTTTAGTCGCCTTTTTGTTAGTAGCTTTTGCGTTTTCAGTTGCTGCTGCCATCTAATTACCCCTTCTATCGAGTTTTAAATATTTATTGACGCGAGATTACTAAATCTTTCACATCATATTTCATAAAAATTAGATTGTCAACTGAAAAACAAACCAAAGACTACTATATTATGTGGCAAATGGATGTCGATTTTACAAAATACATACGAATTCAGGGTGATTATTTAGTTGCTAGCAACGGGTATTCATCCAAAATATCACGGGCCGTTAAAACCGCTTTAGCGCCAGCTTGAATCAACTGATTACACCCGCAAGACAGCAGGTCGTCAATTCGACCAGGAACGGCCATGACATCGCGGTTATTTTGCAACGCCAAATTAGCGGTGATCAAGCTGCCGGATTTTTCTTGTGCTTGCACCACTAACGTTGCTTGACTCAACCCTGCAATGAGTCGATTACGTTCCACAAACCGGTATCGTTTGCCTACCGCATCTAGCGGATATTCAGATATCACTAATTCGTGTTCTGCCATGTACTGCTGTAATTTCTGACTGCTAGCCGGGTAGCTCAAATTCAAGCCGGTGGCAATCACCCCAATGGTATGGCCGTGATTGCGCAGCGCTAACCGGTGACTGAGACTGTCAACACCAGCTGCCAGCCCCGACACCACCACGAAGTCTTGTGCTGTGATTTCTGGCAAGATCTTCTTCAGTGCTATTTCAGCGTAAGGGCTGGCTTTACGACTGCCCACGATGCTCAGTAACCGGGAAGCGGTCAGTAAGTCCAGATTTCCCTGATAAAATAACACCACCGGCGGCAGCCAGCTTTCCTTAAGCATTAACGGGTATTGGGCATCAAAAAAAGTCAGGTAGTGCGACTCAGCTTCGTGTCGTGCCAATGCCTGACTGATTTTATCACTCATAAATCCCCGTTCAAACTTTGTCCGGTGCTGGGGTAAAATACCCGCGATGGCACTGATCTCCACTGGCAGCAGGTTTCGCAGTTGCCCCGGATGATCAGCCAGCCACTGTGCTACCAGGTACTCACCTTTCAGCCCGATCCCGGGGGTCAAATGTAAACGGAGTAAAAATTGATTCAAATTCACGGTCGGTCACCTCATCCTTGGTTTCAGCAAACTACGTGAGGTTACTTAAAATAGTTTGAAACGGGCGCAAAGGTCCGCCGGTGAATTTTGGACGGTCCTAAATCAGCTAACCCCTGTAAATGCGCCTTGGTACCATAACCGGCATTGTGGGCAAACTCGTAGCCCGGGTAAAGCACGTCATAGCTTTGCATGAGGTGATCCCGAAAAACCTTAGCTATAATGCTGGCAGCGCCAATTGACACACTTTTCGCGTCGCCGTGAATCAATTTTAACTGCGGGATGCTGCTATCGATCTGCATGGCGTCGATCAATAATTGGTCAGGCTGAGTTCGCAGCTGGTTGACCGCTTCCAGCATAGCCACCCGGGTTGCCTGATAAATGTTTAACTGGTCAATTTGCTGAGCAGAAGCCATGCCGATCCCCACCGCAATGGCCTGATCCAAGATCTGCGGATACAGGATCTCTCGCTGGTGGTCTGAAAGCTGCTTTGAGTCGTTTACTTCGATCACGTCAAAGTCGTCCGGTAAAATGATCGCGCAGCTGACCACCGGGCCAGCTAGCGGCCCGCGGCCCACTTCATCAATGCCCGCAATCAAATGGTGACCCTGCTTGCGGCATTGCCGTTCATAAAAAAAGCGCTGCTCAAAAGCGCGCTTTTCGCTGGCTAGCTTAGTCAGACGATGTCGGGTAGTAGTCATTAATTGCTGAACCCCCGCCCGCGGATCGTCGGCGTATTCGGTAAATAGCGGATCTTTTTCATTGGTGACCTGGCTGAATAACACTTTTAGTTCGCGAATAGCTGGTGACTTACTCATCAGCTACACCGTCCGTCCGGTTTAACGTATAGCGCCCAAGCTTGCCCTTGCGGATGTCCAGGATCAAACGGTCGCTGGCCCGTTCGTAGTCGTCCTTCATACCAAACTGTTTGGTCAGTTTTAACAGCAAGTCAACGTCAGAAAGTTCGAAGTCATCCTCGGTTAACTTGTAACGTTTCTGCAGTTCTTCTGGATAATACTGCCGGAAAAATTTCAAAGCGTATAGCGCCACATCGTCGCTGGCAAAACGCTGATCCTTAATGGCCCCCGTTAACGCTAAGGCCTGACCAGTTTCTTCGTCATCGAATTTTGGCCATAGTATCCCAGGGGTGTCCAATAACTGCAGCTTCGAAGATGACCGCAACCATTGCTGACCCTTAGTGACACCAGGGCGATCACCGACTTGAGCGGCCCGTTTGTTGACCAGCCGGTTGAGCAGCGTCGATTTGCCAACGTTAGGAATTCCCACCGTAATTGCTCGAATGGGCCGTTCCTTTAGTCCTTTTTGATGCTCATTATCTAATTTTTCAGCCAAAATCGACTGCGAAATACGGGTCACCGTTTTGGTCGTGATGTTAGCTTTAGAATCCACCGCAATCGCGGGTAAACCCTGAGCCTTAAATTTTTTGATCCAGTTTTTGGTCTGCTCCGGATCCGCTAAATCACTTTTGGTCATGATGACCAAGTGCGGCTTTTCTTTAATAATCCGCTCGATTTCGGGATTGCGTGATGATTGCGGAATACGGGCATCCACAAGTTCAAACACGATATCCACCACGTGTAAATTTTCTTCTAACTGGCGAATGGCCTTCGCCATGTGACCAGGAAACCATTGAATGGTAGCCATGTTGTCTAACTCCTTTAATACCGAGAATCCTTGAATCCTCGTTCGTTAGTATTAAGTCTAAGCGTGAGTCATTAATACCCACCTAAGCAATTTGATTGTTTTTCTCGATTGTAAGCATTCTGAATTTCAAAAGATGGTCAAACAGAATCTCAATGAGCAGACTCTATTTTACCATCTAATTCTTTATTTCGCCTATCTTTTTGGTAAATGTCGAGCACACTGCGACAGATTACATTTACACCAATTTTGCTAGGTGATCATTCAACTGCTCAGATAGTGCCTGCAGGCTGCCCTGTTTTGCAAGATTGACCGATGCAACAATATCATTTAACTGATGAAAAGTTGTCGTAATCTTCTTTGCAGCCTTCTCACCCTGAGGCAACAGGAAAACCTGTCGCTGATGCGAATCTTCTGGATCTATTCGTCTGACGACCAAATCCTGTTTCTCCAGTTTTTTAATCATATTGGTCAACGTTGCCGGCTGTACATTTAAGTACTTAGCTAATCTGACTTGATTGGTTCCAGGTGCTTCGCTGACGTAATGGAGCAACCTAGCATGATCCATTCTTATACCAATATCGGCTAGTTGCCGTTGGATAATCTGGCCTTCGAGTTGCCCAACCTGATAGATTAATTCAGCTGTTGTTGCAATCCGTTTTTCCGTCAATTTGACATCCTCTTTTCCATGTTGTAGTTAAAACTTAAAACAATTGACTTCAAATATCAAGTGTTATAGCATTAGTAACGTTCAAGTTGTATCTACAACTTCATAATTATTTTGGAGGTTATCATGCTAGAGGTTAAACAATATCATGTAAAAACGATGCTCTTTATTTTCAGTTTAGGCGCATTTATTTCCATTTTGAACCAGACATTATTATTTACTGCATTTCCAGACATTATGCGAACATTCTCTGTCAGCAGTTCTACCGTACAATGGCTGACCACAGCTTACATGCTAGTTAATGGCGTTTGGATTCCAGTTACAGCCTATCTAATCAGTCGTTTCAGTACGCGCCAGCTAATGCTATTCGCGCTTGGTTCCTTTACGCTGGGAACCTTGCTGTCCGCAATCTCGCCAAGTTTTCTTTTGCTCCTGATTTCTCGTCTTATTCAGGCGATTGGTGCCGGAATCATCATTCCCTTGATGCAAGTAGTGATGTTCTCGATTGTTGATAAGGACAAACACGGTTCTGTTATGGGTATTATTGGTCTTACTACCGGCTTTGCACCACTGATTGGCCCTACAATTGCTGGTTTTATCCTCAGTCGATTAACATGGCGTTATCTCTTTTGGCTGGTATTTCCAATCGGGGTGGCCCTGATTGTTGCCACAATCTTTGGGATGCAAAATGTTGGCACCCCGCAGCAACAAAATAATCCACTTGATTACCGTTCAGTCGTCTATTCAACACTTGGATTCGGTATCTTGCTTTATGGCACCGGCAGCTTCAATCAAAATAAGACACTGGGAACGTTTTTTGTCGCGATTGGAGTTATCTTTATTGTGATCTTCATTCATCGCGAACTGCAACTTGCTAAACCGATGTTGAACTTTCGCGTTTTTAAAAATCGCCAGTTTTCAATTTCACTCGTTTTAGTGGTGCTCTCATTTGTCACTCTGATTGGACCACAAGCAATTATCCCCACACTAATTCAGTCAGCAATGCACCACACAGCTCTAACATCTGCTTTGGTATTATTGCCCGGAGCGCTTGCCAGCGGTTTAACTTCATTGATTGCTGGGCGCCTTTACGACCATGTTGGTGGGAAAATTTTAGGAATAATCGGTAGTCTGGTGGTCTCAATCTCGATGGTACCGTTCCTGTTTCTAAACATTCATAGCTCACTGATCATGATGGCGGCATGTTTAATATTCAAAATGATGGGCAACTCTCTTGTGATGACACCACTAACGACAGAGGCATTGAACGTATTACCAGAGAGACTACTAAACCATGGGAGTGCTATGGTGAACACCTTACGACAAGTTGGTGGTTCCATTGGCACAGGGTTACTAGTGACTGTCCAGTCCTTTTTTGATATGCACTCAGCATTTATTGGTGCACGTGCCTTTTTCAGTGGGATTATTATCATCGGACTGGCTCGCTTCGTACTAGCCATGACGTTAAAACCAACTATTCAAACGAGTAAATAGTTTCCCCTGCTGATATTATAGTAGTTATCAATATGATAAATTTTTATTATTAGATAAAATATACATCAAGTGCGCCTTAGTGAAAAATAAGGCGCACTTTTATCTTTTAAAACAGCTTCAAATGAAGGACTGTGTCAAATACAATTCAATAACCGGTGGGGACAAATTTGGGGACAGAATTTGATTATTTTTGCTCATTATTACTCAACAACGCGGATGCGCATTTTTAGAATCATTTTTTCAGAAAATTATTTTAACTAAAAAGATCTCTCTCGTCTAAGGGGACGAAAAAGATCACAATCGGTGCAATGGATCGTCTAATATCCACAATTCACCATTTGGTTCTAACGAATCAAACCTATGATTATACTGTTGCCACAACACACCAGCATAACTAAATTTTAGCCTAGCATGTCCTAAAAAAATTGGCAAGAGGATAGGCTTATTTAAGTGTATCCAATATTTAACAACCTACCATTCAATAAGCAATGAAAAAGCTTGAAGTACTTGACTTTTGGTAGAAAAAGAACCCGCAATAGCACGGGTTCATAGCTGATTTGAACTTCTGAAAGAGAAATATTTTTTCATTCTTTTGATTGTTTTTATTAATGCTTACCGTTCAACCATTGAATGGTAGCCATATATCTTCAAACTCCTTTGTAAACAAGGTTTCAAACGTCTCGTTCGTAAATAATTTTACCAAATGTGCCCAAATTGTGCCATACGTCTAACACGATGGACATTCATTAATTCAGTGTATCAGCAATGACACTTTAAAGCACACTTTTATTGACAGGCAGATCTATTTTTCAGCAAAAAGACACAGTCACAAAGTTGTGACTGTGTCTGGTAGGACAAGCAGCATAATTTTGGGATCACTTAATAACGTTACCTTCCCAATCGATCTTTTGGCCGCGCGAATTATAACTGATTTGCTCTTTTCTAACTTCTGCCGGCGTTTCATTTTCACTTTTAGCTAATAAAGCCCGAACTTTATCAGACCATTTATTACCGGCTGCAGTCCAACTATCATTTGCGTTTTCAGTGTACGTATAGAAACCCGGTACATTGGGATCAATATCTTTAGGACTATTGACATGGATACTACCATCACTGGAAACTTGGTTACTGCCCGTTGGCTTTACCCCAGTCGAAACGGCTGATTGATGGTCACCAGCCGTTAAATAGCCGTGCCATGTCCACCCCTTGGAACCATCAGTACCAACAACGTAGTAGTAAATAGCAGTTTTACCCTTCTTGTAAATACTGCGTTGTGCTGTGACAGCGTAAGTAGCAGTACTGCTTAACTGCTTACCTTCCTTGAACTGGAACCAGCTGTTGTTACCCTTTAACTGATAAACTTTACCACTGGATTTCATGATATAATCTTTGCTGGTAATGTTCTTGGCGTTACCCATTTGATAGTCTTTACCGGCCTTCATATAGGTGGCATTGACCCAGCCAGCAGCTCCGTTTTTAGCATTCTTAACGTAGTAGTAAGTACTGCTGTGATGGCCGTGCTTAACAGTTGCCTGTTTAGTTTTAGTCCACGTTGAGTGATGATAATTCTTTAAATGATGGCTGGTTTTAAAAATAAAATGTGAGGCACTGCCCTTAAAGTGATATGTTTTACCCTTATTAGAATTACTGTACATTGCCGTTGATTTAACTGACTTAATACCCGAACGATGATATATCGTACTGGCGTTTGCTGTGCCGGCGACACTGATCAGCCCAACGGTAACGGATGCAGTCACCAGCATCATTTTAATAAACTGCCCATGACGCTCTTTCATTTAAATGACCTCCCCCCATTGCTACTGATATGCCTTTATGCCAGGTTACTTTCTGAGGTCGTCTGATCATACTCAGATCCATCAGGTTTACAGAAGGTAATGGTATTTCTGATTGAAACGTTATCCCCATGTGTTATTTCCTCCCAAATTGTGAATTTTTACATTAAGAAAAATAATCTCCCTGATTATAATTTATGAAATTTTAATGATAATTTGAGTTTACTTCTATCTATTTATAAGTCAATAAATTTATAGCTTATAATTCAGCGGTTTTTCTAACGTCTCACATGTTAGAAATAGTAAGCGATGAACACTGATACACAATAAGTAAACTCATCAAAATAAACCTAATGGTTGTAAAATGATGTGTTCTTGGAATGACCAATCACTTTAAGCAAAATAAAAAAAGCCCGCCAAACGGACTTTCTCGATACTTTGGCATTCACCTTCAACCGTTAATGCAAACTTATTCACTAAAATTGTTCTAATCCTGTTCCAGGTACATTTGCCAGGCCTGATCAAAAACCGTCATGGACGGTAAATAACTTGCGTTTTCTTCCAGGTACTTTGACAGGGGCTCAAAGCGGGTCTCTTGCTTAGGAAAGGATTGATCATAAAACGCGTTGTTGGCAAACTCAGCGACTGGTTCGTAGTCTTCAGGATTACGCTGCGTCATCAAAAATTGGTAAAAACTCTGTCTCATTGATGATCACCCCTTTATGATTTCGGCTTGGGTACCAGTACTTTAAATTCGAATTGACCCGCACCGTTCATATCGATCTTTTCGGCACGGTACTGAACACCATTGGTTCTAAACCGCTGCAAGTTCATGGTAATCGTTTTTTGATGAACGTCTAATTCGACCCATTTCGGCAAATTATACTGGGCCTTAATATAGCTTAAAACCGCGCTGACAGGCACGTTTAACTGCCCCACGGCTAACTTCTTAGCCTTTAACTGAACGTTGCCGTTGGCTAAAACTGTTGGTGTCAGGGACAAGCCAAAATGAACGGGCAGCCCCAGCATCTGCGTTTGACCAGTCAGTACAGCATCATTGTGCACTTCAAACTGGTAACCGACTTTCTGCTTACTTTGATCTTGGAATTGACCAAGGTAATAAGCAGCCATTGCGTTGAGTTGCGCTTTGTTCAAGTTAACGTTAAAGCTCGCTGCCGGCATTGGTGCATTCGTCTCCGTGGTACTATTTTTAGGCGCTGAAAATAACTTGATGCCCATAGTACCGATCCCTAGCAGCAAAACGGCAATCAGAGCAATGAAAGCCCACTTCCAGGGATTTATTGTCTTCTTATTAGTTACTGTGTGTGTTTGACGTCTTTCCGTTTTCAAAACATCACCTCAAAATCTATCATTATCGTTTACGCCAATTGACGTTGTTTTGAATTTCACTGCTTAACTTACTTGCCATCACATTATAACCCTTTTTGTTCGGGTGAAAATGGTCTTCAGTGGACAAATAAGCATTCTTTTCTTTATTGTTCTGCGTTTTCAGGAGCTTTTCGACCCTGCCTGGATCCACAAATTCCTGATTATTTTGCTGGTTTTCAGCCTTTAGTTTAGCCTGAGCGTTTGCTGATTGATACTGGCCGTGGGAAAGCGTGCCATTAACGTTAACAAAGTGAGTCTGCGGCTGACTTTTAGCCACTTGGCGGTTCACTTGATTCCACTGGTCAACAGCTGAACTGATCATCGTCGCATTCGTAAAGTAAACGTACACCGGATTATAGATCCCAAATAAGTAAATTTGAGCGTGGGGATTTACTTCATGAACATCGGCGATCAGCTGCGTGAGCTTCTGCTGATACTTGATTTTCAGCGGCGCCATCTGTTTTGCCATTTGAGCGTCACTATTAACCATAATATTCTTCTCTAAGGACTGCAGCAGATCGTTCCCACCAGCGGTCAGGGCAATCACGTTTGCGCGTTGAAGTGACCGCCGTAATTTTTTATTGGTTTGTACGCGACGGTCAATTTGATCGCTGCGTTCACCGCCAATCCCAAAATTAACCGTCTTAGGCTTAACGTAGTAAGTCTGACGTAACTGATTCTTCAGGATCGGTAAGTAACCCTGGTGATCGTTATCGTAACCGATCCCCTGTGTCAGCGAGTCACCCACGCCTACAACTCTGACCGTTTTCAGAACGATAGGCTTTCTCTGCTGGGTATTTTTAGGGTCAGATTGATGTTGAAGCCAAAACCAACCGCCACCAACGATGATCATCAAAATAACTAATGCGAAGAACCATTTTAAAAATCGATGCATGTCAAAACCCCTTTACTTAGCACGTACACGTGTTTTTTCGGCTGTTTGTCAGCTAAAATGACAAATGAGATGGCCAGATCAGCCATCTCATTCATTTTATACGGTCACGGGCCGTTATCGTACTAAGTTTTAATTAAATTTCGTTTACGATGGGACTAATCATCGAAATAATAGACTAACGCAAAGGCACCTGGGCCACCATGAGTCGCAATGATCGGCACCGTTTCGCGAACTAAAATATCAATGTTAGGAAACATTGGCTGAATGTGTTTAACCAGTTTATCAACCATCTCATCAGCGTGGACGTGAGAAATTCCAATCGCCTTGATGGTCGGTGTCTTTTTCATTTGTTCATAGACTTTGTCATAGAACCGGTCAATGGTTTTCATACCGCGGCCCTTGGTACGGATGTTTAATTGACCATTCCCAACCTGAAGGACGATCTTAATGTTCAGTAAAGATGAAATTGCGCCCGTCATTCTGTTGATTCGGCCACCCTTAACCAGGTTATCCAAGGTCATCACACCCATGTACAAACGCGTGTTAGCTTGAACCTTCTTGGTAACGGCCACGACTTCTGCAACCGAGGCCCCTTTTTCAGCGGCTTTTGCAGCTTCAATACACTGAAACGCCAACGCCCGATCCGTGGTACCACTATCAACAACAGTGACATTCGACTTTGAAATCTTGGCAGCCTGTTCTGCTGTATGTACCGTACCACTGATTGCTTCCAGCATATTCAGGCACACGATAGGACTGCCATCGGCACCCAGTTCATCAAAGACTTTAATGAAATCGCCTAGTGGTGGCTGACTGGTCTTTGGAAACGCCTTAGAGTGTTCCATTTTATTAATAAATTCTTCGTTAGTGATGGTGTGGCGTTCAACGTACACTACATCATCGATCATGACCGTTAACGGTACGATGGTAATATGATATTTTTCAACTTCTTCATCTGTTAATCCAGCTGAAGAATCAGTTACTATTTTGACAGTTGCCATGATTGATTATAACCACGCTTTCTTCCCCATTGTTGGTGTTTTCATGCTACAATTATTCACAGCGCATGAAAACGATTCGATAATAGTATAGCAGATGAGCCACCGGGTAACAAGGCGCTAAAACGCTTGCTGACGGCATATTTTACATCTGATTGACGAATCGCCATGCTGGATCATTCCCAAATTTTCATCAAGGAGGACTTTCCCATGATTCAATCCAAACACGCTCATTCAAAGCCTTCTAGGAAGTATCAAATCGTAAACGAAGTGCTTAATTCGGTCACCCACGGTATTGGGGTAGGCTTGAGCATCGCCGGCTTAGTTTTACTGATTATTCGCGGTGTCCACGAAGGCGGTGCTATGCGGATCACAGCGTATAGTATTTACGGCGCCATATTAGTTCTTTTCTACCTGGCTTCCACCCTTTTTCACAGCCTTTATTTCACCCGTGCCAGCCACCTGTTTCAAATTTTTGATCACTGTGCCATCTACCTGCTCATAGCCGGTACATATACCCCATATTGCTTAGTGGTTATCAAGGGTGCTTTAGGCTGGGTGATTTTGGGCGTCATCTGGGCCATGGCAATCCTGGGCATCGTCTACAAATGCCTCTGGCTGGGTAAATTTCAAAAGCTCTCAACCATCATTTACGTCGTCATGGGCTGGTTTTGCGTTCTGGGCTTCAAGCAATTATTTCTCGGCTTAGGACTCCACGGCTTTATCCTGCTAGTGCTGGGCGGTGTTGCCTTCACGGTGGGCGCGGTTATTTACAGCTTTAAGGGCATTAAATTCGGCCACGTTATCTGGCACTTATTTGTGCTGCTGGGCACCATTTTAATGTACTTTTCCATTTTGCTATACGCGTAGTCGCTTAAATATATAAAGAGCAATCAATTCCTGAGAGTTTGGAATTGATTGCTCTTTTGATTTTACCTAATCCACCTGCTGGCTAGTCACTAACCGAACGGCGTAACCGGCCGTCTCTAAGGCCTGCTTCACGGCAGTACTGTCCGTTTTGTCGACGTGCATTTCAATCATGATCGGCCCCAGGTTGCGCGTCACGATCAGCGTTTGAATGTTGAAATCATGATCGGCCATAATCTTACCAATTTCATAAATGACCCCGGTACGGTCATTTTCAATCATCACCTGTACCACGGTTGCGTCCACGAAGTAATCGGTAATGTCCAAAAAGCTGTCTAAGATGTCATTGGTGGTAATGATGCCCACTACCTGTTTGCCGTCCATGACCGGCAAGACACCAACGTCATGGTGCCGCATGGTGGAAATTGCATCCTCTAACTGGGCATCCTGAGAAATGGTTTTGACACTTTTTTCCATAATATCTTCGACCGTCATTTTATTAAATAAATAATTGACCTCGTAAATGGATAGACTGGTAGCTTTGGACGGCGACGCTTCGCGAACCGTTCCCTCCGTTACGATACCCACCAGTTGATTACCATCGATCACGGGTAACCGATGAATCTGATGATCCTTCATCACGTTAACTGCCATGTTGACCTTGGTATCCGGCGATACCGTGATGACCTTGCTCGTCATATAATCCGCAACGCTCATTGTCTTAACCTCCTAGATATGCTTTCTGCACGTTTTCATTAGCTAATAGTTCTTCACCGGTTCCTGTCAGTTTAACTTCACCGCTTGCTAGCACGTAACCGTGGTCAGCAATGGACAGGGCCTTTTTGGCGTTTTGTTCGATCAAGAGCACGGTTGTCCCCTGATCTTTAATTGCTTTAACAATCTCGAATATTTCGTTAATAAAGATCGGTGCTAATCCCATTGAAGGTTCATCCAGCAGTAACAGCTTGGGTCTAGACATTAAGGCCCGTCCCATGGCTAGCATCTGCTGTTCACCACCGGACAACGTGGCAGCGTCTTGATTGAGGCGTTCCTTCAAAACTGGGAAACGCGAATACACCGTCTCAAAACTGCCGGCAATTGCCATACGGTCATTTTGTAAAAAGGCCCCCATCTGTAGGTTTTCACGCACCGTCATTCCAGGAAAGATATGGCGCCCCTCCGGCACCTGTGAAATCCCGGCAGCCACGATTTTGGGCGCATTTTGTTTCTGAATTTCTTTACCTTCATAAGTGACGGTACCGCTAACGGGCTTTAAAAGCCCCGAGATCGTCTTTAAAATGGTGGTTTTGCCGGCACCGTTGGCCCCGATCAAAGAAACGATTTCACCTTCATTAATCTTAAAACTAACGCCCTTTACGGCGTTGATCACACCGTAGTTAACGGCGAGATCCTTTACTTCAAGCATTGCCATCCCTAAGCCTCCTCGCCAAGATATGCTTTGATAACCGCCGTGTTGTGCTGAATTTCACTTGGCGTGCCTTCCGCAAGTAATGAACCGTGATCCAAGACGTAGATTCGCGACGCTAAGTTCATAACCAGTGACATATCGTGTTCAATCAACAGTACGGTAATGTGGAAGTCTCGTTGGATCTGGCGGATCAGGCGGGTCAAGTCTGCCGTTTCTTCCGGGTTCATACCAGCAGCCGGCTCATCAAGAAACAGAATTTTCGGTTTCATGGCTAAGCTACGGACAATTTCGAGACGCCGCTGAATCCCATACGGCAAATTCTTGGCCAATTTAGCCACATCGTCTTGCAGATCAAAGATTTTTAAGAGCTCAATTGCTTCTTGTCGAATTCGAGCCTCTGTTTTATAGAATTTAGGCAACCGAAAGACTGATTGCAAGAAACCTTCTTTGTAGTTAGCCGTCATGGCAATCAAAACGTTATCCAAAACCGTCAGTTCCTTAAATAGCCGAATATTTTGAAAGGTTCTGCCCATGCCCAAATCAGCAATTTTATAAGCTTTCATACCGTTTAACGGAATAATTCCGTCAGTGCCGCGAAACGTAATTGAACCGGAGCTAGGGACGATTACCCCGGTCAGTAAGTTAAACAGGGTGGTTTTACCAGCCCCGTTCGGTCCAATCAACGCCACGAGTTCATCGTCGTTGAGGTGCATATTGACATCGGAGACAGCAGTCAGACCACCAAAATTTTTCACAAGGTCTTCAACGTTTAGCAAAGTTGTCATGATTTAGCCCCCACCTTCTTATGTTTACGATTAAAGAATCGTTTAAATGACAGTTCCTTGGCACCCATGATCCCTGATGGCTTGAAAATCATGATCAGGATCAATACCAGGGCGTAAATCACCATACGCAAGGCACCGAAGCTTTGCAAGGCAGCATCCACCACCCCTAAGATCGTGGCGGCCACGAAACTACCCGTGATGCTGCCAACCCCGCCAAGCACCACGATGATCAAAATCGCAATGGACTCCATGATGTTGAAGTTATTAGGCGCAATCGTCTGCAGGTATGACGCCTGCATCGAACCGGCGACAGCGGCGGTCGCGGCTCCCAGTACAAAGGCGGCCAGCTTCCACTTAAAAACGTTGATGCCCATTGATTCAGCAGCAATTTCGTCTTCCCGAACGGCTAGTGCCGCCCGACCGCCGCGACTATGAATAAAGTTCACGATGATGATCGTCGTCACGCACACCATGATGTAAACCACTGGTCAAGTTGCAAATTGGGGAATGTTAAACATCCCCGAAGGCCCGTTGGTGATTTTTAAATTGTTAATGATGATCCGAATAATTTCAGCTGCTCCCATGGTGGCAATCGCCAAGTAGTCGCCGCGCAGACGCAATGTCGGGATACCAACGACCAGAGCTGCGACAATGGCCACGATCACCCCCACGATAATTGAGAGATAAAAGGCGCCCGCAGTAGGTGTCTTGCTAATGATAATGGCGGTAGCATAGGCGCCCACCGCCATGAAGCCGGCGTGACCAAGGGAAAATTGACCCGCAAAACCGATCACCAGATTCAAGCCCACTGCCAAAATAATGTTGATGCCGATCGTCACCACCATATTTTCTAGAAACGAATCGATGACCCCAACCAAAATCAAGGTATTCATCAAATAAAAGCCAGCGACCATTAAAATCAGCCAGCAAATATTGTATTTCAAGTTTGCTTTCAAAATCATCACCTAAACCTTTTCTTTAACGTTTTTACCGAAGATCCCTGCTGGCAATACCAAGAGAATGATGATCAAGACCAGGTATACCGCGGCGTCTTTGTAGGCTGAAAGGCCAACGGACTGCACCGCCGTTTCCAACAGGCCAATCAAGAACCCGCCCAGCGAGGCACCCGGAACTGAACCAATACCACCGACAACGGCGGCAACAAAGGCTTTGATCCCAGGTGTCATTCCCATCAATGGATCAATGGAGTTGTAATACAGACCGATCAGAACGCCCGCCGCACCGGCCATTGAAGAACCTAATGCAAAGGTGAAGGAAATGGTCCGGTTGAGGTTGATACCAACCAGTTCAGCCGCGTCAGGATCCACTGAAACAGCACGCATGGCGCGCCCCATTTTAGTTTTCTTGATGATCAGCTGGAGTAAGATCATCAGTAAGCAGGCCGTCGCCAAGATCAAGATTTGAATGTTAGACACCCGAACGCCCCAGAAGTTAAAGTTTACTTGTTTAATGACTTGTGGGAAGTCGCGGGTATCTGCGCCATACAGGTAAGACATCCCGTTTTCCAAGAAGTAAGAAACGCCAATGGCAGTGATCAAAGCGGTAATTCGCGGTGCGTGACGCAATGGTCGGTAAGCAAAGTACTCGATAACGACACCGGCTGCCGCGCAAACGATCATGGCGGATAACAGGGCAAAAAGAAAGTTAAAATGCCAGAAATTAATCGTGTAATAGCCCCAGAAAGCGCCCAGCATATAGATGTCGCCATGGGCGAAGTTGATCAGTTTGATGATGCCGTAAACCATGGTGTAGCCCAGCGCCAGCAAAGCATAAATGCTGCCTAGCGAGAGGCCGTTTATCAGTTGTTGAAAGAGTGTTGTCAAGGTGTCACCCTCCTTTATGTAGTTGAGCTCCAAGTCGGAGACCCTCGTCAGCAGACAGCGTGGCCCGTTCACGAGAGCCCCCCAATGGAAAGCTCACGGATGCATTATTTAATCTGTGTTGAACCGACCACTTTACCGTTGTTCAAGTGTTCAACGGCGATCGGCTTATCGGCATCGTGATGCCCGTCGATGGAGATCTTACCAGTCACACCATTGAAGTTCTTAATGTCAGCCAGACCCTTAGTGATCTTAACTGAGTTAGCTGATTTTTGACTTTCAATCGCTTGTTTGATCATGTATGTTGAATCGTAAGCCAACGCTGAGAAGGTCGGTGCGTCCGTGTGGTAACGTGCCTTGTACGCCTTCAAGAATTTAGCAGCCGTTGGGTTAGACTTGGCAACCGTTTGTGAAAACGGCGTGGTGTAATAAATGTTAGAAGCGTTCTTGGCGCCGGCAATTTGAACCAGCTTAGCGTCCGCCATACCATCGGAACCAACAACCGGTACGTTCAACCCCATTTGACGCGCTTGCTTGATGATCAAGCCGATTTCTGAGTAATAACCTGGTGCGTAGATGGCATCGACTTTTTTATGCTTAAACGAAGTCAAAATTGCGTTGAAATCTTTATCGCCGGCTGAGAAGTACTGGGTATCAACAACCTTGCCTTTAAACTGCTTCTTAAATGATTTCGCAAGACCAGTTCCGTAATCGGTTGAATTGTCACCAAGCACGGCGACCCGCTTAGCTTTCAAATTGTTGTAGATGAACTTGGCACCGGTACCGCCCTGGAAGTTATTTTGGTAACAGGCCCGGAAAACGTACGGCTGGACCTTGCCGCTCTTTTGCAGCGTAAAGTTGGGATCGGTGGCGGATGGGCTCAAAGCAGGCACTTTAGCTTTCGTTTCGTTTGGAATAGCTGCAGTACCGGCATTGGTAGTAGCTGTACCAATAATGGCGTTGACCTTATCGTTATTTGAGAGTTGCGCGGCAACTGAAGCGGACGTACTGGTTGACGTCTTGTTATCCTTAATGATCAGTTTGATTTTCTTCTTTTTACCATTAACGTTGACCCCACCCTTGTCATTAATCTCGTTAGTCGCCATCTGAATACCTTGTTTCATCTGGTTGCCGTAGCCACCAGCAGCGCCCGAGAGCTCTAGGTTGACCCCGATCTTAACGGTACTGCCCGTTTGGTCGTTTCCTTGGCTGGACGTTTTAGCAGTGGAACAGCCGGCAAAGATTACGGCTGACATCGCAATCGCTGCAATTCCTGTAACGCGTTTGATCATCTTTTTCTTCATAAGTTTCTCCTACTTTCTTAACGTAATATGTGTGGTGTATGTATGCTGCGGCTTGCCCGACTAGCTTCCCTCCCCGTGTCAGAGCAATAAAAAAACCTCATTCAATTTAATGAATGAGGTCTAAAGTCAGAATTTGATCATCAAGCCCTCATCATTAAAAACGCACTAATAAGGGCTCAACTTAATTTAATTAGTAGATTAACTACTAGCTAATAGTTGCGTCCTTGGTTTTTAATAATAAGACTAAATTCTGACGTGCAGAGGTTACGTTAAATTGTTGAACGGTTGAATTTTTCATGTGATGTAACCTCCTGTCAGAATTTTTGGACTTGTTGAATGTCATAACTATAATTGAAAGTTCATAATTCGTCAACAATTATTTTATATTTTTAATCATTTTATTTGATAAAGTATCATCACAATATTGTATAAGCACTGTTATATCAACAATCTTAATATAAAAATGAGTTCCCAATTGATTTTAATATTCTGATGACTCATTTAAAGAATATCTTTCTTAGATTCTACTGAGTATCACCCTGATACCCGCTACTAGACTTGCACATTAGTTTGGAATCGTCCAGCAAACCCAAAAATCGCTTAGTATAACAGTCATCATACTAAGCGATTTTAATTGTTTTTAGCGCCGCTGCCAGCGCTCAAAGACCAAACCATACGGGTTCTTATCGTCGGGTTCACGGGTGGTCGACTCAACGAGTTTAAACCGGCTATAATCGATTTCAGGCATATAGGTGTCAGCCTTAAAGGTGTGCAGCACCCGCGTTCGTAACAACGTATCAACGTATGGCAGCAAGCTTTTAAAGACGCTGGCTCCCCCGCTGACCATTACTGTTTCGTTAGGATGTGCCTGTTCGTAAGCCACCACTTCAGAAGCACTGTGTAAGACGGCAACGTTACTAGGATAATCAGTAGCCGTGCGCGTGGTCAAAACAATGTTCTTGCGATGCGGTAACGGCTTTTTGTAGCTCGCAAACGTCCGGCTGCCGGAAATTAGGGTATTGCCGATGGTATGCTGCTTAAAAAATGCCATGTCAGCTGGTAAATGCCACGGTAACTGGCCCTTATGGCCAATTGCGTGCTGCTGGTCTTCTGCCCAGATAAAGATCATGAGATCACTCCTATACTGCGACTGGGGCCTTAATAGCTGGTGCGGGATGGTAATTAGTCAAACTGATATCATCCATGTCATAATCAAAAATGCTGGATTTGTCAGGGTTCAAAACTAACTGTGGCGCTTCCGCTGGCGTTCTTGAAAGCTGCGTCTTCACCTGTTCAATATGGTTGCTGTAAATGTGCACATCACCAAAGGTATGAACAAAGTCGCCTGGTTTTAAGCCAACTTCCTTAGCAATCAAATTAGTCAGCAGCGCGTAACTGGCGATGTTGAAGGGAACACCCAAAAAGATGTCCGCAGACCGCTGATACAGCTGACAGCTGAGCTTGCCATCGTTAACGTAGAACTGAAACATGGTGTGGCAAGGCGGAATGGCCATGCCAGGCACGTCTTCTGGATTCCAGGCGGAGACGATCATACGCCGTGAATCAGGGTGAGTCCGCAGCGTCTCTAAAACGTTGCTGAGTTGGTCGATAGTTTCACCCTTACTGGTTTTCCAAGCCCGCCATTGGGCGCCGTAAACGTTGCCTAATGAGCCGTATTTAGCCGCAAAATCATCGTCTTCTACGATGCGTTTACAAAAGGCCTTCTTTTGTTCCTGATAAACTTTGTTGAAGTCCTCATCAACCAATGAACGGCGGCCAAAGTCAGTCATGTCTGGACCGTGATAGTCAGCGGATTCTACAAACTTCTTAAAGGCCCATTCATCCCAAATATGGTTATGGTGCTTTAACAAGAATTGAATGTTGGTGTCCCCGTGTAAGAACCAAAGCAGTTCGCTTTTGATTAAGCCAAAGGGCACCTTCTTAGTGGTTAGTAACGGGAATCCCTGACTCAGGTCAAAACGCATCTGGTAGCCAAACACGCTGATCGTGCCAGTCCCCGTTCGGTCGGACTTGCGGTGCCCGTTTTCCAAAACATAGCGCTCCATATTCAAATAAGCATCTTCAAGCATGAACAACCTCTCCTATTCCTTATTCAACGTACTGACTCAAATAATCCCACCGGGTCATTTTTTCGTCCAGCTTTTTGTCAGTGGCTTCAAAATCAGCTTGCAACGAAGCTAATTTATCATAATTATCGCCATTTTGGTTCATTTGTGACTGCAAATCGGCTTTTTTCTTCTCTAAGGCATCAATTTCGTCTTCGATACCGTCCCACTCCAGCTGCTCTTTGTAAGTAAGCTTTGTTTTTTTCTGTTTCTGAGGTGTTGCGGCAGCTGTTTTCGGTTTGGGAGCGGCTTTTTTGCTGCTGGCTTGCGTTTTCTTCTTTTGACTGGCTAGGTAGTCGGTAAATAACCCGCTGTACCGTTCAATTTTACCGTTGCCGTCAAAAATCAGCAGTTTGTCGGCCACCTTATCCAGGAAGTAACGGTCATGGGAGACGGTAATGACGGTACCGTTAAAATGATTAACGTAGTCTTCAAGCACCGTTAACGTCGAAATATCCAAGTCGTTTGTCGGTTCATCCAAGAAAAGGACGTTAGGCTGTTCCATTAACAGCTTTAACAGGTACAGCCGACGCTTTTCACCACCGGACAGTTTACGAATCAGCGTCCCGTGCATGAAACTTGGGAACAGGAATTCTTCCAGCAGTTCGGAAACGGAGATTGATTGACCGTTTTTATCGGTAACGTTATTCCCAACTTCACTGAGGTAGGTAATGATCCGCTTATCTTCTGGAATCGGCTCTGTCCGCTGCGTGTAGTAGGCCATTTTAACCGTTTCACCAACCGTAATGATACCGGAATCAAGCGGCAGCCGTTGTGCCATCACGTTTAAGAGCGACGATTTACCGGCCCCGTTTTCACCGGAGATCCCGATGCGGTCTCCCGCTTGCACCAGCAAGTTGAAGTCTTTCAAAATCAAGTGGTCATCCAGCTTTAAATTGGCATCCTTTAACTCGATAACTTGCTTACCTAGCCGTGACTGACCCAGATCAATGGAAACATCCTGTTCAACGGGCGTGCTGCCCAGGTTTTCTTTAATCTTATTAAAGCGGTTGATCCGCGCCTGCTGTTTAGTTGAACGGGCGTGAGCCCCCGCTTTCATCCAAGCCAGTTCCTGCTTGTAAAGCTGTTGCTGCTTATGGTCCGCATTAGCTTCTTGTTCAACCCGTTCAGCTTTTTGGCCAACGTAGTCTTGGTAATTGCCATCATAGTGAAACAGACGGCCAAAAGACAGTTCCCAAATATGGTTGACCACTTGATCCAAGAAGTAACGATCATGGGTAACCACCAGTAAGGCACCCTTATAATTAGCTAAATAGTTTTCCAGCCAGTCAATGGAGTCAAAATCCAAATGGTTAGTCGGTTCATCCAGCAGTAAGAGATCAGGCGCTTGAATTAAGACCTGTGCCAGACCAACCCGTTTACGCTGACCGCCAGACAAAGTACCGATTTGCTGGTTTAAGTCCGTAATGTGCAACTGCGTCAAAATGGTTTTAACGTCGCTTTCAGCATTCCAGGCATCAGCTTCATTCATCTGTGCTTCAGCATCCATGTACTGTTGCTGCTTTTTCTGATCTTCTGGATCTTCACTGTATGCAGCTAAGGTGTCCTCATAACGGCGAATAATTTTAAACACTTTTTGCGAGCCGGAAAAAATAGCATCCATAATCGTTTGCTGATCATTGAACTCCGGTTCTTGCTTTAAGTACGCAATGGAATATTCATTCGGCGTAATAATATCACCGGAATACTGGGCCAGCCCCGCTAACGTATTCAGCAGACTGGTTTTACCACTGCCGTTAGTACCGATTAAACCAATTCGATCATTTTCGTTAATAATGAAATCGACCTTATCAAACAGTGTCTTCTCACCGTATGTTCGGGTCAATCCTTCTGCTCTTAATGTTTGCATTTTGTCACGCTTTCTCGTTTAAATAGTTAATTGCTGCCTCAAGCAGCGTTTTATTTTGGTTATCTAACTGTCCTTCAACGACTTGCCGTTCAAGAAAATTCAGGGCTCGTCCCAGTTGCGGACCGGGTTTGATCCCCGCGGCCATCAGGTCCTGACCGGTAATGGCCAACGCCTTCTTGGAATGGATCTGTAAAGCACCGTACTGGTCTAATAAGGACGCCGTTTCGTACGATGACTGCCCTAACTTTTGAGCCACTTCATTGGCGATTGACAATAATTCATTGCCAGTTTGGTAAACTAGCCAAGCATCCACCGAATGCGTTGCAATCCCGTGAACTGCTTTAACGGCTACCTGAACGTCTTCAATCAGCTGATTTGCTGACTTCCAGTCCTTTAGCAGCTGATTGACCTGCTTGCTGGATAAGTTAAACGCCGCTGCTAATAACGTCCAGACCGCCGTTTCGTTACTCATACCGCTCTTTAACTCAGTTCGCAGCTGATTAAATTGTGCTTGATACGGCTTAAAGTCCGGACAATATTGGTATAATCCCGTCTCCATAAAAACGTCAAGCCCCATAGCTGGCCACTGGCCTAACAGCATTTTAACGAACTCAACGTGAATCCGCTCCACGGCAATTTTAGTCAGCAAACCACCGTGATGTTTAATGCCGACAACGGTCTCCGGGTCAATGACAAAATTTAGCTGGCTAGCAAACCGCACGGCACGCATCATACGCAATGCATCTTCATTAAAACGCTTTTCAGGGTCACCCACGGCCCGGATCCGGTGGGCTTTCAAATCCTTCAACCCATCAAAATAATCGATGATCGACCCGTCAGTTTTCAGTGCTAAGGCATTAATGGTAAAATCCCGGCGGTTGAGGTCTTCTTTTAGGGACCTGACGAACTTTACTGAATCCGGCCGGCGGTAATCCTGGTAACCAGACTCAGTTCTAAAGGTCGTCGTCTCATAGCCGGTACCGTGGTCCAAAATCATCACGGTTCCGTGCTCGATGCCGGTATCAACGGTACGCTTAAAGAGTGATTTGACCTCTTCCGGATAGGCACTAGTAGCGATATCAACATCGTGGATCGGTAACCCCAATAGGGTGTCACGGACCGAACCGCCAACGTAGTAAGCTTCATAACCAGCGGCTTCGATAGTATCGATGATTGGTTGTGCTTTTACAAATTCTTCCGGTAGTGTTTCAATTCTCATTTTGATCGACCCTTTTATCTGAGTTATGCTGCAACTTCTTTTTTCAGTCTACTCAAGTTTACCAGATATCCACCCCATAAACCAACTGCACTTCAAGCGAATATGCTATGATAATTGAGGAATATGACTTCGCGGAATGAAGAAAGTAATCTATTTAGGGGGAATCAGTTTGACTAATAACACGAATAACGTTGAGGAAAAAATCCGTTTGATTGATTTACTAATGATTGCCATTGGTTGTGCAGCCTACGCCTTTGCGCTGGTCACGTTTAACATTGCTAATCAGCTTGCTGAAGGCGGTATTACTGGTGTAACGCTGATTTTAAAGGGGTTATTTAACTTTAACCCGGCTTATTCAACCATTTTAATCAATATTCCCTTGATCTTGTTTGGCTATCGTCTTTTAGGTCGGCGCACGATTATTTACACGTTGTACGGGACCTTAATGCTGTCGGCGTTTTTATGGATTTGGCAGCGGGTTCCATTAAGTATTGATCTACATCATGATCTGTTTTTGGCTGCCATGGCGGCTGGGATTACCGGCGGTGCTGGCAGCGGATTACTGTACCGCTTTGGCGGCACCACTGGCGGAACGGATGTCATCGCCCGAATTTTCGAACGTTTCCGGGGCATTCCAATGGGTCAGACCCTTTTATGGTTGGACGTGTTAGTCCTGTTCATTTCTCTGATCTACATTGATATTCGCCATATGGCTTATACGCTGCTTTATTCCTACGTCTTCTCCCGCCTCGTCAACTTCATCCTCAGCGGGACGTACGCCGCTAAAGGCGTGCTGATTGTCAGTTCGAAGTCGCAGGAAATCGTGGATCAAGTCATGACTGTCCTGCAACGGGGTGTCAGCATCCTTCATGGTGAAGGTGGTTATTCTCATAAAGACCGCCCAATGCTCTATGTCGTTGTCAGTCCGAGTGAACTGCATGATCTGCAAATGATTGTCGGTGAACTTGATAAGAACGCCTTTATGACGATCTTTGACGTCAATGAAGCCATTGGCGAAGGCTTTACCTATGCCCGACCCAGTCACAATATTTTTAAACACGTTGGTTAGGGGCGTGTTTTTTGTTTTTATTTTATAAGTTAAAGTAACTTTTTATCTTTTACTTATCAAAAAAAGATCGTCTCTTCGACGACCTTCCGCACTTTAGAAATCATTTTCTTCTTCAGTTTCCAGCATGTCCGCCATTTCAGCGTCGTCTGGCACAACTTTGACGTAGGCTTTCAGGACCTTCATCATCTGGTCGCGCTCACCCATTTCACGGAAGAAGTACACTGCTGGCTTTAAAAAATCGGCCTGGTCCATAAAGTATGGTACTGCCGCTTGATAATACCGGTCGGCTTTTTCATACTGCTCCAATTGCGCGTAAGATACCGCTAAATTCCAGTATAGCTGCGGATCCAGGTTATCCTGCCCCACGTAGTCGGTCAAAAAGGCCACGTTATCCTGAAAACGGTGCTGTTTGACGTAAAGATTAGATAGTTTAATGACCATATCCAAATCTTCGGGGTCTAACGCATGCCCCTTCTTCAAGTACGTTTCCGTCAGCGACTCATTACCTACCCGAGCTGCAATATCGGCCGCGTATGACCAGAGTTTTTGATTGTACTGATCGACCCCCAGGCCTTCTTGCAAGGCCTTTAAAGCATCGTCTAACCGGTTTTCAGCGACGAGTGCTTGCCCGAGATAGGGATAGAGACTCGTATACTGCGGATCAGTCTCCTTTAATTCATTAAACAACTTAACTGCTGGCTGATAATCTTTCAGCTGCAAGTAGGTAAAAGCTGTCTCAAACTTCACGTCAGGGGTCATATCACCCGAATGGATCTGCTTTAAATAGCCGATTGCTTGTTCAAAACGCCCCGCATTGGCGTAAGCCACCCCAATGCGTTCTACTAAGTTGACGGCACTGAATTCAGGGATCCCCTGTTTGATCAGACCGAGGTACAGCGGAATTGCTTTTTTAAATTCCCGCATGACAAAGTAAAGCTCCGCTAGAGCAAATTGAATAGCTGGTTCATCTGGCGCCAGTTTAAGGGCTTCTAACAGCTTTTGTTCACTGACCTCAAACAGTTCTTGGGTCTGATACAAATCAGCTGCCACCATCAACGAGCGGACATAGGCCGGTGAATCCGGCGACACCTCGTTTAACAACGTCAACGCTTCATCGTTTTGATCATCATCGATCAAGATGTCAGCTAAGTTGACCCGCAAATCGTCTTCCTCGGGATAGCGTTTTAAGAGTTTTTCGTAAATTCGTTTTGACTGGTTTAAAAATCCCAGTGAATAAAGTTCTTCTGCCAAACTGTAAAGCGTATCGTCGTCATCATGACGCAACGCGCTCGCATAGGCTTTTTTAAATTGATCAAGTTGACCGCGTTCCAGCTGGTCAAGGGCTTGCTGTGAATAACTCATTTAGACCCTCCGTTTCGTTCATTCATGAGACTATATGTTATCACTTTAGGAATTGGCAAACAAGCATGGTGTTTGCCCCAGAACCCGTGCGTGCTTAATTAAAATCCGTTTTTGAACAACCAAAAAAAGCCAACCCTCATCGGATTGGCTCCACCGTCAATAATTAATTATTTAACAGCGTCCTTCAAAGCTTTACCAGGCTTGAATGCTGGTACTTTGCTTGCAGGAATTTGAATTTCGGCACCCGTTTGTGGGTTACGGCCCTTACGAGCTGCACGTTCGCGAACTTCGAAGTTACCAAAGCCGATTAATTGAACCTTTTCGCCCTTAGCCAAAGTTGCTTGAACTGAATCAAATACTGCATCTACTGCAGCAGTTGCATCCTTCTTAGTTAAGCCGGTTGCAGCTGCGACATCGTTAACAAGTTGTGCTTTATTTGCCATGAATGATTCGCCTCCTTGGATAATATATGATGAGTACAAAATCATCTCATCTAGCCGATCAACAAGTCAATCAGGCCACTGAAATAATAACGGCATTCCGTATCATTTCTGATTCCAAGATAGCACACAAAGCCTATCATAGCAAGGTTTTTTGCGGTTTATGACGAATAATTATGCCAAAAGACCGTTTTTTGACGTATAAGCCTGAAAAATGAGCGGAAATCAAGCCTAATCAGGGCTGAGCCTACTTTCGGTGGCGTTCGATCAAGTGGATCGGCGTCCCGGTAAAATCAAAGTGTTCACGAATCTGATTTTCGAGGTAACGTTCATACGAAAAATGCATCAGATCGGGATCGTTCACAAATAAGACGAAAGTTGGCGGCTGAATAGCGACTTGAGTTGCATAGTAAACCCGCAAACGACGACCATTATCGTTGGGCGTCGGGTTCATGGCAATCGCGTCCATGATCACTTCGTTCAGCGTAGAAGACTGAATCCGTTTAGCATGGTTGCCAGCAACCGTCTTAATCATTGCTGGCAGCTCGCTCAACCGTTGATGCGTCTTAGCCGACACGAAGACGATCGGCGCGTAGGCCAGATACTGGAATTCTTCCCTCACGTGAACTTCAAAGTCGTGGAGCGTTTGATTATTTTTCTTGAGGGTGTCCCACTTATTGACCACGATAATAATTCCCCGGCCAGCTTCGTGAGCGTACCCGGCAACCCGTTTGTCCTGTTCACGGATACCTTCTTCAGCGTTCAGCACGAATAACACCACATCTGAATTATCGATGGCTTTCATGGCACGCATCACACTATAGCGTTCCGTGTTTTCGTACACCTTACCGCGTTTACGGATTCCGGCGGTATCGACCATGGTAAACTCAGTTGAGTCCGCCACGAACTTCGTATCAATGGCATCACGGGTCGTCCCGGCAACTTCGGAGACGATCACCCGGTTTTCACCCAGCAAGGCGTTTACTAATGACGACTTACCCACGTTTGGCCGGCCAATAAGACTAAACCGAATACTGTCGTCGTCAACTTGACCACTCTTATCTGGAAAGGCTTTAATCACAGCATCCAGCAAGTCACCAAGTCCTAAACCATGGGCCCCTGAAATTGGGTAGGGATCACCAAAACCCAATGAATAAAAGTCATAGATGTCTTGCCGTAGTTCCGGATTATCAGCTTTGTTAACTGCCAGAACAACCGGCTTATCAGCGCGATAAAGGATCTTGGCGACCCTATCATCGGCATCGGTGATGCCTTCTTTGACACTAACGACAAAGACGATCACATCAGCCTCATCAATCGCCACCTCAGCTTGTTGCGTAATTTGTTTTAAGAATGGTTCGTCACCCATGTCGATCCCACCAGTATCGATCATGCTGAACGTGTTTCCAAGCCATTCGCCGTGAGCATATATTCGGTCACGGGTAACACCTGGCGTATCTTCGACGATGGAAATTCGATCACCAGCAATCCGGTTAAAAATGGTTGATTTGCCGACGTTTGGTCGTCCGACAATGGCAACTGTTGGCATACTCATACAACATCCCTCTTTTCTGTTCTAAATCATAACGGTTAAATCACAACAAAAATGTCATCTTGAAACTGGCATTCCGTTTCAAAATGACATTTTAATTAGTTTAATGAAAATTTCTGTTTTGAAACATTGATTTGATTACTCGTTATCTGAATCGTTGTCCTTTTGGGCATTCTTCAGTTGGTCACCAACCAAATCACCTAAGGTAAAGCCTTCATCATCGTCATCTGTTGACATTTGAGTAGGAGCAGCTTGCTTTCTTGGGGCACGTTGCTGCTTAGGTTGTTCATGGTTTTCGCTACCGGCAGGCTTTTCTTTCAAAGCTTTGATTGAAAGAGCCAAACGGTGAGCATCTGGGTGAACTTCCAAAACCTTGACCTTAACCTTTTCACCAGTTGATAAGACATCATTTGGTGTCGCAATGTGTTCGTGCGCAATTTGCGAAATATGAACTAGACCTTCAACACCTGGGAAGACTTCGACAAAGGCACCGAAACTGGTCAAACGCTTAACCGTTCCTTCAAGTACTGAGCCTTCAGGCGCCTTTTCTTCGATGCCATCCCATGGTTCTGGTAAAGTCTGCTTAATTGAAAGTGAAATCCGGTTACGGTCTGGATCAACTGATAAGACCTTCACCTTAACTTCTTGGCCAACCTTCAAAACATCGGAAGGCTTTTCAACACGTTCGTAAGCAATTTCAGAAACGTGAACTAAACCATCAACACCGCCAAGGTCAACGAAAGCACCAAAACTAGTCAAACGAGCAACCTTACCAGTTACTGTTTCACCGGCTTTAAGGGTACTCATGATTTCTTCACGCTTAGCAGCCTTTTCTTGTTCGAGCAGTGCACGGTGTGACAAGATCAAACGGTTTTCACTAGGTTCGATTTCAATAATCTTAAAGGTTAAAGTCTGACCCTTAAATTGATTCAAATCTTCAACGAAGTGATCACTGATCATTGAAGCAGGTACGAAACCACGAACCCCTGCATCAACAACTAAGCCGCCCTTAACCACTTGGGTAACGGGTGCTTCAATCGTTTCGCCAGCTTCGTACTTCTTTTGAATTTCGTCCCAAACCTTACGTGCTTCAAGACGACGAACAGATAGCAAGTAACTGCCGCCTTCCTTATCGTTACCGATCTTTGAGATAACAACTAAATCAAGTTTGTCACCAACCTTGATGACGTCATTGATATCAGAAACTGGTTTGGTTGAAAGTTCCTTTTGTGGTACCACACCTTCAATACCGGTGCCCTCGATACCAACGATAGCTTGTTTGTCATCGTCAATGGCTAAAATTTCACCCTTAACGACGTCACCAACTTTCACCGTTTCAATGCTATTTAAAGCATTTAATAAATCGTTGTTCTCATTGTTATTGTTTTCACTCATACGAACTTTTCCTCCTTGCGACAACTCTACTTTATATTTTATCCGAAAATCACCAATAATACCAGTAGCACGACGAACTTTTATGCGAATTCTTTTTGTTTTTTAGTAATTATGTCACTAATCTTGTCAACTACCTGGTCAATTGACAGGGAAGTCGTGTCTAAACGAACGGCATCTGCTGCTTGTGTTAATGGTGAAATTGCCCGAGTTGAGTCCTTGTGATCCCGGATTTGAATTTCATTCCGCAGCTCATCAATCGGGGTATGAATCCCCTTTTCGGCATTATCTTTGAAACGTCGCTGTGCCCGTTCCTCAACACTGGCAACTAAAAAGATTTTAACTTCGGCTTTTGGTAAAACCGACGTCCCAATATCCCGGCCGTCCATCACAATACCGCCGGCCTCGGCAATCTTTCTTTGACGCTCGGTCAAGTCCTTACGAACCGTTCCCTGAGCCGCTACCGTCGAAACGTTATTCGTCACGTCTGGCTGGCGAATCGCCCCGGTAACTTCTTGACCATCAAGAAAAACTAATTGTTCGGGATTTCCTGGTTTAAACTCAATTTTGGTTGTTTTCAGCATTTCCGCTAATGCGGCCGCGTCATCCAAGGCCACGTTTTGCTGCATGGCCTTTAAAGTGACGGTTCGATACATTGCACCCGTATCGCAGTAAATGTAACGAAAACGGTGCGCTATTTTCTTAGCCACCGTACTTTTTCCAGCCGATGCTGGCCCATCAATTGCAACCTGTAACTCTTTTTTTGACATTTTGTCCACCTGTATCAACTTATTTGACGCGTATTTTTTGTCCTGGGTGTAGCGTCTGGTTCCCAGAGATACCATTGAGCTGTTTCAGCTTTTCAACGGAGATCCCGTTATTCACAGCCACCCGATAAATACCTTGGCCCTGGCCAACAGTCGCGTACTTTGCACCGCCCGCCGAACTGGCAGAATGGTGTGAAGCGGCCGGCTTGGCTGGTTTCGTGGTCGTAGTCGATTGCTTGGGAGCAGTCGATTCAGTAGGTTGCTGCGTCTGCGAAGCTGAAGTGTCAACTGAGTTCGCCGCCGTATCGTGGCTGGTCTTTGAACTTGACTCAGCGGACGACTTTTTGTCAGAGACTGACGAAGCTGCCTTCTTGGATGCAGATTTGGCAGCTTTTTTACGGTGTGTTTGACTGACAGCACTAGTCTGTTCACTGGAAACACTCATTGAGTTATCAGGTTTATTCATCGCACTCTGCCGCGCTAGGCCGTAAATTAAAGCCCCCACTGCAATCAGAATAATAATAGCAACTAAAATAATTGTGATCAATCGGTTGTTGTGACTTTGCCGGTGACGTTTAGTCCGCGACAAATTCCCCTGTTCATCCCGGTCGTCCCCAAACGACTGGTCCCAAGGTTTGGTTTCAGATGATTGATCGTCTTTTTTTGGATCCATCGTGTTACCTCCTCAAAAACTTTCATTACGAATTGTACCATAGCTGGCGCTTGATTGGGAATTTTTTTAAGTTGTGCCGGACGCTTGGCCGGCATCATTAAACAGCTGCAGCAAAATTGATTGCCACGCCGTCGCTTCTAACTCCTTTTGTTCACCAGCTGGTTCGCTTTTGGCAGCCAGCAAGCCGAGTTCACTTAGATTGAATCCCGGTTCGTCAATGCTGCAGCAGTGCTTAGGCGCTTTTGATCCACTTGGAAATTGGTCAAAATACCGTTGAATATACTGCCGTTTACAACCTGACGTACGCACGTAAGAAAGCATCTTTTGCAACGCACTAAGCCGCTGCTGACGGCGCTTGGCAAAACTAGCTTGAACCTGTTCTTCACGGTAGCGGTGCTGCTTGTAAAACCAAATCAAATTGGCCTTCACATCCCCCGCCACTTGGGGGGCATCCTGCTGGAAATAATAGTGAATTTCGTTTTCCTGCGGCACGGTGGCCTCGCTTAAAAACCGGGCAATCTGCTCATCACCAGGCTGATAGAGCAGAATAGCCACACTTTGCTCACCGTCTCGACCAGCCCGGCCAATTTCCTGCCAATAAGCTTCAACGTCACTGGGCAAATGGTAGTGGATCACAAAGCGGACGTTATCCTTATCGATTCCCATCCCAAAAGCACTGGTAGCACAAATCACGTCTAACTGATTTTGCATGAACTGCTGCTGAACCTTAAAGCGGGTTTCTGGATCCAGATCAGCGTGGTAAGCAGCCACTCGACTGGCGGTTTTCGCATTCAGCAGCGCCGCCATTTCGTTAGCTTTCTTTTTGCTGGAAAAATAAATGACTCCCGGCTTTTTTAGGCCTGCTACCAGCTCAACCAGCCGATCATCCTTATCGGCCCGCGTTTGAAAGGACTCAACGTCTAAAAAGATGTTTGGTCGATCCACTGGCTGAATAATTTCTACCGCCTGTGGCAGCTGTAGCTTTTGCTTAACGTCTGCTCGCACTTGCGGGGTTGCCGTAGCAGTCGTCATCAGGGTCAGCGGATCATTAAGCTGGTGGCGGATCTGCCCCAATAACAGGTACTCCGGACGAAAATCCGGGCCCCACGTGGAAATACAGTGGGCTTCATCGACCACTAAAAGCCCCACTTTTGCTGTTTGAAAGGCCGCAAGAACCTGGTCTTGACTCAGCATTTCCGGTGAAACAAACAAAAAACGGTACTGCCCCAAATGCCGTAAGACCCAGTTTTTTTCGGCATAAGTCATCAGCGACGTTAACGCTGCTGCCCGCTTTTCGCCCTGGACATTTAACGTCGTTACTTGATCAGCCATCAATGAAATCAGTGGCGAAACGATCAGTACGAGCTGAGAAGTCACCGCCCCGTATAATTCGTAAATCAGCGTTTTACCCGCTCCGGTAGGTAATACGGCCAGTGTGTGATGACCCGCCGCTAACTGTTTAAGAGCTTCCAATTGTCCCGGACGAAAGCGGGTAAAACCAAACCGTTGTTCAAGGACCTGGTAAAGTTGTTCAGTGCTGATCATCAGTTTGTTTACTCCTTAAAATTTCTATCAGTCGAAACTGCCAAAATTCAATTGACAGATCGCCGACTTGTTTAAACTGCCATTCATCCAGCGGCGTATCAACAAAACGGCGCTGAACTTCGGTAACGAGTTTAAGCGGCAAAACCCGTTGAAAATCAAACTGCTCTTTGGGCAGCATAATGGCTGCTTCTAATAAGTGCTCTCGCACGGTACTGAGTTTCAGTGCCCTTTTCCGGCTAATCACCGTAAGGGAGTCACCGGCCATAAAGCTGGTTAGCGTTTGCTGGGCGCTGGTACTGATCAGTGACCGTTTCAATCCCGTCAGCAGCGAGTTAACGCTGGCAAGCTGCGTCTGGGAGACGGCTCTTGCCAGCTGACAAACCAAATCGGTTGCCATCACCCCGGCTTCGGCTTCACTTAGCCCAAAGTCACGGGCAACTTGTAACCGTGTTTCCCCCGGACGCTGATGACCAACCAGTAACCGGCTCATAAAGGCCGCCTGAGAATCGGGTAATTGCCTGAAAAAGTGCTGCCAAAAGCTGTAAAACTGACTTGATAGATCAGCCTCATGAAACCGGCTGAACCAGCGTTTCACCGACTGCTTAACCTGCCAGGAAACTTGCAGCGGGTAGTAGTGATAGTTTTGATAGCTCTGTTCAGAGACCACCTGCGTGGCCAGCAAAAACCGTTGCCAAAAAGTCTCAATATCAACCACTAAGCGAAGATTCAAACACCGGGGCTGATAACGATTTTGCATCAGTTTCTGCCGGGCAGCACCCCCCTGATCCGTCAGTTGTGCATTGGTTTGCACTAGGTTCACCCAGCCCTTAGCTGTCAGTTCGGTCACCGCCTGATCCATGACTTCACGGGTCAGTTTCTTCTCGTAGCCTAACCAGGATAACTGCTGATACCGCATTCCCCAGTAAAGTGTGGAGACGGTTCGTTTACCCACTAAAATATTTTCGATGACGCGCAGGCGTCTTGGCGCTGTTGGTGATAAAAAAGTCATTAACTGCATTGCATCCATCGTCGATCTGCCCCCGCTTAATAGTCTGCATCCATTCTCCCACACTGCAATTTTACTGTCTAGTACCACAAA
The DNA here is from genome assembly GCF_002217985.1 of Secundilactobacillus pentosiphilus. Classification (GTDB taxonomy): domain Bacteria; phylum Bacillota; class Bacilli; order Lactobacillales; family Lactobacillaceae; genus Secundilactobacillus; species Secundilactobacillus pentosiphilus. Next base: position 57,882 of record NZ_BCMI01000009.1, read on the forward strand.
AAGGACGGCACTGGGCCGTCCAAACGATCACTATTTATAAATCACATTTTAAGGCTAACTTAGAGCAGGTCTGACTGCTGGCGTAAAAAGGCTTTCATTCTGTCAGCCACCACCACAAAGACTGCCCCTACCAAAACGCCCTTGATCAAGTTAAACGGAATTACCCCGAATAAGAGCAGCTTAGACAGTGGTATGGTGATCTTCATGTGCAGTACCGCCATATAAACCGGGATCAGTACCGACACGTTCAGCAGGGCCATAATCACAGACAGGCTCACCGTTCCAGCAATAACCGCTAAAATTAACCGCGTCACTGTCTTGTACTTACGGGCGTACTTCAACACGTAATAGATTGGCAGCATGAAACTAACAGAGGCGACAAAACTCGCTGCGACCCCGATAAAATTAGCAATATCCACCCCGGTCATCACCCAGTAAAGCAGGCCTTTAATGGCAGCAATTAAAATACCGCCTAAGGGGCCAAACATGATCATGCCTAAAAGGATTGGAATATCAGAAAAATCAACTTTCATATACGATACAAACGGCAAAATTGGAAACGAAATAAAGTACAGTAAAAACGAAATCCCGGCAAATAATGACATAATAACAACTTGGCGAATGTTAAATGGTTGACTGTGTTCCATAAGATATACCCTCCAAAACTGGTCATCTTCAAATGAAAACGCAAACAAAAAACCAAATCAATTTTCTTCAGAGGAAAATCAATTCGGTTTCACAATCATTTGTGTTAACCCAATCTTCTTTATACCAGACTTTACTGTCGGTTTCGGAATCTCACCGAATCAACTACCCCAAAGAGTAGGTCGCGGACTGTTACCGCCGGTCGGGAATTACACCCTGCCCTGAAGATGAACCACATTATTTAATTTACCACAATTGTACGGTGTCAACTTTAAAAATGCAAGCTATTTGTCTAGGTGTGCCACACGCTTAAGTTCTTTGACTTCTTCAGGATTCAGCTCACGAAATTCGCCGGGTAAAACGCCCTTCAGTGTTAAAAACGCATAGGTTTCACGTTTCAGTTTCATCACGGGGTGTCCGATCGCCTGCAGCATCTTTTTGACCTGATGGTTCTTGCCTTCGTGAATCGTTAAGGAAACGATAGCTGTTTGCCGCTTTTCATCACTGGAAAGCAATTTAGACTTAGCCGGTGACGTCAGCTTCCCGTCAATTCTGACCCCTTGCCGCAAGTGCTTCAGCTCTTCGTTAGTCGGAATTCCCTCAACCTTAGCGACATAGGTCTTCTCCACTTCATACTTCGGGTGAGTCAGCTGATTAGCCAGCTCTCCATCGTTAGTCAGCAACAGTAAGCCCGTAGTATCGTAATCAAGGCGCCCCACGGGGTAGACCCGTTCTTTGATCTCATCATCCAGTAAATCAATCACGGTTTTACGGTGCTTATCATCATGCACTGTCGAAACCACTTGCCGGGGCTTATCCATTAAGAGGTAGATCGGCATTTCGGTTTGAATGGGCATTTCGTCCACCGTCACGTGATCATGCTTACTGACCTTAGTGCCTAATTCAGTGACCTTTTTACCGTTAACCTTGACGTGACCAGTTGTGATCAATTTTTCTGAACTGCGCCGTGAAGCAACACCGGCGTGTGCCATAACTTTTTGCAATCGTTCCATGTAATTATTTATCCTCCGAGTTTATCTGTTGGTTGAACCGTTTCAAAAATAAATCATCATTTTGTTCGTCATCTGCTGTCGTTTGGGCTTCAGGCAGCGGCGGCAGATCTGCCAATTGCTTGAGCCCAAAATAGTCCATAAAATAATCCGTCGTTTTATAAAGTTTCGGCCGTCCCGGTCCCTTTTTTCGGCCTGATTCAGTAATCAGTTGCCGTAGTAATAGCTTGTTTAGTGTACCAGAGCTTTGCACCCCGCGGATTTCATCAATTTCCACTCGGGTAATCGGTTGATTATACGCAATAATAGCTAAAACTTCTAGTGATGCCTGCGACAGGCCGGTGGAACTGGGGGCTTCAAAGTACTGGCTGACAATACCGGCTAACCCTTCCTTGGTCGCCAGTCGAACCGTATCATTGGCCTTCAAAATGACCAATGCCGAGTCCGGATCACTGGCATACTTTTGGTTTAACTTAGATAACGACTGATTAACTGCCGGTACCATTGAATCGGTCAAATTAGCTAATTCCTGCACCGTCAGGCCGGATTCGCCGCTGACAAACAGCAGCGCTTCTAATTGCTGTATCTTACTCATTTTTCTTCTCCCAATTTTGCCGGTTTAACGGTAATCGGCAGCACTCGGCTGGGCTGATCCACTGCGATTTCGTGCTGCTTGGTCATTTCCAATAAGGCCAAGAAAGTGGTGACCAATTCTTCCTTGTTGGGCTTTTGATCAAACAGCTGGCCAAATGACACCGCTACCCGTACTTTGCTGAGCTTGAAGCGCAGCGTGTGAATCTGCCCCTTCACCGTATACTGCTCGTCTTGAATCAGGCGCATCGGCAGTTCCGGCTGGCGCTGACGCGAAGTCAGTTCTGCCAGAACTTGCTGCAGATTGCTGATGGTCAATCCCGGCGCCAGCTTACCTAATTTAACGTCTGCTGGTACGGCCATTTCGGGTCGGGTGTAAAACTTTTGCCGGGCAGCGGCCTGCTGTTTAAACCAGCCAGCAGCCTGCTTATAGCGCTGATACTTCACCAGCCGGTTGACTAGGTCGTCTTGCATTTCTGCCAAACTCGGTTCGTCATCCTCTTCTTTTTCGGGTGTTTCGTCTGCTGGCAGTAAGAGTTTTGCCTTCATCTTCATCAACGTGGCAGCCATAACAAAGTAGTCGCCAGCCACGTCAAGCTGATGGTCCTGCATTTGTCGCAAGGCAGTCATGTACTGATCAGTGATCGCCACAATGGGAATGTCATAAATATCAATCGACGATGATTTGATCAAGTGCAGCAGCAGGTCTAAAGGACCCTCAAAATTTTGCACGTGAATCAAAACCGGCTGATCACTCATGGCTAGCCTCCCATTTAGCAACAATGTGAGTTGTTTCCAGTGTGCCCATAATGCGCTGTTTTGGATACATATCCTGTAATTCATTTAAGATCATGTTGGTATTATCAACCGTTCGAACTGCTGGTGTTAAAGCAATCAAGCGGATCACCACGAAATGGGGACGCAGTTCAACGCCCACGATTCCGGAGAAGTCTTGATTAACGTCTTTCCATAACAGCAGCTGCCTGGCATCACTATTTTGATACCACTGCAGTTCTGCTTGCAAACGGTCGATCTTTTTTAGTGCGGGCGCAAAAGAGAGCAACCCCATTGCCACTTTTTCATAATCATTACGATATTTAAGTAACAAATTGATCCCTCCCGTAAGGTTACGCTCTTGGATGAGCTTTACGATAAACTTCTGTTAAGTGTTTCTTTGAAATATGGGTATAAATCTGCGTGGTAGAAATATCAGAGTGTCCCAACAGTTCCTGTACGATCCGCAGATCAGCCCCGTTTTCCAAAATGTGGGTGGCAAATGAATGACGCAGCGTATGGGGTGTCACGTGCTTGCGAATCCCAGCCACACTGACATAGCGCTGAATCTTTTGCCAAATACTCTGGCGGCTCAAACCGCTGCCGTGAGCGTTTAAGAATAAATAGGGCGACGTCCGCTGCTTCAACAGTAGCGGACGGCTTTGATTCAAATAGCGATTAATCCAGTCAATGGCGACGTCGCCAATGGGAATGATGCGTTCCTTATTACCCTTACCGATGGTTTGAATCAGCCCCATCTCCAGGTGCAGCTCACCCATTTTAAGGTGCACGAGTTCACTGACCCGCAAACCGGTGGCATACATCACTTCTAAAATGGCCCGGTCGCGGATCCCGTACTTATCAGTGGTGTCAGGGGCAGCTAGCAGTGCATCAACTTCCGCTACCGTGAGAACCTGCGGCAACGGTCGGCTTTTTTTCGGTGCCTTGATTTCCGCCATAGGATCTACGGTCAGCTGCTCGTTTTGCACTAAGTACTGGAAAAAATGGCGCAGCGTAGACACCATACGGGTAACACTATTCCGCGCTTTACCACTAGTCTGCTGCTGCTTTAAAAAATTAAGGATCGTCAGCTGGTCTACCTGGGTTAGTTCAGTCACCTTTTGCAGACCCAAAAACCGGCGAAATTCTTTGAGGTCCAGGCGGTACGAATTAATGGTATTGGCTGCTAGGCCACGTTCAATTCGTAAATCATGCAGAAAATCTTCAATCTGCTCGTCCATTTTGATCACGTCCCGCTTCGGTCAGCCACAGGTAGCCGTCATGTTCCTCAGCAAACCGCTGTTTCATTAAGTGACCCACGGCCCGCTTGAACTGCCCCTTGCTGATACCAAAGTAATCTTTGATATCGGCAGGATCGCTTTTATCAGTAAACGCAACTTTACCCTCTGGGGCATGTTGTAACGTCGCCAAAAGCATTAACGCATCGTCTGGAATGGCTTCGTAAGCCCGTGGCCGCAACGATAGTTTTAACGTGCCGTCAGGAAATTGACTGATGACTCGGGCCTTTAGCTGCTGTCCTAAACGGGGTTCTTGATCCCGTTCTTCCGGTGGGATGAAACCTAAATTAAAGTCGCTGGTCAACACCATGGTACCGGTCAGTTTTAACCGGTAAGCAGTCGCTACCACGTCCTTATTCGTCAGCTTTTTGGCCACTGGCTGGGCAATCACGCGGTAGAGCGCCTCGTCACCAAGGTCGCCCCACATCCGGCCCTTTTTATCCAGCGTGATCGACAGCATTAAGCGGTCGCCGCGTTGTGGCCAAAGACCAGCAATTTCCGGCAAATTATCCAGTGAGACCACAATGTCTTTATTTGGCAGGCCAATATTGACAAAGACCCCTAACCCATGCTGAACGCGAACCACTTCGCCAAAACCGTAATGGTCAACTTGAACCTTCGGCGCATCACGTGTGATCTGCAGCTGATGCTGTTCATTTTCATAGGCAAAGCCTTTAAAATGACTGCCCAGTTTCAAGGGTTTGATGATCTCCGCTTTATCCAGCCGAAAGGTCAGCCCATTAGTTTGGACAAAATATTGCTTATCATTTTCATCAGTTACTTCGCCGCTGATTATTCGGCCGAGTAACTGCGTTAATTCATTATTCATTTTAGTATCCCCGTTCGTTCTCTAATCTTACACATCTTTTGACATTATCGCACATATTGACCGGCGGTGGTAGTTTATTCTCAGTCGATAGTGTTATCAGCACTTAGTTCAGCGTGTCCTAACGGTAACCATTAGACAATAAAAAAGCCTAACCCGTAGGCTAGACTTTTCAATTTCAGCTTATTCAGTTGATTAAAGTGCGTTTGAAGCACCGTGGTAAACAACACCGCGACGTGAGTCAACAGTGATCAATTCACCATCAGAAATCTTTTCTGAGGCACCTTCAGCGCCAACGATAACTGGAATCCCCATTGAGATACCAACTACGGCTGCGTGTGAAGTTAAGCCGCCGTTTTCAACGATAACGGCGCTGGCTTTTTCGATAGCTGGCAAGTAATCCTTGTCAGTGTTCTTAGCAACCAAAATGCTGCCTTCAGTTGTCTTGCTGTTAGCTTCTTCAGCATTGTTTGCTAAAACAGCTTTACCAATGACAGTGTCATCACCGACACCTTGGCCGCGAACTAACTTTGAACCGATCAATTGAACCTTCATCAGGTTAGTCGTACCGCGTTCGCCAACGGGAACACCGGCAGTGATCAAGACCAAGTCGCCTTCCTTAGCTAAGCCGGTTTCAACAGCTTTAGCAGCTGCTAAATCAAACATTGCATCGGTGTTAGCTGGCTTTTCGGCGACGATTGGGTAAACGCCCCAGTTAACCATCAAGCCACGACGAGTACGGTCATCAAAGGTAATGGCCAAGATGTTTGCATCTGGACGGTACTTGCTGATCATACGAGCAGTGTAGCCTGATTCAGTAGCAGCAACAATGGTCTTAACACCCAAGCTCTTAGCAACACGGGCAACTGAAGCACCAATTGATTCAGTCACGTCAGCGTTAGCTAAGCTCATGTGGTCAGTACCAAAGTCCTTCAAAGCATTTTCAGCCTTGAGGTCGATCCGGTTCATGGTTGCAACGGATTCTACTGGGTATTCACCGTTAGCACTTTCACCAGAAAGCATGGTTGCATCAGTACCATCAAAGACGGCGTTAGCAACATCAGATGCTTCGGCACGAGTAGGACGTGGGTTTTCTTGCATTGAATCCAACATTTGAGTAGCCGTAATCACTGGCTTGCCCAAGATGTTGCACTTACGGATCAAGTGCTTTTGTACCAACGGTACGTTTTCAGTTGGAATTTCAACACCCATGTCACCACGAGCAACCATCAAACCATCGGATACCTTGATGATATCGTCGAAGTTGTTGATACCTTCTTGTGATTCGATCTTAGGGAAGATTTGAACGTGTTCCATGTGCTTTTCTTCCAATAACTCACGAATGTCCATAACGTCTTGTGGCTTCCGAACAAATGAAGCGGCAATAAAGTTAATTTCGTGATCCAAACCGAAGCGGATATCAGAAGAATCCTTTTCGGTGATCCCAGGCAAGTTGATTGAAACGCCAGGTGCGTTAACACCTTTACGTGAACCAAGCACACCATCGTTTTGCATGGTACCAACTAATTCTTTGTTAGCATCGTCTTTTTGATCGATAACCATGTCAAGCAGACCATCATCGAATAAGACGTGACCGCCAACACTAACATCATTGAATAAGCCAGGATATGTGACCGCGATCTTATCCTTAACACCTTCTAAGGAATCGTCCATTGAAATCCGCAGTTTGTCACCAGTGTGATACTGGATCTTACCATCCTTTTGAACAGTTGTCCGGATTTCAGCACCCTTGGTATCAAGCATGATACCAACCGTCTTGCCAGTAATCTTTTCAGCTTCGTGGACCTTGTTTAAACGGTCTAAATGTTCTTCATGGTCACCATGAGAAAAGTTGAACCGGAAAATGTTTGCGCCGGCCTCAATAAGCTTTACGATTGTGTCAACATCGGTACTAGCTGGACCAAGTGTACTTACGATCTTGGTTTTCTTCATAAGAAAAATCTCTCCTTTGAGTTTAAGACTGATCCGCTCATTCAACCATCTTGTGATGGCTATCACAATTGAAACAGTCCAATTTGGAATCCGTCTGTTATTTTAGCACTTTTCAATTTTATTGTCTGCGGTGTTTTTCTAAAAACTCGACATTTCCGTCATAAAAGCGTTTTCATGCCCTTTATTTAAATCAATTTAATCTCAGCAACGACTATTTGACCTGTAACACTACGTTATGGTCACCCAAAATTTGCTCTAATGGTGCCACCAATTGCTCACTGGCTGGCAACCAATATTGCTGGTTTAAAATCCGCTTGCTGTCATCAGCAACCCGGTAAACAATGACCGGTGTTTGGCCCTGATTTTGCTTTAAAAACGCCGTTAACTGATTCATGATCGCCGGTTCATCCGTTGCTGGCGTTACCCGCAAGAACCAGCGGGCCCCCTGCAACTCTTTTGCCTTAGAAGGTTTTGAGTGGGAGTCTTTTACCGTCGAGGCTTGGGTCACCGCCTCCGCTACGACCTGCAGACTGCCCCGGTTAGCCTCCGTTTTGCCGGTCACTAAGATCACCTGCTCCTTTGCCAGCCAAGTAGCGATCTGCCGGTAAGTCTTGGGAAACACCGTAATGCTGATTTCACCCGTTAAATCACTGGCCGTCAAGAAGGCCATTTGATCACCGCGTTTGGTTCGAATGGTCCGAATCCGTGTAACGTATACCACTAGTGTCACGTGCTGGTCCACGCTCACGTCACCGATTGAAACAGCGCCACGTTGCTGGGCCAAATCAGCGTACTGCTCCACGGGATGGCCCGACAGGTAGGCCCCCAAGTATTCATTTTCCTTCTCCAGCCGTTCGTTCAAGCTAAAATCCGGCTGATGGTTGATCTTGGGCGCTAGGGCTGCAAACAAGTCCACACTGTTGCCGCTAAGTTCCACGCTGCTTAAAAATTCTGGCAGGCTGGCAATCAGTTCAGCTCGGTTATAACCAAAATCATCGAAGGCGCCAGAGTAGATCAACCCCTCAATTAAATCTTCCTTCAGCCATTTTGGATCCAGCCGCAGCAGGAATTGATGCAGCGACTTAAATTGGCCATTGGTCCGCCGTTCGGTAATGATACTTTGCAGCAGATCACGGCGCATGCCTTTGATAGAAGCCAAGCCGAAACGGATTTGATTGTGCTCTAGCCGGAAATAAGCGCCGCTATAGTTAATGTTAGGCGGCAAAATTTTAACTTGATGCCGCTTAGCCTCCATCAGGTACAGTTTGGTCTTAGCACTGTTATTCAACACCGAATTCAGCAGCGCCGTAAAGAAGGCCGCTGGGTAGTGGGCTTTCAGATAGGCTAATTCAAAAGCCATTTTACTGTAAGCCACCGCGTGAGACCGGTTAAAACCGTAGTTAGCAAACCGGTCAATGTAGTCGAAGGTTGCTTCGGCCACTTTCACCGCGTGCCCCTTAGCTACCGCACCATCCGTAAACCGTTTCCGCATGGCTTCCATCGTGGCTTTTTTCTTCTTGCTCATGGCCCGCCGCAATAAATCGGCTTGTCCTAAGGTGAAGCCGGCCATGGTGGAAGCCACCTGCATCACCTGTTCTTGATAAACGATAATGCCATAGGTAGGCGCCAAGATTTCTTTTAGCGAATCATCGGGATACGTCACTGGTTCCTGTCCCAGTCGGCGTTTAATAAAGTGGTCAATATTTTCCATTGGCCCCGGCCGGTAGAGTGCATTAACGGCAGCCACCAGCTCAAAAGTATCGGGATGCAAACGCCTCAAAACGTTTTTGATCCCGCTGGATTCAAATTGGAAAACACCGTTAGTGTCACCCCGCTGAAAAAGTTTTAGGGTGTCCGGATCATTCAAATCAATTTGACTAATGTTTAAATCATGCCTGGTTTGGACCTTCACGTACTTCAAGGCTGCTGCTAATAGGCTCAAATTTCGCAGTCCCAGGAAGTCCATTTTCAGCAGGCCCACCTGTTCAACGTAATCCTTGGTATATTGCGTCATCAGCATGGTTTCGGAACCGTTTTGTACCGGCACAATGTCAGTCAGCGGTTTATCACTCAACACGACCCCAGCCGCATGAGTGGAATAGTGCCGCGGCAGCCCCTCTAGTTTCGAGGCCGTTTCAAACAGCAGTTTATTCGTCGGTGAGTCCGCCACCATGTTTTGCAGGGGCTGTGACTGCTCATAGGCTTCTTTCAGGGAAATATGCAGCACACTGGGAATCGTTTTGCTCCATTCACTGAGTTCGTATGGCCGCAAGCCGAAGACCCGACCAACGTCACGAATGGCCTGTTTGGTTGCTAACGTCCCAAAGGTAATAATTTGACCCACCCGTTGGTGACCGTACTTCTGGTGGACGTATTCCAGTACTTCTTCCCGGCGGTTATCCGGAATATCCAGGTCAATATCGGGCATTTGCGCCCGTTCTTCGTTCAAGAAACGTTCAAAAAGCAAATGGTACTGTAACGGGTCAACATCCGTTATCCCCAGCACATAGGCAACCAGGGAACCGGCCGCTGAACCACGGCCCGGACCGGTAGTGATGTTGGCGCGTTTGGTAAACTGCATGACGTCCCAAACAATCAGAAAATAGTCGTTAAAACCCATCCGGTCGATAACATCCAGCTCGTGAGCCAACCGTTCCTGATAGGGCTTGGCAGCCGTGATCTGATTCTCCTGCAGCCGCTTGGTGAGTCCCGCTTGGCACTGTGCCAATAAATAAGTCTTAGCCGTTTGCTGGTCAGGCGTCTGGAACTTGGGCAGCTGAGGGTGCTGAAACTTTAATTGAACTCGGCAAGCTTTTGCCACCGTAGCCGTTAACTGAGCCGCTGCTTTTAACCCTAATTCGTCATAAAGACTATCAAACTCGGCAGCCGGCCGTAACCAGTACTGACCGGTCTTCTTCTGTGCCTCGGCTAAGTTACTGATGGTGGTACCATCCTTGATGGCGTTCAGTACCCCCACCGCAAACCGGTCGTCTGCGTCCAAATAGCGCACTTCTGGTAAGGCAACAACTTGCACTCGTGCTTCGGCAGCCAGCTTGGTAAGCAGCTGCCGCACCGCAGCCGACTGCGTGGGGGCGATCCCAATCAGCAAACTGTTATCGTCCACTGGCTGACTCAACCGTGCCAGCAGCTGGTTAACGTTTGCCTGTTCACCCTGGTCCAGCCAATATTGCAGCTCGCTTTGGCTGGGTAAAATGACGACGAGGTCACTGAACCACTGCTTCACCTGAGCCACCGTCACCGGTTCACGGTCCGGTCGAGTTTGCAGAAACGACGAAATCGCCATCAAATGCTGATAACCGGTTTGATTTTTTGCCAGTAAAACCATTGGAAAAGTTTGTTCGGTCGCAAAAATACCGGCTAAATCAGCGGTTAGCCCAATGACTGGCTGGACGTGATACTTCTGACAGGTTTGGTAAAATTCAACCGTGCCGTACATGACGTTACGGTCCGTTAGTGCCAGCGCCTGATAACCCCGCTGTACGGCTGTTTTTACCAGTTCGTCCAACTGGTTGGTACTCTGCAGCAGACTGTAACTGCTAATGACTTGTAGTGGAACAAACGCCATGATCAATCGGCTTCCTTTCTCGTAAAACTTCCGGCTTCCATTATAACAGAGTGACTCATTTTAAGACTTTCATTTTAGCTCACAATATGCTAAAATTTCTTTGATTGCGAGGTGTCTACAATGAAAGCATTAGAAGCAAACTTGGTTGTTATCTTTTGGGCAATCATTTTTGGTGAAGTTATCGGCTACATTGGCGGTCAACTAGAAGTTATGACTTATATGCCTATGCAGATTGGGGTAGTTGCAACCATCGCTGCCTTGATTTTCACCAACGGCGTTAAATTAGTTTCAAACTCGGACGTAAAGGCGCAAAAATAATAAGATTTAAAAAACTGGCAGTTCCAATTTTAGGAACTGCCAGTTTTTTTGTGCTTTCAAACCTTATTTTTCACTGTGTTCATCATCACTAGCACCTGAAGCGGTGTTGAAGGTGATCCCGCTGCCATCAGCATTCATCGCCACCTCAACCGTACTTTGAGCACTGACTTTACCACCAATGATCAGTTTTGCCAGCGGCGTTTCAACAATACTGGTAATGGTCCGCTGCAGCGGCCGCGCACCGTAAGCCGGCAAGTAGCCCCGCTTAGCGAGCCAGTTCGTCGCTTCAGGCGTGATCGTCAGCTTGATCTGCTGTTCGGCCAGCCGGTCAGCAAGGTGATCGATCAGCTTACCCACGATCTGCTCAACGTCCGCCATGGTCAGCGGCTTGAACATGATCGTATCATCGATCCGGTTTAGGAATTCCGGTTTAAATGACCGTTGCAACAGGCTTGCTACCTGCTTTTTGGCATCGTCTGAAATGCGGCCCTGATCATCGGTACCGTCCAGCAGGATATCGGACCCTAAGTTAGACGTCATGATTAGCAACGTGTTTTTAAAGTTCACGGTCCGGCCCTGACTATCGGTTAAACGGCCGTCGTCTAGTACCTGCAACAAGATGTTAAACACGTCTGGATGGGCCTTTTCAATTTCATCAAATAAGACGATGGAATACGGGTGCCGCCGCACCGCTTCGGTGAGCTGACCGCCTTCTTCGTAACCAATGTAGCCGGGAGCCGCCCCCACTAAGCGGGAGACCGATTCTTTTTCCATGTATTCGGACATATCGATCCGGATCATTTCGTCTTCTGAATCAAACAGGTTTTCAGCTAAGGCTTTGGCCAATTCGGTTTTACCGACACCGGTAGGCCCCAAGAACAGAAATGACCCCAACGGCTTGCTGGGATCTTGCAGACCAGCCCGCGAACGTAAAACGGCGTCTGAGACGGCTTCAACCGCTTCGTTTTGACCAATCACCCGTTTGTGCAGGTTATCCGCCAAATGCAGCAGTTTCTCCCGCTCAGAAGCCACCAGCCGGTTAACCGGAATCCCGGTCATTTTAGCCACTACGGCCGCGATTTCTTTTTCCGTTACCGATTCTTCGACCAGCCAGTCGCCGGAATGCCCCTTGTTTTCCATTGCCGCCAGTTCCTTTTTCAGTTGCGGAATGGTGCCGTGCTGCAGGACCGCGGCTTTATCCAGGTCGTACTGGGCTTCCGCATCGTGCAGGTCACGGTTAGCCTTGTCCAGCTCAGTCTTCTTCTTGCTTAACGCATCCAGCGACTGCTTTTCATCTTCCCAGCGGGCATTTAAGCTGCTGACCGTCTCCTTGACGTCCGCTAAGCTCTTTTGCACGTCTTTGAGCCGCTGCTGTGAAGCTTCATCCGTTTCCTGCTTTAAAGCGGCTTCTTCCACTTGCAGACGCATTTGCTGCCGCCGTGCCTGATCCAATTCGGTGGGCGCCGAATTCATGGCCACCCGAATGGAAGCCGAAGCCTCGTCCACCAAGTCCAGCGCCTTATCCGGCAAATAACGGTCGGTAATGTAACGGTCCGATAATTTAGCCGCTGCCACCAGCGCGTTATCGTGGATCCGAACACCATGGTGGATCTCGTAGCGTTCACGCAAGCCCCGCAAAATGGTAATCGTATCTGCCACTGAGGGCTCTGCTACTGGGACCTTTTGGAACCGGCGCTCAAGTGCCCGGTCCTTTTCCATGTACTTGCGGTATTCATCCGTCGTGGTGGCTCCGATCAAGTGCAGTTCGCCACGGGCCAGCATCGGCTTTAACAAGTTGCCGGCATCCATGCTGCCTTCGGTCTTACCGGCGCCCACAATGTTATGGATCTCATCGATGAACATGATGATGTCGCCGTTAGACTTCTTCACTTCTTTTAAGACGGCTTTTAGCCGCTCCTCGAATTCGCCACGGTACTTGGCACCCGCGATCAAGGACCCCATGTCCAGTGAAAAAATCGACTTATTCTTCAAGTTTTCAGGGACGTCACCACGGGCGATCCGTTGGGCAAGGCCCTCGACGATGGCGGTTTTACCCACACCGGGTTCCCCGATCAAAACGGGGTTGTTTTTGGTTTTTCGTGACAGGATCCGGGTGATCGTCAAGATCTCTTCGTCCCGGCCGATGATTGGGTCCCGCTTGCCGCTGCGCATGGCTTTGACTAAGTCAGTCCCATATTTATCTAAGGCTTTGAAACCTTCTTCCTGGTTTTTTGACGTGATTTTTTCACCTCCGCGGATTTCAGTGACTTTATTTTTGACTTGCTGCAGCGTTAATCCCTGTTGATTTAAATAGTCGCCGAAACGGCTGCCGCTCATCTGGATGACCGCGAGTACCAGCGTATCGCTGGCAATGTATTCGTCACCCAGATCTTTACGGACTTCATCTGCCTTTTGCAGCAACCGGTACAGATCCGGCGACAGGTTTTGCCCGTACGTGACGTTATCCCCCGCAACCTCACTGATCTGGTCAATTTCTTGATCCAGTTCTGCGTTCAGCTGATCCAGGTTGAGCCCCAGCTCACTAAAGATCTGCCGGTCGAGTTGACCAGGCTGAATTAAAAACTTAAAGAGGTGGGCGACGCCGATCGATTGCTGTTTACGATTAACGGCGATCTGTTGGGCTTCCGCAATCGCATCAGTCACTGATTGCGTTAAAATGTCTGGGTTCATTAAACGATCATCATCCTTTGCTTATTTTGACTGAATCATCATTACTGGATTCATTTTAGCATACGTCAAAGCAAAAATAAAAATAATTTGACCTTTTTTGACCAAAGTATTTTAACGGGCTTTCCGGTGACTTTTGGACCGCTTTTGAAAGACGTCATCCGCCGGTTTGAAACCCCAGAATTTGTGACCGCGGTAGGTCTGCTGTGCTAATTTGCCATGCACCGCCAAATCTTTGCCGCGCCTGGTTTTAATGTGAAAGGCAATGTCCTTGCCGGCTAGCAAATCGGCCACTTCCTGATTTGAAAAGTGGTGGCCCCCCCAGACCTGATTGAAATTAACTTCTTTGCCGCTGGCGGTCTGACCGCCCGTTTTGGCCTTCTTGGGGTAGTGCTTCACTAACTTTTCGGGATCGCCTAAATGCGTCTTCAGCTTATCGGCATTGGCCACCATGATTGGCAGATCGTGAGTCACCGTCTGCGTGGCGGTGGTCAGCAGTTCGGCTGGCGCTAATTTAAACGCACCCACTTCATCCATCAAACTCATTAACCGCTTAGTGGCATTGGTGCTGCTGATGATTGTGCCCTCCGTGAGAATGGCGGAAATCGTCCCGGTATTGGTCATGGATAAGGTCCCCCGCCGTTCCTTCATCAGGGCCGTGGCCCCCGACGTGATCTGTGATAAGGTCGATACCCGGGTCGCACCAGTCCCAATATTATGGTGCTGCAGATAGTTCATCAGCCACTTCATGGTTGGCTTGACCGGTTTCTTATTGGCGCCTTCAAAAATGAAGGGTGATGCGGTTTGGCCTAACTGTTTCTTAGTTTCTTCACCCGCTTCATCTGCGTCACTGATTTGCCGGGAACTATCAAAGATCAGCTTATAGTTCAACGCCACCGGAACGTTAAAGGCCGTTTTAAAAGCGGGATAGTCCTTCAGTTCGGCCGTGGTATGGTCAAACTCGTAGTCTTCCCCCAGCATGGCCAAGTAGTTCTTAGCCACCACCGAATAAATGGCAGGGCCGGACTTTCCATACTTCGCTAAGCTGCCCAATGAACTGGGGATCTTTTCACCGGGCCGGTTAGCCCCGTGATCAACACTGCCGTTAGTCACGTGGGTAAACCGCGGCTTGCGGTGGGTCAGTAATTTCTGGTCCACGTCCACCACGGCCGCAATCTTGGGCACCAGTGGCAGTAGTTGATAGAACTGCGCCATGGAGATCTTCGAATCATCGGTCCGCGGGTAACTGACAATTTTAGCTTCGTACATTTTTTGATAAGTACTCAGCACTTCTTTAGCGCTGTAACCCTTAGGCGCTAAAATTGATGCTAAGTTTGAGAGGTCCAGCAATTTCGGCGGTGCCGAGTGACGCCGGACCGTCTTGACGTTGGTAATTGCACTTTCATGGTACTGTGCTTGCTCCTGCTTGGCATCCGCCTGTTTTTCGTGGCGCCACTTGGCCGCTTCCTCTTCGTCTTTAAAATGCCGGGCGAAAACGTGCTCAGCATTATCTTGGAACTTCACTTCGTAAAACGGTTTGCGCTTATAATCCTTGATCGCCATTAACTGCTCGTACACGTGCCGGACCATCAAGGACTTCAGCCGGCCTTCACGGACTACCCGTACCGGATAGCCGGCCTGTTTCGTTACCGTAGTGGCGATCCGCGTTAGCTGCATGGACAGAAAATCCCACTTACTGCGGGCATCCGACTTTAAGTAGTCTCCGTCTTGCATCTGATTAGTGATCGGCTTGATCTCCCGGAAACCGCTTTGGATCGAACGAGCTTCTTCATCCGCGAAGTACAGCCGCTTGACCGGTTTTACCCACTTGATAGCGTTAATGATTTCCCAGGCCAGCAGTTCACCTTCCCCGGAAGGATCCACATCGGTCGCAATCACCAGCGACTCACAGTCGGCCACCGCTTTTTTAATGTCGGCTAAATCAGACTTAGTGGACTTTTGACGCCCAGTCCGCGGATTTTTTGCCATGATGGGCTGTTTCTCCCAGCTGAAATCATTGACCTGCCAAGGCAGATGCTCCAGCTTCCAGGAACGATATTGCGTTGCCTTATCCGCTGGCACCTGGTCCTTAGGATCAACAAATTCCAGCAGGTGCCCGTGGGAATGAACGATGCGGTAACTATGGCCCTCAAACTCGCCGCTGGTACCACCCAAGGCACTGGCAAAGTTTTTGGCCGCACTGGCCTTTTCACATAAAATGGCGTACTCAAACATGACCTTAATACTCCTTTAATCACCATAATTTAAAAGAGTTTTAGCAGCCGGTTTAACTGTTAAAGCTCTTTTTGACTGTGCTATGCTTCTTTTGCGTTTAAGCTAATGATCTTTAAAATAACGTCCGTCGCTTTCGCCATGGTCTGCTCGGATACAAATTCAAACCGGCCATGCATGTTTTCACCACCAGCAAAGATGTTTGGCGTCGGCAGGCCTAAAAACGAAAGCGTTGCGCCATCCGTACCGCCCCGTATTGGGGCAATATCGGGTGTGATACCGAGGTCGACCATGGCCCGCTTCGCCAGTTCAACGATCCGCATGTCTTTTTCAATAACTTCACGCATGTTGTAATACTGATCCTTTAACGTCACCTGGACCGTTCCAGCACCGTATTTGGCATTCAGCTGGTCCGCAATCCCCGCAAACAGCTGCTTGCGGTCTTCGAACTGCTGCCGGTCGTGGTCGCGGATAATGTATCCCAAATCAGCGGAATCCACGTCGCCACTAATTTTATAGAGGTGGAAAAAGCCTTCTCGGCCAGCCGTTTTTTCCGGCCGGTCGTGTTCTGGCAAGGCGTTATGAAAATCAATGGCTAACTGGTTAGCATTGACCATGGTATCCTTGGCCGAACCGGGGTGAACGTTGGTGCCGGTAATGTGTACCCGGCCATCCGCCGCGTTAAAGGTTTCGTACTCCAGCTGTCCCAGCGGTCCGCCGTCAACGGTATAGGCAAAGTCGGCACCGAAGTCCTTGACGTCAAAGTGGACCGCGCCAGTCCCGATTTCCTCGTCCGGTCCTAAACCCACCTTGATGGTGCCGTGCTTAATATCCGGATGAGCCATTAGGTATTGCATGGCGGTAATAATTTCCGCTACCCCAGACTTGTCATCCGAACCCAGCAGCGTTGAACCGTCAGTCGTGATCAGGGTTTGCCCTGCGTAATTTAAGAGGTTGGGAAATACCTTGGGATCCAACGTGTATGTGCCAGCAGAATCTAACGGGATCACGGAGTGGCCATCGTAGTTTTCCACGATCTGCGGCCGAACGTTCTTGCCGTTAAAATCCGCAGTATCCACGTGGGCAATAAACCCGATGGTGGGTACCTGCGTCTCCAGGTTGCTGGGTAACGTGGCAAAAACGTACCCGCTGGACGCGCTCACGTGAACGTCCGTCAGGCCAATTTCCGTCAGCTCAGCCGCCAACGTTTTCAAGAAAGCAGCTTGGCTTTGCGTGGACGGCACTGTGGTACTGTCCTCATCTGAACGGGTTTCAACCTTAACGTATTTTAAAAAGCGCGGTATCAAATTAGCGTATTGCATACTCGACCATCCTTTCAGATAAACGTAAACGGATCCGTATTCAGTTCAGATGGCACGATTTCAACCTGCCACTGGTTTTCTTGAGCCCACTGCTTAAAAAGTGCCGTTAAGTGAGGCTTGCAGATGCTTTCAATGTGGTGTCCCGGATCGATCACTGGAAAATGGGCCGCAATCATGTCGTGGCCGGTATGGTAGTAGACATCGCCGGTGACGTAAGCGTCAGCACCCTTGCGCTGAGCGATTTTAAAGAATTTACCGCCGTCGCCGCCAAGCACCGCGATCCGTTGAACGGTCTTCTCCATGTCATCGCTGACCACCCGTAGGCCGTCGACGTGGAAAACCTGCTTACAGTGTTCGGCAAATTCACGCACCGTCATGCTCTCAGGTAAGTCCCCGATCCGTCCCATACTGAATTGATGGCCTTCATGCTCTAAACGGGTCAGTTCTAAGGCTGGGTGGCCTCCAGGATACACGCCGTTAACAGCTTCCACCACCGCGGGCAGCTTAGCGCTGGGTACCCGGACTTGGATCGCCAATTCATCGGTGCTGTTGCGTTCACCAACCGGACCCAGTTCCGGGTCGGCACCCTGCATTGGCGTAAACCAGGTGGTCCCGTTCCACTCAAAACTAGCACCGGAATACCGGGCCATGTCACCCGCACCGGCACCTACCATGGCTAAGCGAACTGCGTCTGCATAAACCGGCTGCACGTGAACCGTCAGTAAGTAGTTGGCTTGCTGGGCCCCGTCCACCATGCCTACCGTATTTGATAAGCCCAAGGCCTCAGCCAGCCAATCATTCATACCGCCATCCGCACTGTCTAAATTAGTGTGGGCTGCATACACGGTGATATGGTGCTGCAGCAACGTTGCGTACATTTGATTTTGCGGATCTTCTAAATCCAAATTATGTGCCGGATGAAACATCACCGGGTGGTGGGCAAAAATCAAGTCCGCCCCGATCGAGACAGCTTCGTCCACTACTTCCGGCCGAACATCCAGGGTCACTAATACCTTGTGAAAATCTGCTTCCAGTGACCCCAGCTGCAGTCCAACGGGATCCTTGGGTTCGGCAATGGACTTGGGTGCAAATTGTTCAAACCGTTCAATTAACGTTTTAACTTTCATCTAATACAACCTCCTGAATTTGCTCGCGTTCCCGTTTAAAGGCAGCAATTTTTTGCTGCGGCGCGTTTTTCGCCTGCTGCATGGTAGCAATTACCTGATCCAGCCGAGCTTGTTCCTGGCGCCACTTCTGCTGCAGCACAGGACTTTTTTCCCGCAACAAAAACGGGCCGAACTTAAGCTCAGCTGCGGTATAAGTCACCGGCGTATCAGCGGAATCAGCCACGATAATTTCGTAGATATGGCCGTCTTCAGCTAAAATCCGTTCTGCCACGATCTGATAGCCGTTATCCTGCAGCCAGCGCCGGACGTTATCCTCGCCCACGTTGGGCTGTAAAATCAGCCGTTCACGGTGGGTCAAATGTGCTTTGCCGCTCTCTAAAATATTGGTGATCAGCGTCCCGCCCATACCAGCAATCGTAATGGTATCAACGTTATCGTCTGGGCGAATTGCTGCCAAGCCATCCGCTAAACGCGCCGTAATCACGGTGGCTAACTGTTCGTTTTCAATTTCCGTTAACGCATTGTGATAGGGTCCCTTCACAACTTCACCGGCAATTGCCGCGCTGATAACGCCCTGCTTTGCTAAATGCACCGGCAGATAAGCGTGATCTGAACCAATGTCTGCTAAACGCGCGCCGGGCCGAACAAAATCGGCAACGGTTTGCAGGCGGTTGGATAAATGTGTCCCGTTCATACGTTGTTCACTCCTCTTTAATCTCGTAGTTCCATTATAGGCTAGAGCCTAAACCCAGCACAACAGAAGAAGCCGTTTTTATCGATTCCCGCAATCAATCATCGGCCTGAAGAGCCAAAAAAAGTGCCGCAGCCGTTTTTGGGCTGTGACACTTTTTTAAGTAAAAACTCATTGAAACAAGCCTGACTTACTCATCATCACGTTTACGCCGTTTCAAACTAGTCAACCCAAGGATGCCGGTAAGCAGGCCAAGAATTCCTAGCCCAATTTCAGAATGCTGCTGCTCGTTAGTTTGCGGCAACTGACGTTGAGGGGTAGCTGAAGCCTGAGCTTGGCTGCTTGTTCGACTGTTTGATACCGTCCTTGTTGTTGAAGCGACCTCTGAGGCATTGGCCGTCTTCACCGTTTCAGCACGACCGGCATTCCGGCTGGTTACAATTGCGTTTCCAGAACCCTCGGTCTGCTTGCCAACAATCGCCTTGCCCGGTGCAGGGGTTTCCGTAACGATCTGCCCTGGGGTAGTCGTGTCATCATTTGGACCCATTGACGGCGGAGTAGGCACCATTGAATTTTCGGTTGAGTTACCGCCTGGCTGTTCAACCGGTGTAAGTGTATAGGTGACGTAGACATTTTCGTTGTACTTTGAAACGTCGTCAGCCGCCACACTGCCAAGTGCTTGTTGACCGACCTTGGTTGGGTTAGCCGTGTAACCTGGCAGATCAGGCACTGTCACCTCATAGTAGGCACCTTCTGGTGTGGCGACACTAGCACCAGTGACTTCATCGGTGACCACGTGCCATTTAACCGTCTGGACCCGTGGCGGGAGTGGTTGCCCCGTGTAATTCGGATCATCAACCACGTAGTGAATCGTTCGGGTTGAAATGGCTGCGGTGTAATCCAACTTATGGTTCAAGTGAATCATAAACGGTTGATTGTGACCAGCATTGAAGATGTACGTACCACTAGATGTTTTCCCAGGGGCAAGAACATAGTGAGCAGGAATATTATTCGTGTTCCAAGTAGCCGTACCGTTAGTGACACCCGTGATGGTCGTTGGTGTACCCACAAGTGCACCGCCATTATCATCGTCAACGTATTCCACTTGTGCTGTCTGTTCACTTGGATGGTATGTGACAGTTACATCATCAATTTTAGCTTTTGGCAAATTATCACTTGTCACACTACCATAAGCTTTCTGCGCTACTTCTGGCGTATCCGCTTCGTATCCTATAATTATTGGTGAGATCTGTTTATAGTAGGCACCTTGTGGTGTAGCCACCGTTTCACCGGTGGCTTCATCAGTCGTGATCTTCCAGTTGATCGTCTGCGTCTGTGTTTCCGGTACTTGACCGGTGTAATTAGGATCATCGACGACGTAATTAATCGTTCTGGTCGTTGTAGCCTTACTGTAATCCACAATGTGGGTCAGATGAATCTTCACTGTCTGATCAGTACCATTCGTGAACTGATACGTCCCACTGGCAGCCTGCCCGGCGGCCAAATGGTATCCTGCTGGCTTATTGTTCGTGTTCCAGTTAGCTGTGCCAGAAGTCTTGCCGGTGAGCGTAGTTGGTGTCCCAACGACTGCGCCGTTGTTATCATCATCTACATATTCTACTTTAGCGCTCTGATCAACTGCAGAATAGGTAACAGTCACACTCGAATCAGATGGCTTTGTAGTAGTAACCGTATCAGTCCCTGCTGCAACAGTTGCTTGATCTGGTGTATAACCCGGTACTGTTGGTGAGGTTACTTCAGGGTAGTTACCAGTTGGCGTATACGTTGTCGCACCCGTAACTTGATCGGTAGCCACTGTCCAATTCAATTGCTTGCTGTTTGATTCAGGATTGCCAGTGGCAACCCCCGTATAAGTAATTGTTCGGGTGGTAGACATCGTCGTCTGATCAACAATATGAACCAGGTGAATCTTAACCGTTTGATCAGTGCCATTGGTAAACTGATACGTGCCGTTTGCAGCTTGACCGTTAGCCAACTTGTAGCCAGTCGGAATATGATTAGCAGTCCAATTTGCGGTGCCTCCTGAAGTCCCGGAAATTGTTGTCGACGTACCAACAACTGCACCATTATTATCATCATCAACGTACTCAACTTGAGCGTTAACATTACCGACTAATTCATACTGAACAAAATCACCGTCATAGAAGTATTGCGTAACTTGCCCAAATTGAGCTTTACCGTCACCAGTACCATCAATGATCGTTGGTGTCGTGTTGCCAGAAACATCAGTCACAAGCTTATAACCAGTTGGAATTAGCGCTTGATCAGTACTTGAAAAACCAGAAAGTTTTGTTGGGTAATCATCCTTAAACGTATCCGCATTATCATTAAGTGTCTTGGATAAATCATCCAGATCGATATACTGATCAGCCCCATTAGCATCTACATAGTGGAATCGTGTCTTGATCGTCGATGTCCCAGTGATTGCAATCGAAGCATCATTAGAATTTACACTGGCTTTCGCACCATTCCCGTAGAAAATAGTCTGCAAATAGCCAATTTTACCGGCTAGTGTATTAAAGTTATCAGCCGTACCACTGATTGGGATTCTACCCGTTGAAGTATTGGCCTGAATCCCTTTGATCTCGATAACAATCGAACGAATTGCCGACCAGTCAGTAACTTGATCAGCGGTGACGTATCCCGTAGTATCTGGCGTTGTCGCATTATCATTGACTGCTTGGGGTTGAGTCGAGTACAAAACGGTGGGGTTAATGGCAGCTCCTTGGCCATCAACAACGGTGTAATTGGTTGGTACCTTGATTGGTCCGGTTAACTTAAACGTGTATTGAGAACCCTTTGAATCACCAATCGTAGGTAAGTTGATCGCCACGCTAGCGTTACTGTCTTTGGCGTTATCAGCTAAGGAAGTGTAGACGATAGCATCAAAGAAATTCAGTGTTGAATCGCCTTGGTCGTCACTTGTACCTTTAGTAATCGCATCCACATTTTGATTACCTTGTGCTAATGAGGTGTTGAAGAAAGAACTAGCCGTCGTAATCGTCCAATTACCGCTACCGACGTCGCCCATCAAGAATGCGTTTGGATTGTTCTCAACGTAGCTAGGATCAACGGCTGGTGTATTATTAGCTATTTTAGTTTTGGGCGACACAATGTACATATAGAAAGGATAATTTCCTGGTAGTGCATCCGGCTTGTTAGCCAAAGTAACGGTAGCATATGTGCCAGTATCTTTGTGTGTATCAATCGTCACACCAGAACCCGTGTAATCAAATTTAACCACCGTATGACCATCATCCGTCGTAAATTCACTGATTTTGGCCCCATCTGGATGATTCGTTGACGCAACCGTGCTGGACTTAGGAATGACAAAGTAGAAGATCGGTTCAAAAATATCGTAAGTCGTTTGACCTCGACCGCCACCCTGTTCTAATTGAAACTTTCCAGCGTTAGGGTTCCCCGGCATGTCCCAGTTGGCGTTATGTGACACGTATCCAACACCTAGGGATTCGGCTTCTACAACTGTTTGTGTCACTGACTTATCGCTTGTAATTGGGTTACCACTGGCATCAAAACCCGCATTAAACGTCGTTATAAGCTGATCGTTAACTTTAACGGGTGCTCCATTATCATAGGTGTTTGATAAATGACCAAAAATAACAAAACTAAATTTACCACCTAATTGATTGTTGTCGCCCGTATTAGTACCGGGAGCCAGTTGATTAGGCACAAAAACAGCTGTACGAATAGCTGAATGATCATTTGGCGTTACCTTGTCGCCAGCATTAACCGTACCCGTTTCAGTTGTGCCATCAGCTAGCGTCAGCGTATAACTGTAACTAGTCGTTTCTGGTAAATAAACGGTTGGGGAAACAATCGATCCTGGTACTTGAATACTTGTGGCATCCAGACCATCGGGAACCGTAATTTTAAACTGCGTACTTGACGATTCAGCTGCCGAATTATAAGCAAAGCCAAAACTGGCCAAGTACGCTGGGTCATCAGTAGGATCAGTGTCCAAAACAAACTTATTGGTTCCCGTCGCATTCCCTCTGCCAGTAGTAGCGGCAGTACTATTTCCAACGTCAGTACCGCCTTGGTTAGCAATTAACGTTATACGCCAAGGGTCAGCTTTATCGGTAATCGTGTCATTATCCGAATTGACAATTTGAGAAAATGTTACGTCACCACTGGCCGTCAACGTCTGGTTCGTGTTCGTTTGAGGGACATCAAAAGCGCCGACGATTTTATATGGTGGAACTTCCTGGTAGCCTTGATTACCAGCCTTTGCTGGCACATTAATCATGACATCGGATCCCTTGCCGCCAGGTTGGGTGATCGTTGTGCCATCGGTAAGGCCATTGATTTGACTCGTGCTATCTTCGTCGAGAACAAAACCCGTTGGTACCGGAATCGTGATCTTAGAACCGCCGTAATTGTCGGCACTATTAACCTTAGCAGACTTCCAACTATCATCTCGGATACCGTTGGCTTCATTAACGCTCAGTGCAAAAACATAATTTTTGTTGGGTAAAATAACCGAAACCTCTTTTGAACTCGGATAGAGTAAAGTAACCGTGGATAATTTAGTCGTTGGCTTAATGGTCTGAGTAAAGGTGACCGGTGTTTGAGCTTGCCCATTGATGGTCCAGGTAATCGTTTTGGTCAGTGTTTTGCCCACATCAGGCATACCAGCATCCTGTCCAGCATAATTACCACCGATATCCAGTTTGATTTGCTGAGTGGTTGTTGAATCGGCAGTAAAAGTATCAGTAATCGTGTGTGAACCATCGGCATTGGTCGTCTCAGTCGTCGTTCCTGCTGCGGACACTAAGTGAGCTGCAGACTGATATGAAAACACCTGTGTATTAGCTGGAATAGTGATGGTATAAACGTCTCCAGCCTTAGCATTAGTCGTTAAAGTCACCGTTAGTGGCGGTGTAGCACCCGTACCATACCCAATGGCATTAGTCGAAATCTTCAAAGATGCCTGTGAATCAGGTGCAACAGCATCAATTTCCTGTGGTTGATGAGTGGCAGCATAAGTTTGTTCTGCACTCGCCTTGGCAGCCGCTACCTGCTCTTGCGTCGGGTCAACTAACCTTGTGGCGGTCGCTGGTTGTTCACTTTTGGGCTTAGCCGATTGGATTTGCGACTCAGCTGGTGCACTGACTTTAGTGGCAGAATCATCAGCAGACTTAGCAGCCGTATCACTTGCAGTTACAGGTGAATTTTCAGCGCTTTCGCTACTGTTTGTGGGCACTATACCGTTAGCTTTGACGTTTTTAACCGGGTTTTCAGATGAATCGCTTGTTACATGATCACTTGTAGTTGCAGTGTTACTGGAGTTGCTGACAGTGGTCTTTTCACCCGCTTTTGACGGTGCTGTACTGGCCTTTTCAGCACCCACAGCACCGTTACCTGAATCCGCCGATACTGTATTGACTGGGGTCTGAGAAGCAGTCGTCGTAGTATCGGCATAACTCGTTGTGCCCCCTAACAGCAAACCGACACCAAGTGCCAAACTAGCAAGGCTGGCATAAATCCAATGTCTTCCAGCCTTATACGTCTTATAATGTTTTGTTAAATTCGACTTGACTGTTCGAATATGATTGTTCTTGCCTACCATTTTGATACCCCCAAAGTTTAATTTCCCTCTTAACGTTATAACGATAATTAGAAGCTTCTTAAAATACTCTTATTTTAAAGCCTTTGATAAACGAATAATCTAACGTGATTTCCCATAACATTTAGCTTAGTAACCGCTTTTTACGCCCCTCCTCTTTCCCTTGATTATAAGATTATCTATTTCACAAGTAAAGAAGACCGCCTAAATTCAACAGACCTATTTTTAGAAAATTAAAAAACAATGAGAGCCAGCTTTATCAGTTGGCTGCTAGCGAACGGGAAACCAGCTCATTGGTTGAAGTCGTGACATAACTCGGTAGATTCCAGAATTTAACACCAAGCAGCGTTCTTCCGATGGTCTTGATTGGGAAGACGCTGCTTGGTGTTAAACGGCCGGAATCTGAGTGATGAAACGGGTTAGGGCTACCATTAAAGAAATGAACGAAAGTAAATCCTAAGCTGTGTTTTAGTTAAGAAACTCGATTGCAGATTTATCAATAGAGACTTATAGCACAATCTCCCTTGTGTTTCCCTGCTCCTGAATAATTATGGCCGTCTAAGATAGTGATTCATCTCAGCATTAAAAGACCGCATTTTCTCAACTGACGCCACTTTATAAAAAAACACCTTGATCATCAAGTCATTTTGACCCGTGATTAAGGTGTTTATTTATGATATTAATGGGTAATAAAAATTAAGCTGCTTTTTTAAGCCTACTCCAAAAAATCCTTCAGCTGCTTTGAACGTGATGGGTGACGCAGCTTACGCAAAGCTTTAGCTTCGATTTGACGAATCCGTTCACGGGTAACCCCGAAGACTTTGCCGACTTCTTCCAAAGTACGGGTGCGGCCGTCATCCAAACCGAAACGAAGACGCAAAACGTTTTCTTCCCGGTCAGTCAGCGTATCCAAGACGCTTTCAAGCTGCTCTTTCAGCAGTTCGTAAGCGGCGTGGTCAGCCGGACTAGTAGCATCGTCATCTTCAATGAAGTCGCCTAAGTGAGAGTCGTCCTCTTCACCAATTGGGGTTTCCAAGGAAACGGGTTCTTGAGCGATCTTCAAAATCTCACGAACCTTTTCCGTTGGCATATCCATTTCAGCACCAATTTCTTCCGGAGTAGGCTCACGGCCTAAGTCTTGCAGTAATTGACGTTGGATCCGGATCAGCTTGTTGATGGTTTCAACCATGTGCACTGGGATACGGATAGTCCGGGCTTGGTCCGCAATTGCACGGGTAATGGCTTGACGAATCCACCAAGTCGCATAAGTTGAGAACTTGAATCCCTTACGGTAATCAAACTTTTCAACGGCCTTCATCAGACCCATGTTACCTTCTTGAATCAGGTCCAAGAACTGCATCCCACGGCCAACGTAACGCTTAGCAATGGAAACCACCAAACGTAAGTTAGCTTCGGCTAATTCTTGCTTAGCTTCTTCGTCGCCTTGTTCGATCCGTAAGGCTAACGCAACTTCTTCGTCGGCCGTTAACAGTTTGACCCGACCGATTTCCTTCAAGTACATCCGCACAGGATCATTGATTTTAACACCAGAAGGTGCGGAGGTATCCTTTAACTCACTGGCACTGACTTTCTTGGCAGCCTTAACGGCACGTGAATCTGGGTCACCGTTTTCGTCAACGACACTGATACCGGCATCTTCGACTTTTTCCAGCAGACCATCCATCTTTTTGGCGGTTAAACCAAACGGTGAAGCGATCTTATCTGAAAGTTCATCATAGGTGACTTGTCCCTTTTTCTTGTAGTCCTTTACCAGGTTCTTAACGGCTTTATCGTAACCTTTTTGATCGAATGCCTTGCTTGTCGTCTTGCTGCTTTTCTTTGTTTCTTTTGCCATTAGAAAGCCCCCTAAGCTTGTTTTTGAGACTGCTTTTGTTGTTGTAGCTTAATGTACTCGATCACAAGTTGGCGCACGCGGTCGTTATCGCCTAACCGCTTGGCTTCTTGCAACGCTTGTTCCGTTTCGCCAATTTGTTTCGTCAGCGGCGCAATCTTCATGATCAACTGAACGTAATCATCGATTTCGCCCTCACTGGTTGACTCGTTTAACTGCATCGATTCAATGTCGATCACCAGGTTTTGCAAATGATCATTGTGAATAAAATCCACAAACTGCGCTGGTGCATAACTCTGGTGGGTCTCAAAGTACCCTTGTGCCAGCGTGTAAACCAGCTGGTAATCATCGTCAGCAAAACTGAACTGCGGTATTCCGGTGACCCGCAACCACACATCGTGATCGTGCAGCATCCGGTACAGCAAAGCCCGTTCCGCCTTTTCGACCGGTGTGCGCTTGACCACCTGCTGCTGTTGCGTCGGTGGCTGGCTTTGACCAGTGCGGGCAGCTGGCTGACTCGCCTTTTCAGTGGTTTGTTTAACCGGTTTAACCATGGCTAACTGCTGACGTAGACTGGTTTTTTCCAGTTGAAAACGATCTGCTAGCTGAGTCAGATAAACGTCTTGTTCAACCGGCGATTTCACCGTTGCCAGAATAGCTAGAATATCATTCAGGTATTGCAGCCGCCCGGCATCAGTGTCGACATCGTATTGGCCCTTCAAGTACCTCATCTCAAACGCGACTGGTGTTTCGCGGGCGGATTCCAGCGCGCTGGCCAATTTGGCCTCACCGTACTTTTGCCGGTATTCGTCGGGATCCATGCCCTCAGGCATCTGAATGACGCCTAACGTTAAGCTGGAGTTATCGCGTAAAATGGATAACGCCCGCTGCGTCGCCTTTTGACCCGGGGTATCACCGTCATAACAGACGTAGACTTGCTTGGTGATCCGCTGAATCGCATAGATCTGCTCTTCAGTCAAACTGGTTCCCATGGAAGCCACGCCGTTATCCACACCGGACTGGTGGGCCGACATCACATCCATAAACCCTTCAAACAAGATCAAATTACCCTGCTTACGCACGGCTCCCCGCGCCAGATCGAAGTTAAATAGCACCTTCCGCTTATTAAACAATTCGGTTTCAGGACTGTTCAAATACTTGGGCTGGTCCGGCAGCTGTTTTAACAGCCGACCGGAAAACGCAATGACTTGACCCGACTGGTTGCGGATGGGATACATGATCCGGTCAACGAACCGGTCACGTAAGTCACCATCCTGATTCTCAATGAACAAGCCGGAATGCCGCAACGTCTGGTAATCAACCTTATGCGTCTCAAAGAACGGCTTTAACAACTGCTTGCTGGGGGCATACCCCAAACCGTAATCCGAAATCGTTTGATCAGTCAAGCCGCGTTTATGCAAGTAATCTAACGCTGGCTGGCCCATTTCCGTGTTCATTAAAATGTGCGTGTAAAGCTTTGTTGCGTCTTGGTGCAGCTTGATCAGCTGATTTGTCGGTGACTGCGGGTCACCGTGCTGACCGGCACCGGTTGCTGCGTTAACGATCTGTTCATCAAGCGAAACGTGTGAGAATTCTGCTACTTTGACCACAGCTTCTTGGAAGCTGACATTCTCCAGTTCCATCAAAAACTTGAAGACGTTACCGCCTCGGCCGCAACTGAAGCAGTGAAAAATCTGCTTATCTTCAGTGACCGAAAAAGAAGGTGTCCGTTCTTCATGAAATGGACACAGACCAAAGAAATTCTTCCCTTGCTTCTGCAATTGGACATATTGACTAATAAAATCCACGATATCAGTTGCATCGCGGACTTGTTCAATTACCTGTTCGGGTATTCTCGCCAACGGCGCAACCCCCTTCATTAACAACCAAATCGCTTCAAAAAACATCGGTAATAACCTGCGGATAAATTGTCAAAACAAATTCATAATCACTATCAATCATTCTTTTTTGCAATCTACCGCGTACGTAGTTACATCATATCAAGTTAAGTGTATATGTGCAACT
The DNA here is from genome assembly GCF_002217985.1 of Secundilactobacillus pentosiphilus. GTDB lineage: Bacteria > Bacillota > Bacilli > Lactobacillales > Lactobacillaceae > Secundilactobacillus > Secundilactobacillus pentosiphilus. The sequence goes on from NZ_BCMI01000009.1 coordinate 86,428, forward strand.
ATAACACCTTATATGTAGGCAACTAAAAAAGATACCTTTAGCTTGATTATGCGAACGTACGTTTGTATAATGGATTTAACTTTAAAGGCGGTGTTGAAAATGACCAACTTCATTAACTTAACTGGCACACTGACGGCAGAACCCAAGGTGATCAAGCAAGTGCCTACAATGCTGTACGTTCCTATTCTAACAATTGACGGGCAAACATTACACTGTATTGTGGTGCAGCATGCCTTAGATTTCCTCTATCGTGCTCGAACGAACAGTAAGATTGCCGTCTATGGTCACTATAATCAGCGCCACCAGTTCGTGATCAATAAATATTTTGTTCAGGCACAAGTCTCCTAACTCATTTAAGCAGACTTCTGCCATTTTCTTACAACATACTAAAAGGGACCCGTGGCTTAAGTCTATATCGATAGGATTTCAGTTAATTTTTTGACTAAAACACCGTTAAAAATGTCTCTTAGTTCACTACTGGAATATAGCCTTAGCCTGCTCCACAACTCAGATTCCGGCCATATAACACCCAAATGCCCCATCCCAATAAAACCATTGAGATAGGGCATTTGGGTGTTATATTCTGGAATCTACCGAGTTGTGTCACACCCTTTTTTAACGCTTTAAAATGACAGAAACTCACCTTCTATTTTCTACTGCGATTCGACCATTTGTAAGGCTTCACATTCTGGACATTAATTGGTTTTCTTCTGGACATAATAAGTGACAACAGAACCCTTGGTAACATCATGAGTTCCTGGTTGCGTCCCAAAGAAGTTATCTTCGGAATAAGCACCTATATATCCAGCAGGCATATTCATGTATTGAGTAGATGCGCCTGGCTGATTATCGAATTCGTAGCCAAAATCCATGGTCGTTTTACCGACTGCTGCACCAAACGGTACGATCACAGAGCCGACTTTTTTACCAGTACTTCTTTCAACATAGTTGACCGTGACACCGTCCTGCGCGCTAACGGGAGCAATCTTTTTTAAGGCACCATCTCTAATGACACCGGCAATTCGGCTATTAGAAAGATCTTGGACACTTAACCAGCGGTCACCTTGGCGCGTCCGCGTCTCAGCACCCGTGATCACAAACACATCGTTCGCATAGTCAGCTGACGAAGCCTTGTTAGGCATGTTGACGATCACCTTAAACGGACCAGTTTCGAATGGTGTGGAATAAACCTTTGCCGTGCCGTCGTTGGCAGTCCCCGGATTAGCCAGACGGTAGAAACCCGTCGCCTCATCCGTAGTTAAAGAACTTGGCGTAACGGTCTTGAAGGCGTTGACGCCCCCAGCTGGCACAGTATGCGCAGCATCCTGATATCGAATCACGCCAACGTAAGGGTTCTTTGTTTTCCCATCGTAGATCCAGCCTTGCACTTTGTGATCAAAGGTTGCAATTTTAAGGTAAACACTGTGTCTATTCGTAGTCGCCGTTCGCAGCCACATAAAAGAATCCATCCCGTGCTTTGAAACGGCGTATTTTTTAAGTTGACTCTTTGTTTTGACGACTTTGGCGCCCTTAGTCGTCCCCGGTTTATTATAAAGCGCATGCTTACCCGTCACGTTCAGGTAAGTACTTGATTCAACCAGTGAATATGACGTTTTAATGACTTTAGCATAACGCTTTGCTTGAGCAGTGATCGCACTAGCGCCAATTCCGCCAACCAGCAAACCCATTGTGAGTAATCCCTTTAACCATTTGCGATTTAGCATTGTTTTCCCCCTGTAGGATCGATCAAATTTTTTCACAGGTTAATTCTAACATTTTTAGCCACTACCGGAGAAATGATACGCAAAAAACCAGCCTGAGCCTCCGCCGCTCAAGCTGGTATTTGATTTCAGTTTCATTAATAGCGTACTCTAATTATATCACTTTTAGCCTTATTGTCGAGTAGCACTGTCCGACAGAATCGAACGTGTTTTAGACCAATTGATTTACTTCACAATCAACTGGTTAAGGTCGCCCAGATGCAAGATCAAATCGGATAACTGGCTTAACTGGCTAAGACGGTTGTTTTTAACCTTCTCGTCGTCGGCCATGACCATCGTAGCGTCAAAATAGTCGTTAATGACCGGCTTCAAAGCGGCCAAAGCATCGTAGTAAGCAGGGATATCCAAGTCAGAAGCCTGTTTGGCAACCTGCTCAACAGCATCGTGCAGCTTCGGTTCGCTGTCGTTATCAAACAAGCTGGTATCAACGGCAGACAGCTTGCTCTTATCGGCCTTCTGAGCAATCCGCAGGACCCGAGTCAAGGCTTCAATGGTGCCCTTGAAGTCGTCATCGTTTTGATGATCGCTCAATACTCGGGCAGTGGTGAAGTTGTCCATCAGGTCGGTGTTTGGTCCGCCAATGACGGCATCCACGATATCATGCTTAACCTTTTCACCCAATAAGGTGACCTTGATCCGGTCGCGCAAGAAGTCGCCAACGGCTTTAACTTGTGCCCTTTGGTCCAGATCAGGTGCCACGTTAGCACTGGTTTCAGCATCAATGGCATCTTCCACCATCCGCTGGTTAAAGTGCCACTTGTTGGTACGGATGATCCGCACGATCCCAGTAGCCTGACGACGTAAAGCGTATGGGTCGTTAGAACCGCTTGGGATCATACCGGCAGCGAAGAAGGTCAAAATACTGTCGATCTTATCAGCAATGGCCAAGACGGCACCAACGGTGGATTCTGGTAAATCACCATCAGCTGAAATTGGCATGTAGTGTTCACGGATGGCTTGAGCCACCACTGGGTTTTCACCGTTCAATAGGGCGTACTTCTCACCCATGACCCCTTGCAATTCAGCAAATTCTCCAACCATGCCGGTAACCAGGTCAAACTTGTAGATGTGAGCAGCCCGGACAAGGTCCTTGATCTGCGTCTCGTCTAAGCCCAGTTTCTTACCCAGGTTTTCGGCAATGACAGCCACCCGCTGCATCTTGTCGTACATGGTACTGATCTTGTCGTGGAAGCTGACGGCTTTCAACCGTTCAACGTAGTCCTCAACGGTCTGCTTCTGGTCTTCTTGGTAGAAGAACATAGCATCAGCCAAACGGGCAGCTAACACCCGTTCGTTACCGGCAACCACGTTTTGAATGTGATCAGCGTTCCCGTTACGAACGGAAACAAAGTGCGGTAACAACTTGCCGTTTTGATCCAGAACGTAGAAGAACCGTTGGTGGTCACGCATAGAGGTGATCAGCACTTCGTCTGGAATGGCCAGGTATTTCTCATCAAAGCCGCCGGTAAAGGCAGTTGGCCATTCAACCAAGTTGTTAACTTCCTCCAACAAGTCCGGGTTCAACTTGATTACCCAGTTATTGTCGGCAGCAATTTTTTCGATTTGAGCCTGAATCTTAGCTTTCCGCTTCTTAGCGTCAGCAATGACGAATTCACTGTTCAAAGCGTCTTCGTAATCGGTGGCGTTGGCCAAAGTGATGGTCTTGCCTAAGAATCGGTGGCCGCGCGTCTTGCGGTCGGTGTTGATATCCAGGATTTGGAACGGAATAACTTTGTCGTCTAACAAAGCTACCAGCCACTTGATTGGGCGGATGTATTCGAAGTGATAACTACCCCACTTCATCATGGTTGGGAAGGTCATGCCAGTAACGACATCCTTCAAACCAGCTAAGACTGATTCTACGGATTGACCGGCAATGTGTTTTTCAACGTAGACGTATTCCGTGCCCTTTAATTCTTTAAAGGTGATGTCATCTACCGTGACCCCTTGGCCGCGAGTGAATCCTTGGGCGGCTTTAGACCAGTTGCCGTCCTTGTCCAAGGCAATCTTCTTAGCGGGACCCTTGACTTCTTTGTCAATGTCCGGCTGTTTGTCAGCTAAACCGCTGATTTGAATGGCTAACCGGCGTGGTGTTGAAAACGGCTTGATGTCATCAAAACTGATACGTTCATCTTTGAGGTACTTCTTGGTTTTTTGAACTAATTGCTTGATGCTTGGGGTCACAACGTGAGCAGGCATCTCTTCCAAACCAATTTCAAGTAAAAATGTATGTGCCATTACTTCTTGTCCTCCCCGTCTGCTAATAATGCTTGCCGCTTTTTCTCGTCTTTAATTAACGGGAAGCCGAATTCTTTCCGTTTAGCAACAAAGGCTCTGGCAACAGAGTGTGCCATTCGGCGGATCCGAGACAGGTAACCAGCCCGTTCAGTAACGGAAACAGCACCGCGGGCGTCCAACAGGTTAAAGGTGTGCGAGCACTTCAAAATGTAGTCGTAAGCCGGGTGCACTAAACCGTTAGCAATCTGTTTTTTAGCTTCGCCTTCATAGTCATCAAACATCTGCAGCAGCATCTCTTGGTTGCTCTTTTCAAAGCTGTAAGTTGAGTGTTCGATTTCGGGTTCACGGAAAATGTCCCCGTACATCACGCCGTCGCCCCATTCCAAGTCGAAGACACTGTCAACGTCTTGAATGTATGACGCCAGTCGTTCGAGGCCGTAAGTGATTTCAGAAGTCACCGGGTCCACTTCAAGACCGCCGACGATTTGGAAGTAAGTAAATTGAGAGACTTCCATCCCGTCAAGCCAAACTTCCCAACCAACACCGGCACAGCCCATTGAGGGGTTCTCCCAGTTATCTTCAACGAAGCGAATATCGTGTTCCAAAGGATCGATACCCAATTCTTTTAAACTGTTTAAATAAAGGTCCTGAATATTTTCTGGTGAAGGCTTCATCACCACTTGGAACTGGTGGTGTTGATATAACCGGTTCGGGTTTTCAGCGTACCGGCCATCCGCTGGCCGCCGTGATGGTTCTACGTAAGCCGCATTCCAAGGCTCTGGGCCGATTGCCCGTAAAAAGGTGTACGGGCTCATAGTCCCGGCACCCTTTTCCGTATCGTAAGCCTGCATCAGCATGCAGCCTTGTGCGGACCAATATTGCTGCAAGGTCAAGATGATTTGTTGCATTGACAATTTCTTGGTCAAAACTATATCCTCCTATTGTGTGACGGCGATGACGAGGGACAAACGGCACAAAAAAACGTCCCAATGTAGTCTGATAGACCTACATAGGGACGAAAGTTTAATTTCGCGGTTCCACCCTACTTCTGGGGTACCCCCAGCAGCTTCGTTTACACCAGCTCAAAAAGTGCCAATTGGCTCACGATCACTTCGGTTTCCACCTATCCCGAAGTCGCTGTTTAACCGTTGAACCAACCCTCTTTTTTCATTGCCGATCACTATTCAATTCCCCATTATTTTAAGCGTCTGCAAAATAAAAGTCAATCTCAACCAGTGAATTACTTTAAGTCCAGTTCCCCTTGCTTCAAGGAAAGCAGGATCGCTAACACGATGAAAAGAAACGACCCGGTGAAGGCCACGTGCATCCCCGAAATGAACAGTTGCGGCTGATCCGGCAGATACGTGGTGACCTTGGTGCGGGCAAGCAGACTCATCACGCTGAAGAGCACCGTAGTAGCTAGGGCCGTACCGGACACCATGCCGATATTTCGCGCCAGGGCGTTGATACTGCCGGCACTGCCCAGTTGATCTTTGCTGACCACCGACATCACAATATCGCTGTTGGGCGATTGAAACAAACCGGTACCGGCAGCCATGATCACGGTGATCATGGCGTAGACCCACAGTGAACTGTGCAGGTTTAAGAACCAGTATCCCAACTGGGATAAGGCCACAATACTTAATCCTAACGTGACGATTTTAGCGGGGTTAAACCGGTCAGCTAACACCCCGCCGATTGGTCCGGCAATCATCGTCACAACGGGAAAGATGATCATTAATAAGCCCGCTTGACCAGCACTTAACCGTCTGGCATCTTCCAGGTAAAAGGGCATGAGAACCACGGTGAAGAAATTCGATAGGAAGATTAAGATGGCAGCCCCAATACCGTAAGAAAACGGCTTAATTTTAAAAATGTTTAAGGGCATCAGCGGCGTTGAACTGCGACGTTCCGTGTGAATAAACCAGCTGACTGAAATCACGGCGATGGCGTAACCTGCCAGCGGCACAGCCGTGAAGTACCCCACTTCCTGGCCCCAAAAGATCGCTAAAAATAAACTGACGATCAATAGGGCAAAGGAAACTGACCCCGGCCAGTCGATTCTTTTGTCCGTCGATGCTGCCATTGTTTTGGGTAAAACGATCTGGCCAAGGAGCATCGCAAAAATTCCCAGCGGTACGTTGATCCAGAAAATGTAGCCCCAGCTAAAGTGGGACAAGACTAAACCGCCGATTCCGGGACCAGCCACCGCACCGAATGACACAAACGTCCCGATCAGCCCCATGGCCTTGCCCCGTTCTTTTAGACTAAACGTTGCGGTGGTGATGCCGTAAGTGTTAGATAAGGTCATCGCCGAACCGATTCCTTGAATCACCCGGCCTAGCAACAGAAACTCAAAGGTCCACTGAAGACCGGAAATAAAAGAACCCATAATAAAAACCGCCATGCCGATGCGAAAAACTTTGATTTTACCGTACATATCACCTAATTTGCCAAAAAAGAGTAATAGCGCACTCACCACGATCAAGTAGATGGACACCACCCATTCGATCTTGTTCATGGGAATTGCCAGCTGCTTAGCCATGATAGGCATCGCAACGTTGACAATACTAGAATCCAGGTTGCTCATAAAGGCAAAGATCCCGATGGAAAGCAGGATCCACCACCTTCGCGGTTCATTCTCATTCATTTTAACGACCCCCTTATCTACTCTTAACGCTCTGATTATAACTGGTATTAAGATTTTGGGGTGCGCTAAAGCTCACGTTGAAAACCGCTTCTAAAATGAGCTATACCATTTCTGCTTAAATTACAGACTTATTTAATTTTTCAACGAAATGCTTTCATTCCATCACTAATTTGTGAATCATATTGAGTGCTCATTAATTGCTATAAAGCAATTTTGAATATAAATTCACAAGCGAAGTGATTGTAAACGATTCCAATAACGCGTATTCTCAAATCGTACCAAAGGCATGATTTTTAGTTAATCATTTTATTTTGGGTCACTGTTTTACGCCTAGTTTTTAAAAACTAGAAGGAGGAAATTTCAAATGGCTTATGCAACAATAAATCCCTATACCAATGAAGTCGTCAAAGAATATCCCTTTGCAACAGAAGAAGAATTACAGGCTGCGTTAACCACCGGTCACGCCCTTTACAAACAAAACCGGAAACAGCCAGTCGCCGAACGGGCCGCTATTTTGCACAACGTTGCCGCCAAGCTGCGTGAGCATGCCGCAGAACTGGCACGGGCCTGCACCATTGACATGGGCAAGTTGCTTCGCGAATCGGAAGGCGAAGTCGAACTGTGTGCCATCATTGCTGACTGGTTTGCTGACCATGGTGAAGAGATCCTGACTCCGGAAAAGATCGATACCATTGCGACTGGTATCGCCGAGATCCACCACTCAGCAACCGGCGTAGTCATGATGGTAGAACCGTGGAACTTCCCGTACTACCAAATCATGCGGGTATTCGCGCCTAACTTCATCGTGGGTAACCCCATGATTTTAAAGCACGCCGCTAACACCCCTACCAGTGCACAAATGTTTACGGATATCGTCGCTGAAGCTGGCGCTCCTGAAGGTTCGTTAATTAACCTCTTCCTGTCATATGACCAAGTGACCGAAGCCATCGAAGATCCACGGATCCAAGGGGTAGCCTTAACGGGTTCCGAACGGGGCGGTACTGCGGTTGCTGGCGCTGCGGGCAAAAACCTGAAAAAGAACACCATGGAACTTGGCGGTATGGATCCCTTCGTCGTGCTGGGCGATGCCAACATGGACGACGTGATCGATATTGCTTGGCGCGCAAGGCTTTATAACACTGGTCAAGTATGCACCTCTTCCAAGCGGTTCATCGTCATGGACAACGTCTACGACCAATTCGTTGAAGGTCTGAAAGATAAATTCAGCCAAGTCGTTCCTGGCGACCCACTGGATCCGGCAACCTCGCTAGCACCGATGAACCGTGAGAAGGCCAAAAATAAGCTGCAAAAACAAGTTGATGACGCGATTGCGGCCGGTGCTAAAGTGGTGTATGGCAACGAACCGATCGATCTGCCCGGTCAATTCTTCATGCCAACCATTTTAACCGATATCGACAAAAACAATCCGGCTTACTCGGAGGAAATGTTTGGCCCAGTTGCAGCCGTTTATAAAGTCCATTCCGAAGAAGAAGCCATCGAATTGGCTAACGACAACCCTTATGGTCTGGGCGGCATTGTCTTTGCGGGCGATGCTGATCACGGCGCTGAAGTGGCTGCTCAAATCGAAACTGGCATGGTTTTCGTCAACAACTTTATGGTGAGCCTACCAGAACTGCCATTTGGCGGGGTTAAGCTTTCTGGTTATGGCCGCGAAATGAGCCACATTGGTGAAATGGCCTTCGTTAACGAACAGCTGATTGTTAAAACCGATCAGCCTAACTTGGATAACGTGGCTGGGGGTCTGGTAGCAACTGACGTCCCGACCGCTAAATAAACCCATTAACTTCTGGAAATAAGGACTTGTGACAAAAGTCTATATCGACAAAGATTTAATTTAATTTCTTGACTCACACATCCTAAAATTTGCTTTAGTTCATTACTTGAATATAGCCTTAACCTGTTCCACAACTCAGATTCCGGCCATATAACACTAACAACGCCATCCCGATAAAACTCATCGGAATGGCGTTGTTGGTGTTATATTCTGGAATCTACCGAGTTGTGTCACAGCCCCTTATTTTTCTGGTTTTGACTTATCTAACGGTTTCCACTTCATCATTTGATCCAAGAAACGCTTAGACTTGGGGTAAACCCCGATCGTATCCGAATAGATCATATCCAGGGCCCGGCGCAGGTGCCGTTTAGTGTCTTCATGGACACTAATTGTTTTCAGCTTAGTCAGGTCAACCGCCGAAAACTGGCGCAGATAATAAATCGTCCGCTGATCTAAATCTAAGCGGTTGGGATCCAAATGCCAATGTGCCTGGCATAACAATCCACCGTAGGATTCAGAATAGTCAAAGGGCAGATCCGTCCGACCGCAGATCACGCACTGTCGCAAATTCGGTTCCACCCCGAATAGACCCATCATTTGAACTTCAAAAATATTAGTAATGATGGCTTCATCCAGCCCGCCATTAATCAGCGACAAGGCATGAAAAAGCCGCTGATACCAGCCACCTAAAAGCTGATTGTCAGGGATCGCCATATCCAGCAGCGACATGATATAAGTTGCGTAGGCGTTTTTAGAAATATCCTGGGCAATATTGCTGAAATTTTCAGTATCCTTGGCTGCGTTAATAAACGACAGCCCCGGTTCCCGAATGTCTCCCGCGTATACGCCGTAAGTAAACGGTAAAAGATCCGCCGTCATTTTAAAACCGCGTTTTTTGGCACCGCGGATAAAAAACATCCGTTTGCCAGCCTCTTCAGTAAAAAACTTAATCAGCATATCCCGTTCGCGGTACGCCTTTTGATACATGACAATGCCATGAAAATTCATGAGTTGTCCAGCCATTGAATCACCACACTCTAATAATCGTCTTTACGGTACCCGTAGGATTGCAATGCTGACGACTTATCGCGCCAACCCGGTACGACCTTGACCCACAGTTCAAGGTAAACTTTATCACCCAACAAGTTTTCAATATCCTTGCGGGCCAGGGTGCCAATCTTCTTCAACATGGAACCGCCCTTACCGATCACAATGGCTTTTTGAGTTGGCCGGTCAACAACAATGGTGGCCTCAACGTGGATTTTTTGTTCGTTTTGACGACTCATTTTATCAACAACAACCGCCACTGAATGCGGAATCTCCTGCCGGGTCAGCTGAAAAATCTTTTCGCGAATCAATTCAGAAACGACGAACCGTTCTGGGTGATCCGTGACCTGGTCGTCTGGGTAGTACTGAGGGCCATGAGGTAACTTACCGACTAACTCGTTTAGCAGCTCTTCAACGTTATTACCTTCCAAAGCTGAGATTGGCAATACTTCTTGCCAATTTAAAGCATCTTTGTACTGATCAATGACGACTAACAGATCATCAGGCGTAATTTGATCAATTTTATTCACGACCAAATACACCGGCTTTTTAACGGTCTTTAAGCGATCAATAATAAAGTTGTCACCGGCACCGCGCCGTTGTTCAGCGTTGACCATCATGATCACTGCGTCAACTTCGTTTAAGGAAGACAACGCTGATTTCATCATGTAATCCCCTAATTCGCTCTTCGGTTTGTGAATCCCCGGGGTATCAATAAAAACAATCTGAGCATCATCCGTCGTGTAGATACCCTGAATCTTGTTACGCGTAGTTTGCGGTTTATCGGACATGATAGCGACTTTTTGTCCCACCACCCGGTTTAGTAGCGTTGATTTGCCGACGTTTGGCCGACCGACAATGGCAACAAAGCCACTACGATAATTTGGATTATCCAAAATATACTTCCCTTCTATCTATAAATGAACGTGAAATTTCTGTATCAATTCCGGAATAAAAATCAAGCAGCCGATGACGACGGCAAAACAGGCCGCAATCAACACACCACCAGCAGCAACATCCTTGGCTTTCTTCGCCCCATCATGATAGTGATGACCGACGATTAAGTCAACAATGGCCTCCACAACGGTATTTAAAACCTCAGCTACCACCACCACAAAAATGGCCAGGGTGATCCACAGCCATTCATTGATGGACAGCCGCAGCCAGATACCCATTACGACCGCAATCGCGGCTAAAATAATGTGCTTGCGGAAGTTCCGCTCGGTAGAAACTAAGCTGTAAACCCCGTCTAAAGCGTGAACTAACGACTGAAAAAAATTCCGGTTTTTATTAACTTGTTTATCGTTTAAGCCCATATGCGTCGAGTATATCCCTTTGTAATTTGAACATCACTTTTTCGTCTTCTGGCTCCATATGATCGTAGCCATTTAAATGTAAAAAGCCGTGAACAACTAAAAAGCCCAGTTCTCGTTCGTAAGAATGTTCCAAATATTCCGCTTGCTCTCCTACTTTATCAACTGACACAAAAATATCACCAATGTTTTCGGGGATCTCTTCTTCCAATTCGTCGTCCATCACAATTGGAAACTCGTCATCTTCAGCACTATCTTCAATGGCAAAGCTGATAACATCGGTTGCTCGATCAACCCCACGGTATTTTCGGTTGATTTCTTGAATGCGGTCGTTGTTCACAAACGTGACCGACATTTCGGTATTTTCTTTAAGCTTAATATATTTACCAGCGTATTCCAGCACGTCCTTAACTAGCTTAACGTGCTCTTCTGGAACGCCGTTTTTGGTTTCATCATAAATTTCTAAATCCATTTTTTATACTCGTCCTTATTTATTTTCGACAGCTTCATAAGCATTAATAATTGCGGCAACTACCGGGTGACGAACAACGTCATCAGCAGTGAACTGAACAAAATCAATGTGTTTGACGTGCTTTAAGATACCCATTGCTTGTACTAACCCACTTTGGCTATGACGTGGTAAATCAATTTGGGTAATATCCCCATTAACAATCATTTTTGAACCAAAACCCAGTCGGGTCAAAAACATTTTCATTTGCATATTGGTCGCATTTTGTGCCTCATCCAAAATCACGAACGCACCATCTAAAGTTCGGCCACGCATATAAGCCAACGGTGCAATTTCAATCACACCACGATCCATTAACCGGTTGGTATGCTCAGCCCCAAGAATCGCATAGAGGGCATCATAAATTGGCCGCAGATAAGGATCGACCTTATCCTTTAAGTCCCCTGGCAAAAAGCCCAGGTTCTCACCAGCTTCAACGGCTGGCCGAGTCAAAATGATTTTTTCCACGTCACCGCGTTTCAAAGCGGCAATCGCCATGACCACCGCCAAATATGTTTTACCAGTACCAGCGGGACCGACACCAAAGGTCACATCATTGTGTTTGATAGCATCAATGTACTGTCGCTGACCGTAATTTTTAACCCGTACAGCTCGGCCCTTAGCATCCTTGATCAACGTTTCGGTGTAAAGATCCAGGAAGTACTCCAAAGTGCCCTTATCAGCCATCTTCATGGCACTGACCACGTCAGCACTATTCAGCTGAATACCTTGCTGGATCAGCTTATCCATATTTTTTAAAATATCCATGCCCTTTTGAACCTGAAACGGCTCGCCGGCAATCTTAATGGAATTACCAAATGGGTGAATCGTGACGTTTAACCCTTCTTCTAAAAGGGAAACGAATTGGTCCTGCGCACCCAAAATAGCGACGCCCTGTTCCGGATTGGCTAAGATATATTCTTTTTCAGTTTGCGTATTTTCAGCCAAATACAATTGACTCCTTTACATAAATTTTAGATTTCTTAGACCATTATACGACAAAGCGGTCAGAAAAGCTCGACCAAGTGTGATGTAAGCGATTGGACCGCCATTTTCAGATTTAAATTAAACCATTCGCTTATCAGGATATAACAAAATTATCATCCCAAATATAACGTTTTTGCAGTATGATATTCCTTAGATAGGAGGGAGATTACCTTGAAAATTCTCGGGATTCTTGGGGCTCATCGGCAAAACGGTTTGACTGCTCAAATGCTGACGACCGTTTTAAACAGCGTGCCAGCACCTCACACCACCGAAACGATTTACTTGGAGGATTATGACTTTCACCCGGATCAGGTTGGTCAGCGTGACCCCGTGTTAGACCAGTTAACTGACAAATTACTAGAAAGTGATGTTTGGGTACTGGCAGCGCCTACGTATTGGGGTGGACTGGCAGGCAAAATGAAGGACTTTTTAGACTGCATGCGGGGACGTTTAGTCCGTTTTGATCACAAGGGCGGTACTCACCCGGACCGCTTTAAAAACAAACATTACTTGAGCATTACCAGCTGCTACGCCGGAACGTTTGAAAACTTTACTTCCGGCATCACGGATAATAGCTTTCGCACCATTGATAAAGTGATGTCTGCAGCGGGATTAATTAAAATTAACGAGTTAGTTCTGCCAGGAACCCTGTTTATGAAACAGATTCCAGCTGCCAAGTCATCCGAGTGCAAGCGTGCAGGCAGCAAACTGATCACTAAACCGAAACGAGATGATAGTACTTTGAAACGTTATATTGAACTTTTTTGCATGGTTGCCGTGATGGCTTTTTTAACAATGGGAATCCAATTCCTGTTTCACTTAATTTCTGCCAGTGAATTCTGGGCCGTATATGTGAGCTTTGTACTGATTTTCTTCGTGTTACTAGCCGGTATTTTGCACTTTTTTACCGTTGTTAAGCATCGGCGCCGTTAAGCATTATTGTATCTAGCAATTATATACTTGTATGTGCCAAATAGCCGCCCATTTTATTGATTGCGTGGCTATTTTTTATTGCGTAACGGAAATGATTTGTTGGCGTAACTGTTGCGCAGCCGTTAGCGGATCGCGTGCCTTCATAATTACGGAAACAACTGCTACACCGTCAACTTCTGCTGGTTGTACTGCGTCCACATTAGCAGCGTTTAAGCCCCCGATAGCGTACACGGGAATATTAACGGCTTGTTTAATTGCCCGTAACGTATCAACACTCGTTCGCACCGTTTCAACGTGGGTCGTTGTTGGGAAGATTGCGCCTACTCCGAGATAGTCAGCCCCCTGTTCAGCAGCTAAACGGGCTTGTTCAAGTGTCTTGGCAGTGGCTCCGATAATGGCATCCGGTCCCAATATCCGCCGGGCGACTTCAACGGGGAGGTCCTTTTGCCCAAGATGCACACCAGCAGCCTTCACCGCCTGGGCAATGTCTAAGCGATCGTCAATCAGCAATGGTACCTGATACTTGTCGGTAATTTGTTTGACGGCGTAGGCGCGTTGAAAATACTGTAAACTGGTTAACTCTTTTTCACGTAGTTGAACGAGATCCACCCCGCCCTGGCACGCAGCAGCGATCCGTTTTAAAAAGGCCGTCTCCGAATAGTGCAATGCATCCGTCACTAAATACAGCGGCCGCTTCTTAATTTTCATCATTCATTGCCTCCTGATTGGCTGAACTTCTAATACCCGAAAATAGTCTACCGAAATTATTCACGCTTGTCACGGGAATATTCTTACTTGACTTCCACAACATTCTAGCTTATAAATATAACCAATGAGTGCGTTAAGCGACTCAAACATTAAAATTAAATAACGTTAGTTCGTCTGGGGTGCCAATAATTGGCTGAGATTAGACCCATCGAACCTGATGTAGTTTGTACTACCGAAGGAAGACAACTTTTACTGAATTTATCAGCCCAAAGGCCTTCCTGCATGAAAGGTCTTTTTTCGTGCAGGAAAGTTTATTAAGCGGACTTGATAATGCCCCTTCCTCGTAGACAAACGGAAAGGGGTTTTTTTATGGTTACTGTAAACGGCGAGCCACTAGCAGATGCTGCTGGTCAAAACCTACTCACCTTTTTACAACAGCGCAAAACGCCGGTAGATAACGTTGTTGTGGAGTTAAACGGGACAATCATCCATCGACCTGAATACGAAGAAACACTGATCAAGCCAAACGACAAGCTAGAACTCATTTCGTTTGTCGGTGGCGGTCGTTAAGGGGGAATGCGCATGCAGCCAACACTTCAGGGAATGACAATTAAAGACGTTTATCAGGGGATGAAGGACCGCAACGTTGCGAATTCCACCGACCGCTTAGTCAAGGCTCACGTGACCATTGCCGGTGCTGGCGGTTTGGGTTCCAACATTGCCATTGCGCTAACGCGGATCGGAGTCGGGCATTTGACCCTGATTGATTTTGACCAGGTTGAACTAAGTAATTTAAACCGGCAGCAGTTTAAGCTCAGTCAAGTGGGCATGGACAAAGTCACCGCCCTCAAACAGAACTTGCAGGAATTCAACCCCTTCGTTACCATCGACACCCTCGTTCAAAAAGTAACTCACGATAACGTTGCAGCGCTTTTCGCCGATTGCGACATTATCTGTGAAGCCTTTGATAATCCTAGTGCGAAAGCCATGCTGTTAGACGCAGCCAGTGAATTTTTTCCGGACAAGCCCATGGTCATGGCAACCGGGATGGCGGGCACTCACAGTTCTAATGCCATTGTCACCAAACAAGTCCGTCCTAACCTTTATATCGCTGGTGACGGCACAACCGCTGGTGCTGAAGGTCTCATGGCACCGCGGGTTATGATTGCGGCAGGCCACGAAGCAAATATGATTACCCGTTTGATTTTAGGAGAAACCAATATTTAGGAGGAAGCAACATGTCAGAAGAAGCAGATTTGCTCACCATTGGTGGACACACATTCACGTCCCGTTTTATTCTGGGATCCGGTAAATATTCCTATGATTTAATTGATTCAGCCATTAATCAAGCTAAGGCGCAGATCATCACCATGGCTTTACGCCGAACCGATTCAGCAGAAGAAAATATTCTCAACTACATTCCGGAAGGCATTACCATTCTGCCGAACACTTCCGGTTCAACCAACGCTGAAGAAGCCATTCGGACCGCCCATTTAGCCCGAGAACTCAGTGGCAGTCACTTTATCAAGCTAGAGGTTGTCCCAGATAAAAAATATCTGATGCCAGATAATAACGAAACCGTCAAAGCCACCGAGGTACTGGCAAACGAAGGGTTCATCGTCATGCCCTACGTCTTACCTGACTTAAACGTGGCCCGTCAGCTAGTGGACGCCGGTGCTGCTACCGTCATGCCTTTAGCAGCCCCAATTGGCACAAACAAGGGCTTAGCCACTAAAGATCTGATTCAAATTCTGATTGATGAGATCGACGTACCAATCATCATCGACGCTGGTATTGGTCGTCCAAGCGAAGCAGCTTCGGCCATGGAAATGGGTGCTGATGCCATTATGGCCAATACGTCCATGGCAACTGCGCAGAACATTCCGCTCATGGCAGAAGCTTTCCGTCTAGCTGTGGCAGCTGGCCGAAAAGCTTACCTTGCCGGTCCCGGCCGCATTATTGAACACGGTGCCGTTGCTTCATCACCGCTTGCCGGCTTAAGCAAATGATTCGTGCAACCAGTACGTGGTTGACCTTTAAACGTCGCTTCCAGCAAATTTGCCAACTTTCTGATGACACCATTGGCCAAAATCGCTTAGTTTATTCACCAAACTGGATAGCAGCTCAATCGGCATTGATCCATTTTGGTCAGCAGATTGGTCTCACCACGATAGTCGATAACTACGGCAACGTTTATTTAGATCTACCAGGTAAAGACAACCAAGTCATTGCGACTGGCTCGCATATGGATACGGTGATCAATGGCGGACGATACGACGGGTTATATGGTGTCCTTGGGGGGCTGCAAGCCCTTCATGAACTTAAGGAACGGTTTGGAACACCTCAGCATACACTGCGACTGATCTCCTTCAGCGAAGAAGAAGGCAGCCGCTTTAAGACCACGTTTAGCGGTTCCAAATACTATGCACTTCAGCAAACCGTACCAAACCTAACTGATTCTGATGGTGTCAGCTTTGAACACGCTCGGCGCACAGCCGTTTCGCAATTACAGGCACTAAAGAATACCATCGTTAAGCGGCCAGTGATTCCAGCCAGCTTTACGGAACTGCATATTGAACAAGGCCCCAGACTGGTTACCAGTCAGGATCAAATTGGTTTAGTTTCTGGTATCGTTGGTCAGCGACGATTCACAGTAACGGTTAAAGGCCAGTCCAATCATGCTGGCACGACCCCCATGAATAACCGGCACGATGCCCTCCAAACTGCGGTCAATATGATTACGAGACTTGAACGCATCGCTCATCAATTAAGCGACAGTTTGACCTTTACAGTTGGTCAGCTAACGGTTTCCCCAAATGCTTCCAATGTGATACCGGGAACGGTTTGCTTGACCATTGACGTTCGCCATGCCGATGATAGTGTCTTAAACCAATTTGAACAGTCGATCAATGAGTGCTTAAACCGAGTAACAGATCCACTTATTAAGGTGATTGCCAACCGGTACGTCAGAGATTTACCCGCAGCCTTCGATACCACCCTGCTTTCACAAAATGAGCAAATTGCGCGGCGGTTAGGTCTCAGTGCACGCGTCATGGTTTCAGGTGCAGGCCATGACAGCTACGTGATGAATCAAGTGTCACCCACCACTATGATCTTCGTTCCCAGTGAAGGCGGCATCAGTCACGCACCCAACGAATTGACTCACCCGGCCGATTTAAAAGCCGGCATTAAATTATTAATGGCTAGTTTGCATGCCCAGGCATACTAGTGATTAAACACTTTCCGATTAACTAAAAAGGACTGAGTAATTGCATACAGCAATTACTCAGTCCTTTGTTTAGCTAAAATTATTGGGTCATCGTCAAATCGTATTGATGGTGTCTCATAAGCGCAGTCACATTTTTGTGACTGTGCTTTTTACTATTTCTGGATTAGTGAAATGCGGTTAAAGAA
>NZ_BCMI01000010.1 GCF_002217985.1 Secundilactobacillus pentosiphilus
ACCTCTACGTGGCGGTTTATAAAGGGTCACTCGAAATCCTGTACTCTCCTTGGATTTAATATCTGATTCATTTACGAACCTCATCAATCGCCGAATTGATGGGGTTTTTCTTTTGCCCCAAATGATTATAAATGATTAATAATGATACTTTGGTGCGCATTATGGTGCACAAATCATCAAAATGACCTCAATTCGTTGATTTTTGCACTTTGAAATGCGCACCATTTTGTGCACCAAGAACTTCAAATTACTTAGGTTTCTGGCATTTCTTAAAAAATCAGCAAGAGGGTTGGCTGATTTAAGTGTATTAAGTATTTAACAATTTTCTATCCGGTTAGCAGTGAAAAGTTTGGAAGTTCGTGAATTTTGGTTAGAAAAAAGCACCCGATGTTTGGAGTCGGATGCAATGTAGAAAAAAAGAAGTTTCAAAGGGTATCAGTGCTTGTGAGTTACACCTTTGAATGAACCACCGGAAGTCTTCACGTCCATGAAACGTCCAGTAGAATTATTAGATTTGGTCCAGAGACCAGTGCGTGGATTGTAAGACTGAGAGCGTCCCTTTACAGCGCCTTTACGTCCGTTTCCACGAGAGCCATTTCGAGCCATCTTATTCACCCCCTTTCAGGCTGAAATCAGGCTGAGAACATAAGTTTGTACCTTATATAGTATCACAGATTTAATATTGATACCACATACAGTAACCATAAAAGGAAGATTAATTTTGAACAATATGGATTTATGGAAGAATATAAGCAGAATTTGAAACTTAAAAATACATCTCCAGCCATGCCACCTGATGGATATTCTGAGAAAAATTCTATATAGTATTAAGCAATATTCTGGCCAAAATTTTAGTTTTTGTATAATTTTAAAGATTTCAGATGTTCGAAAGAAATGAATCATCGGTGAATGCCGTGCTGAGGCTGACAAAGACATTAACAAGATTACTTATGAACTTTATCTTCGGCGACATCTGCAATATACACTGCGAGGATTAGTCACAAACCGGTTAGTAACCATTAGAAAGAACCAAGCATATGATTTAAGGAATGCGTTTATTATGGAATGTGCCGAATGACTTGGGATCATTGATCTTAAAAAAGTAGTAATCGGTGACACACAACTTATATTACCGCGATAGTCTGGTACGTATGGAGTAAATGAGATTCCTACCGCTTGGCTTTTAAAGTAGAAATTGTAGTCCTAGCTGAAGTGATAGGGCTTTTATATTGTGATATGCTTTCTATAAATTGATATATGTTTGGGGCGCATCGTTTATGAAACAAAATAAAGAATCATTGAAAACTGATGAACACTTTTCCATCAGAAGTATTCAGAAAAAGGATTCCAAAAAATGGAGAAAAGATTTAATCGCTTTATGGTTTATGCTTTATGTTTTAGGGCCCTATGCGCTCGTTCAGATCTTGGAAGGAATTTTAAGAATTACGAACGGTGGTAGGCCTTTTTCTTTGCTGAATTTTGGTGAAATAAAGGGCTTAATGTCGGTATTTAGTGGTGTAACAATAGTTTATTGTTTGATTATTGTGTCTCTGAGAAGATCATCGTTAATAACCGATACAGATTTCAAAATATGTATGTTAATCGTGGGTCTCATGATATTAAGTATTCCTGTGTTATCAGGATATTTTGTAATTGGAATTTGGAGTCTACGGATTTCCGAATTTTCATTCTTTTGCTTGTTGATTCAGCTTGTTAAAGTTGGAATATATGCAGTGATTAATAACGTAGAAAATTCTTCAGATAGATTCATGATCGTAGTTACAGTATTAGGCGCGGTCATTGCCGCAATAGCCTTGTTTTAAGTGAATTGAGAAAGGCGTTCTGTAGAATAGCGAAACTAACAAAAGCAATGAAGTTTCAATGAATTGCCTATTGTCAGTGGTAATGCCACACAGGCCATCTTTGAAGCCGGTTATTTTAAGAAAGTTGCTGTGCAAATGGGAAATAAAAGTCTTAGGACACCTGATGTTGTGAAAGGTCATGAAAAGAGAACTGAAGAGCCACATTCTGTAAAGTTTGATGATGCAAAATTTCAGACATGGACAAAGTGGGTGACAGCAAATTCGAACCTTGCTAAGTTTACATTTGAACTTAAAACGTCATTGGTGTGTTTTTACTTTTTCTGTGCGATTAAGGGATCAGACATTGCTTCACTTTTATGAAGTGTGCATTAAAGGACGTTGCGCTATTCTAGTTTGCTACAATTAATTGGTCTAGTAAACAGCCACAAAATTTATAATATTTGTTATTTAGAAGCTAATGAATAAAGGAAAAGCGTAATAGAAGATTATATTCACAATCTAAGCAATTATTTATAAATATAGAAGACTTATCTTGAAATCCTTTTGTATTATAAATCACAACAAAGCTGGTTAAACGCATATATTTTAAAAAATCTTTCTTATTTTTAAACAAATTTACAAAAAAGGCTTGTTTTTAATTGCTTTATTTAGTAGACTCATAGTTGTACTTTCTTTCGAAATACATTTCTCAACTACATTTATTGATGTCGGTCCACTACACCCGACATCTAAAAAAGGTGATAGCCGATCTCTTCCATAACGGAGACGGTTATCACCTTTTTTGTGGTAAAGATGCAAGCCTAACTGTCAGCTCACACAATGTTTAGATAATTTGTGAGGAAGGCCGCATCAAAACTTCGTTGATGGCCACGTCCGCGGGTTGATTAATGGCGTAAGCAACTGCGTTAGCAACGTCACTGGCGTTTAAGCCGGTTTCTTGTTCCTGTTTTTCGGTTTGAGCCCGTTGCTTAGGGTCACTGATCGTACTGTATAGTTCCGTGTTGACCACACCAGGTGAAATCATAGTCGTTTTAATGTGATTTTCGGCCTGTTCCTGACGCAGACCGTCCATAATGGCTTGGATAGCGTATTTGGTTCCAGCATACACCGCGGTTCCTGAATGGACAACGTGTCCGGCCACTGAGTCTGTCGTGATGATTTGGCCGCTTTGCTGCCGGATCATGGTGGGCAGGACCGCGGCGATCCCATACAGGACACCTTTGATATTAACGTCGATCATGCGGTCCCATTCGTCAACTTTCAGTTCGGCCATTTTTGAGATGGGCATTAAACCGGCATTATTGTAGAGAACGTCAACGCGCTGAAATTTATCAGTTGCCACTTTGACGAGACGCGAAACACTGTCACGATCGGTAACGTCTGTTTGCTGGCAGGTAACCGAATTTGAAGAAAATTCAGCTGCAATTTGTTTCAAGCGTTCAACCCGGCGAGCACCGATAACCACTTTAGCACCCGATTGTGCCAGTTTTTCCGCTGTTGCACGGCCAATACCGCTAGAAGCACCTGTGATGACAACCACTTTGTCTTTGATTGTCAAAATATCAACTCCTTTTTGATGAATTCATTTTAACATCATTATGGTTAAGCTGTTTTAACCAGTCAGCGATTATAGCTTGACTTCTGCTGTACTTTAACTGCTATACTTTTACTGGATTAGTCACCAGTCATCATGATGATTTTTCACTGAAAGGGGAGTTAACTAATGAAAACAACAATTTTTGAAAAGCCTGGTCAGGTTGTCATCACAAACACCGAAAAGCCAACAATTCAAGCGAGTGATGATGCTATTATCAAAGTGGTACGAACCTGTGTCTGTGGTTCTGATCTATGGGCATATCGAGGACTGGAAGAAAAGGCAGAACATTCTGCTAATTCTGGCCATGAGGCGATCGGTATCGTTGATGCCATTGGCAGTGATATCACGACGGTTAAACCAGGGGATTTTGTCATTGCACCGTTTACGCATGGCTGCGGCCATTGTGCTGCTTGTTTAGCTGGTTTTGACGGTGATTGTCAAAACCACCAAGATAACTTTAGCGCTGCTGTACAATCAGAATATTTCCGGTTTCAGCACGCCGACTGGGCCTTAGTTAAAGTACCTGGGCAGCCTGCTGATTATAGCGAGGAGATGCTGAATTCGCTGCTCAGTTTGGCAGATGTTATGGCAACGGGGTATCATGCTGCTCGGGTTGCTAACGTGAAGACGGGTGATACTGTCGCTGTTGTCGGTGACGGTGCGGTTGGCCTTTGCGCAGTGATTGCAGCTAAGATGCGTGGTGCTAAGCGAATTATTGCGATGAGCCGGCATGAAGATCGACAAAAATTAGCGGCTGAATTTGGCGCTACTGACATCGTCGCAGAACGGGGCGATGAAGCCGTTGAAAAAGTAATGGCACTGACTCATCAAGCAGGTGCGGACGCCGTTTTGGAATGCGTCGGCTCAGAACAGTCAAATGATACCGCTATGAAAATTGGCCGACCGGGGGCCGTTGTGGGGCGCGTAGGCTTACCCCATGAGCCTAAAGTGGACCTGACCAATTCCTTCTACCGGAATACGATCATTGCAGGCGGACCAGCCTCCGTAACAACTTATGATAAGCAGCTGCTGCTCAAAGCGGTGCTGGACGGTAATATTCATCCGGGTAAAGTCTTTACTAAAACGTTCAAACTAGACGACATTAATGATGCTTATCAGGCAATGGCCAGACGTGAGGCCATTAAATCGCTTATCATCATCTAACTCAAACAATATTAAAGAAGTGATCAGCACTCAGTACTGGTCATTTTTTTATGTTGCTAATCAAATTTTAGGTATATCAAACAAACTGTTTAATTAATATAAAAAATATTGTACAATATCAAAGTGATAAAGTTTAAATGTCATTAGATTTAAACTTTTAAAAATGATGATACGGTCCACAGCACCATCGGCGCGATGTGCTTACGGTAAAGTTTGGCCGTGTTAATTTGAGACGTTGTTAAAGAGGCAGTTAGTTAAATGACTAAGGAAAAGACATTTTCAAAGAATCAATTTATTGCCGTTTCAAAAGCCTTATTCGCCACTCAAGGCTATACGGGGACCACTACGCGGGAAATCATTGAACAAGTTGGCGGTGCCGCAAAGGGGTTACTATACTACTATTTTCCCAAGGGCAAACGGGAAATCCTAGGCTGTATTTTAAAGCAGAATGGGTTAGAAAAATTGGGTAAATTAAAGATTGATTTTAGCCAGCTGACAACCAAAGATGAGTTGGAAAGGGCGTTAATGGCTAATTTTGAAGCAGTCTGCGCAGTCTTTCGGGTCCAGGAAAATTATCAGTTATTTGTGATTGTTATTAGGGAACGACTACTGCTGACTAATCAAGAAGTGAGCCTAGTGACTCAGCCCTGGCAGGATCTGGGTAACCGGCTTGGAGCAGCACTTAACACTTGTCAAGCGAGTCGTGAACTGGGTGAGCAAGCCTGTCGATCACTGGGGCAAGTCATTGTGTCAATTTTTCAAAAAGCAATTTACGATACGCTGTTGATTAGAAACGATCGGCAATTAACCGAACAGACCCATCATCAAGTTCAGCAGCAGCTGCATTATTTATTGGAACTTGATTAAACAAAAAGGGATCGTTTAACACGTGCAGTGTTAGACGATTCCTTTGTTATTCCGATAATCCTAACTGTAGGTTACTGGTTCATGTTCTGTTCCCAAACGGCTCGCGTATCCACGTTAGCCTGGTCTGCTAAGGATTCCAGTGCCTTCATTTCAGCTGACGTCAAAGTCAGTGAAATGGCATGCTTGGTATCAGCAATGTAATGCTGTTTTGTGACACCGATAATGGGGGTGGTCCCCTTTTGAATGACCCAGGCAGTTGCAATATCAGCGACCGCGACGTGGTGCTGGGCCGCTAGTTCGATCATCTTTGCTAATAATTCATTGAGCTGCGGCAGCATCGGGTTATATCGCCGTGCCCGGTCGTTTTCACCCTCAAACGGATGAGCTGCGTCATGTTTGCCGGCAAGGATGCCTTGTTCCAATACCATGTAAGGGAAGAAGGTAATGCCGTTTTGGTGACAGTAGTCTAATAAACCAGTCGTTTCGGATTGACGGTAGAGCAGACTGTAATGGTTTTGCACCGCAGCCAATTCCACGCCGCCCGCGTTTAAAATTTCATTGGCCCGTTTCACTTGGGCGAGATTATGGTTAGAAACCCCAACGTGTTTGACCAGGCCCTTTTTGACCAGTGGGATCAGTTCAGGCGTCCACTTTTCAACGTCATCTGAATTATGAATCCAGTACAGATCAATATAATCGGTGTGCAGACGCTTCAGACTGCCAGCAAGCATGTCTCTGACGGGATCATCACCGGAGTCAGCAAACACCGGGGTGAACTTTGTGGAGAGAAAATAGTCCTTTCGATCGTAAGGCTTCAAACAATCTCCCAATAAGGTTTCTGAAGAACCCTGGCCGTATGCAGCGGCAGTGTCCCAAAGATTCAGGCCATTGCCATTGCGGAATCAACGACGGCCTGCAGATCTTTTTGAGTTAAATGATTACCGAAAACTTGGTCGCCGCCGTTTTTACCTGATCCCCAAGACCAGGTACCCAGTGCAACTTTTGCATCAAACATAAAAAGCCTTCTTTTTAAAATTAAAATTTATGATCACCATTAATTATGGTAAAAATAAGTCCCGATTGCAACTGACTTGTTTGCACAACTAAGAAAAAGGTCTTTTAAATATGTAATATGTGACATATAATATATTTAAGATCAAGAGAGAAGGAATTGTTTTGAATTACTGGCTGCTAACGCTAACGTTTTTAAGTGTTAATCTCGATTTTTTCTTTATGCTGCTTTTTTTGCTAAAGAAATATGATGTTGTTAAAGTGATGATTGGTTATTTACTAGGGAACCTGATTATGCTGGGCGTAAGTTACGCCGTAGGTAAGGCGCTGCTGATTTTCTTGCCGGAATGGGTACTGGGAATTTTAGGTATTTTACCGATCTACTTAGCTTTCCATGACGATGATAATCAAGATCGGCATCACCGTTCGCAAATTCTGAGTGTAACACTGACGTACCTATCGGTGTGTGCGGGGTGCAATTTGTCGATTTTTCTGCCGGTGCTGGTGGGTGAGAGTGCTGCTCATTTTCTCATCACGTTAATGTTCATTGGTTCGTTAACGATACTAGTGGTAGTTGTCATTAAATTAATCGCACAACTTCCCATTGTCACCAGTCTCATGGCAAAGTATGGCGAACGACTAATGAAAGTTTGTTATGTTTTGATTGGTTTATGGGTCTTTTGGGATAGCGGCTTAATTAATCATATCATAGCTTTCTTCTAGAAATTGTATCATAATAGGGATAGTGAATAGACATGAGGTGATCGGTTTGAAAGTGAGTAACGCGCTTTTAGAGGAAGCCGCTAAGATCTACAAGGTTTTGAGCAATACTAACCGAATCAAAATTCTGTATTTCTTGGAAGATAATGAAGCGGATGTTTCGACGATTGTTAACAATGTCGACTTGCCGCAACCGATGGTTTCACATCAACTAGCCATTTTATACCGCTATCAGTTAGTGACAAGGAGTAAGCAGGGTACCCACGTTTTTTACTGTTTGGATGATCCACATATTTTGGAAATGGTGGATGCCATGCTGGGACACGTTTCACATGAAATTAAAGGGGAACCGCACCCTTACCGAAAGACAGTGCGGGTAAAAAAAGATGAGTTTTAGAATCTAAACGCAGTTGAGCTGGCATGTTCGTTCAACTGCGTTTTAAGTTGAATGGTTTGTGATAGACGCCATTGGGTAATTTGGATGACGGTGTTAAAAGGGGATACATATCTGAGTTTAAAGTCTAGCCTATAACTAATTATCAGCAAAAGATTTCAATTAACGATAATTTTGAAATGATTCGTCACGTAAATGTGATTTTCTCGTTATTGTGTGTTAATCCGTCTCCGTTATCCTAGTAGTCATTGGATTAGGCATTAAAGGAGGCCAGCATGAATAAATCATTTAAGGTTTTGATGGCAACAGGGGTGTTAATTTGTGGCACCATGGGGTTGATATTCACTCAAAGTCAGTCTTCTGCTGCATCGAGTCGCAAAACTTCAGCGTTGCAGTCAGGGAGCAATACCTCACTATCAACACGACGGGTGGTTTTAGCACCTGCGCATAAATTGCACATGGTCGTTACCGCGTATGATCAGAATCAAAAAATCAGTCGTCAAACTTATTCATACCGGCTGTTCCGGAATGGCAAGGTGGCTAAAACGGGTTGGGTTTCTAACGGTCATACTACCCGTGTGATCAAGGCTAAGCCGGGCAACTATTCGTTACGAGTATATCGCCAGCAAAAGCAGGTCAGTTTCTCTGGCGGTCTTTCAACGTCTAATCAGCCACACTTTGTTTAATTCATCACAAATTAAGGGCACTTTTATTGCTTTCACGGAAATTATCAGTCATACTAAAAATGGTGGAAAGTCGAAGTTGTCAGTAGATTTCTTGATGAATTTTCGAAAGGAGCCGTGACTATGTTTTCACATATTTTAGTGCCACTTGATGGCAGTGATAATTCCAAGTCAGCATTGAAGGTTGCAATCAGAATTAGTCGGTACTTTGGTTCGACGCTAACGTTAATTGCGGTAATCGATCGCACCCGAATGACGTTAGCCGCTGGGAATGTGCCAATGGATATTCAAAGTGAAATGAGAGAACGTGCCGCTTCAATCATTGACGAAGGCAAAAAGATGGCTGAAGAAGCTGGAATTGATGCCAAAACCATTGTTGAGGACGGTGCGCCAAAGAATGTTATTGTGGATACCGCTAATAAGAAGGATTTTGATTTAGTCGTCATCGGCAAATCTGGTGTAGATGCTTTTAACCGGTTATTGATCGGGTCTACCACCGCGTATGTCGTGCGGCATGCTAACGTTCAAGTATTAGTTGTTAACGCAGAAGAAAAGCATAAATAATTAAAAGAGCGAAGCCGTGACATCGCTCAGATTCCAGAATTTAACACTCAAAAGCGTTCTTCCGATGGTTTTGATCGGGAGAACGCTTTTTGGGTTGTAACGAATTGATGGTTAAACGTCTTTACTGGACTTGAGATTGGTTTAAAGGCCAGCGTTGATTAACAACGGTGGGCATTACTAACAGAATAAAGAGCCAAACAGTGCCAATGATTGGTATCATCGAAATCAGCAGCCACCAGTTGCTGTGATTCGAATCGTGTAGTCGGCGCGCCCTAATAGTGAAGTTGGCAAGCCACACTAAGACTAAAATAAGGCCAAAGATGGCGGAACTTAAATGACCAGCGATTTCATAATGACCGTTGACTAAGTATTGCGTTTGATGGGTCAACGCTGCATAAAGCCAAATTACCAGGGCGTTCACGATGTAAGCGGTCCAATATTGTTTCCGGGTGGCAGTCGCATTGAAGACGGTCATTTTCGACCAGTATGCCGTATAGTCTTGAATCATCAGGCGCCTCCTTAACGTTATTTAACAATGAAGTTAGATTTGAAGAGGTAACCGCAGGTCGGGCAGTGGTTCATGCCATAGTAAATGGTCATTTCATGGTGACATTGCGGACAGCTGCCGCGCATTCCGCGACGGATTTTTTTAAAAGTGGTTTTTGGTTTTTCAGGCTTATCGGTCATGTTTGTCACTCCTTTGACACCCTTAGTATAGCATTTTCAAGCTAGAATAACTTTAATAGTGATATTGGACCACCTTACTAAAATTCAAAAAAACTTTTCAACGCAAAAAAATAATGAGACCAAATGATGACCTGGTCTCATTATTTTTGTATTAAATGCTGGAATCTGAGTGATGTTACGGCTTCAAATTAAGCGTTTGGATTAACGCCGGCATGGAGATAACCGCGCCAGATCCAACCAGCGTGTTTACCGTTACCGCTTCTGACGTGATAGTAGATGGCGGAGTTATGAGAAGCTTTACGGTATAACTTTTCGTGGCCGTCAGTATACCAAGTGGTATGTGCCAAGTTCTTCATTTCAGCATATTTAATGCCTAAGTGTTTCGAGTAACGCGCACCCGAAAGTGTCCAGTAGGCGTGGCGGTGCATTGAAGCTCGCCAAACGAGTTTGACTGAGTTAGAACGCGTTGCGGAGTAGTTGGACGTTGAAGTTGGTGCGGGTGCTGGCACCTTAACCAAGGTCGTCTTAGGTGTTGAACTGCTTGAACTGGTATGAACGGCAACGTTGGCATTACCGTTAACGTAGAAGTCATTGTTCAACTGACTAACGTCCAAATTCTGTGATTCGCCGCTGAACCGGTAGTCAGAAGCCCATTGCCAAGCGTTGGCTGAAGGGTACTGAGTACCGGTTGGATTTGAAGGCCACTGTGCGATCCAGCCCTTGTTGCTGGCGTTGGTATCGATGTGGCTGCCAAGCCAGCTGGACATCGTGTACAGATCGGTCTTGTTATAACCGGCTGCGTTTAAAACGCTGTCAAATGCAGCTAAATCAGCATCATTTTGACTCTTTGACAGGTGCGAAAGCTCGGGGGCCTCAAAATCAACCACCATCACCATGTCCTTTGAACTCGTGATAGATTGAACAGCTTTGATAAAGTTTTGGGCTTCAGCCTTAGCACTGTCCACAGAAGTAAAACGAGCAAAGTGATAGTAGTTGACCGCTAGCCCGGCACCTTGTGCGTCTTGTACCTGCTGTTTCAGTACGGGACTGGTATAGGAAGTTCCCTCAGTTGCTTTAATGGCAACCGCTTTAACGCCTGCATCATGAAGCTTTTGGTAGTCACTGGCACCCAGATTGGACTGCCAGCTGGAGAGGTCGACCATATCAGTTCTTGGCTGTGAACTGCTAGGGTTAAGGGCAGCACTAGCGGAACGCGCGCCGACTAATAAAACGGCACCGGCCGTGGCTAAACCCGTTAATAATTGTTTTTTTGATAATTGCATTGTTAAAGTCCCCTTAAGTATTCTAGTTGCAGTAACAGTATACCCCGAAACCGGTTTAATTTTTTATTAAAATTAACCGACTACTGATTAAGTAGCCGGTTAATTTAATAAGCTATAAGCTTTAACGATTTAAAAATTTTAAAGTCTTTCAACCATTTTGCTGTCAACTAGGGTTTGAACAATTTTTTCCAGTTGATCCGTTGTACCATCAACACTTAATTCGAAATTGGCACCGCTTGGGACACCTAAACTCATGACACCAAGCGAGCTGGTGGCTACCGTAGTGGTTCCCTGGTACTTGAGCATAATCTTAAATTGATATTTTGATAATTCGTTTGTCAGTTGGTTAACAGCATCACCCGTTAATCCATCCGGCGCAACAACTTTCAATGTAGTACTTACCAATCTCAACACCCCATTTTAGATAAATTAGTTTACGTTTCGGGTTCCGTTAGGATCTATGATCAAAAACGAGGCCTTCAGGTCAACCCTACTTGGTAAGCGGTTATTACTATGATAGCATGGTATGGGAATAAATCAAAAGCAGACGCAGTATTTAGTGGATTTTATTTAAAGATAAGGAGTGGCTGAAATGCGTTTTCAAGACCTCGTGCCGATTGAATTAAACGTGATTGAATCGTCAACAGTTTATCAACCGGGGAAGCCCCGGCCTAAGGAGCACGATTGGCAGATCGACTGGGAACGGCTGCGGCAGCTGATCTTAGATAACAGTGAACGGCTTGACGAGGTCAAAGCCGGAATTGCTGAAGATTGGGTACGGACTCATGGTACCGTCTGGGACCGCACCCGGGGATTTTACCGGAAGCCAAATGACAGCTATGATTACGATGATACCGTCTTTTGGGGCTACTCCTCGTGGGGCACGCCGGCGATAGCCGTTATTTTTGCGGATGAAACCGAAGCATCATACCAGCTGTATAAAGAAGGTATGGATTATAATTATCATTATTTAGGAAAATAATCGTTGTGGAGTAATAATAAGGAGGAATGAACAGTAACTGTTTTGCTGTAAAAGAATATCAATCTTTGCAAAGTGATGCTTATACTATTCCGTATTCTTATAAGTCTGGTAAAGATATAACCAGGTTAAACTCAAAAGTTAAATTTTACGTATTAGCTGATAGCATATAAGTAGTGATTTATATGAATTTCATTAAAAGGCCGTTTGGGATAAAGCCATTCGGTATAATATGAGGGACACCTCACCTTGGTGATTAAATTCAATAAGGCGGAACAACTGATGCTACTCACCTATAAAGTTGAAATTAAGCCGACAGAAAAACAAGCCTGGCAGATTGATTGTCATATTGGCGGTAGTCGCTGGGCCTATAATTTATTTTTAGACATCAATCGGCAGCGTTATGAATGCGGTTATCACTATATGGGTGCTTATGAGTTCGGTAAGTGGTTTAACCATGAGTACCTTGAAGCTAATCCCCATGATGATTGGATCAAGACACTATACGCTAAGTCGGTTAAACAGGCTTTTATTGATGCGGATAGGGCCATGAAACGTTTTTTCAAGAAACAAAGTGGTTTTCCGCATTGGCGTTCCTTCAAACATGGTCAAGGTAGTTATTACTTTGTGAAGAACAGCAAAACGCAAATGATTGCCTGCGAACGTCATCGTATTAAGCTACCCAAGCTTGGCTGGGTACGTTTGAAAGAGTTTGGCTACATTCTTACAGACTCAGACCACTTCGTTATTAAACAAGGCCGGATCAAATTTAAGGCCGGTCGGTATTACCTGACCTGTTTAGTGGAACAGGCTGAACTACCAAAGCTAGAATTAACCGGTGAACCAATTGGCATTGATCTTGGCCTAAAAGAATTTGCCATCTTAAATGATGGTACTTTGTATCATATTCAAAACAAAAGCAGTCGTATAAGGCGCATCAGAAAACGTCTGCGCAGGCTGCAAAGAAAAATGTCCCGCCAGTATCAAGCACTGAAAGCTAGAAGACAGAAAGAAGGAAAATCTGCTACTGATTTGAATCTAGCCAAAACTCAGCGGAAAGTGCAACGCTTATATCAACGATTAACTAACATTCAGTTGGATTATCAAAATAAGATTATTGCTGCTGTGGTGAGAACCAAGCCCCAGTGGGTAGCCTTAGAAGATTTGAATGTTAAAGGTATGCTGAAAAATCGGCATTTAGCCAAAGCCATTAGTTACCAGGGCTTCTACAATTTCAGAATCAAACTAATCGCTAAATGCCAGCAATTAGGCATTCCCGTACACTTAACCAATCGTTTTGAACCAACTTCAAAAGTGTGTCACCAATGTGGCCATAAGAAAGTTGATTTAAAACTCAAAGACCGGGTGTATGAGTGCCAGAATTGTAATTATACTGAAGATCAGGATATTAATGCGGCCCTGAATATCAGGGATACTGAAAACTTTGAATTAGCCTACTAACATAGGTTTCAAAGTATGTACCGGTGGCTAGCCGGGAATTAACGCTTGTGGACTATCATATCAACTGCATTAGCGAGCTTTGTGCGAGGCAGGATAGGAAGAAGCAAGAATAATCTGTAACTTTTTATAAGTTATCAGTAGCAGAACATTATGCAAATTGGAATTGATCAGTTGGCGTTTTATACGCCGAAAACATACTTGGATCTTGTGGATCTCGCACACGCTAGGGGGGAGGAACCCGATAAGTACCGGATCGGGATTGGCCAGTATGAACAGGCAGTTATTCCGGTCACTCAAGACGTTGTCACACTGGCAGCCAATGCCGCCGTTAAAGTGGTCAATGAAACGAACCGTGACCAGATTGCTATGATCCTGTTCGGGACGGAATCCGGGATCGATCATTCGAAGTCGGCAGCAATTTACCTCAAACGGCTGCTGAATTTACCGGATAATCTTCGGGCGGTGGAAATCAAACAGGCCTGCTACGGTGCGACAGCCGGTTTGCAATTTGCCCACGATTACGTCCGGCTTCATCCCGATAAGCAGGTGCTGGTCATTGGCGCCGACATTGCGCGCTACGGGTTGAACACCCCCGGTGAAGTGACACAGGGGGGCGGCGCAGTGGCTATGACCATTAGTGCAGCGCCTAAACTGCTCAATTTGGATAATGAAACGGCGTTTAGATCTGAAGACATCATGGATTTTTGGCGCCCGCTATACCGGACGGAAGCCTTGGTAGACGGCCGATTTTCAGAGAACGTCTACATCGATTTCTTTAAAACCGTTTGGTTAGATTATCAACGGCAGACCAACCGAACGATTGCGGACTTCACGGCGTTTGCGTTTCATTTACCGTTTACTAAAATGGGACTTAAAGCACTGCGGGCAGTACTGCCGGAAGCGGATGCAGAGCAGCAAAAACAGTTGAAAACGAACTTTGAAGCCAGCCGGCAGTATAATCGGCGGGTAGGGAATTTGTACACGGGTTCTTTGTACCTCAGCTTGCGTTCACTGTTTGACAACGCGGTACTCAAGCCGGGTCAGCGGATCGGCTTATTCAGTTACGGCTCGGGTGCAGAGGGTGAGTTCTTTAGTGGTACGATCAGCGAGCAATTCGACGCTCAGCAATCACGGCAACGGTTTAGTGAGTTTTTCAGCAGCCGTCAGCAGCTGACCATGGCCCAATACGAGCGGCTTTTTTCGCAGCAGTTACCGGATCATGACGTTCTGCTTGACGTGACTCATGATGATGCCCGGTTCGTGCTGGCCGGCATCAAGCATGACCAGCGGCAGTATCTGGATCGGAATAAAGCCTAAACGTTGACGAAAAAAAGCAGCTGATTTCCATGCCGGAAATCAGCTGCTTTTTTAGTCATGATTTAATTCAGTGACACCAGCCGTGTTTAGAAAATTTCGTCTCGATAGAGGCCAATGACCTTACCCAAAATAGTCACTTGGTTAAGAATGATTGGTGCCATGGTGTCGTTTTCTGGTTGCAGACGGTAGTAATGATCTTCCTTATAGAACCGTTTGCAGGTGGCTTCGTTTTCCTGAGTCATGGCGATCACAATTTCACCGTTTTCAGCTGAATGCTGTTTTTTAACGATGACTTTATCACCATTCAAGATACCGGCATTAATCATACTTTCACCGCGAATTTTGAGCATAAATAAATCGCTGGCTTCATCCATTAGCTGGTCTGGAATCGGGAAGTAGTCAGTGGCTTCCTGAACCGCTAAAATTGGTTCACCGGCAGCAACGGTTCCTAAAACGGGAATCTTAGTAGGCGTTTTAACGATCCCTAAGGCGTCAATTCCCAGATCAGTTACTTCCAATGCGCGCGGTTTGGTTGGGTCCTTAATCAAGAAGCCCTTCTTAGCCAATCTGGCAATATGTCCATGGACGGTTGAAGTTGAACTTAAACCGACTTTTTCACCGATTTCGCGGACCGTTGGCGGATAACCATGCGATTGTGTCTGGTCATAAATAAATCGCAGGATCGCCAGTTGTTTTGAATCTGAAGCTTTTGTCATAGTTTCACCCCTTTAAGGTCGCTATATTTACCGTAATGATAGCATAGTTAGCCTGTCATTTCAAACAAGTGTTCGCTTTTCCGCTTAATTTGATAACGCCGTGATACAGCATGTTCCAAGTAGCTGTTTTTCGTACTCGAGATAAGCTTTCTTTCTTGAACCAATAAGGGTTTCGAGTTATCATATTAGAGCATGTTTGTGCAAGGGAGTGATATTAATGGCTGACACCGAGATGAAAGACTTAATCGCCCGCATTAATGAATTAGCAAAAAAAGCGAAGTCAGAGGGCTTAACTGAACTTGAAAAAGTTGAACGCAAGGATCTTCGTCAGAAGTATTTGAAGAAGTTTCGCGCGGGTTTTAAAAACGATATTGAAATGTTACGTGTCTTTGATAAATCTGGTAAGGAAATTACACCCAAAAAGGTTCAGGAAATTCAAAAAAAGAAGGGGTTACGGTAATCGTTTGACCGATTCCTTCAGAATCCCTTTTAAAATGGGCTAAACTTGTGTAATATTGTTTATTGGAAGCTACTGAAAAGGAGGCACATCCACTTGAGCACTGGAATTTGGATTCTAATTGTGATCGTTGCTTTATTAGCCGGTCTTGCACTTGGTTTCTTTGCAGCTCGACGGTATATGGAAAAGTATATTCGCGAAAATCCGCCGATCAGTGAAGACCAAATGCGCATGATGATGATGCAAATGGGACAACGTCCTTCAGAAAAGAAGTTGCATCAGATGATGAACAGCATGAGACAGCAACAATCAGAAAAGCGTTAATTCGCGTTCTTGAAACGAAGGCTTGGGTAATCCCGAGTCTTTTTTGATTTTGTCAGGGTTTATCAGTCAGTGGAGGAGGCGACCACATGAGCATCTTTAAAAAATTAGGCTGGTACTTTAAGGCGGAGTGGAGAACGTATCTATTTGGCCTATTGGGGTTATTGATAACCGCTTTGTTAGCCGTGATTCCACCAAGGATGATCGGCGATATTGTTGATTTGATCCACGGTCATCGACTGACCGTCCGTTTGTTAGTGATCGATCTGCTGATTCTGATAGGCGCGGCTGCCGGTCAATACGGGGCACGCTACATGTGGCGAACCGCCATTTGGGGAGCTGCCGCTAAGTTGGAAAAAACGTTACGGCAACGGCTGTTCGGACACTATATGACAATGGATCAAACCTTCTATCAGAAATACCGGACTGGTGATTTAATGGCGCGAGCAACCAATGACCTGCAGGCGATTCAACGTGTTGCCGGTGGGGGTATCCTGCAATTCGCGGATTCAATTATTACCGGCGGCACCACGTTGATCGCCATGATGACGCTGGTTAATTGGCGGTTAACGCTGATCGCGGTACTGCCATTTCCGCTGCTGGCAGTCATGGCTTACTATTTAGGCCAAAAGATCAACATTGCGTTTCGGGATTCTCAAGCAGCCTTTTCACGGTTAAATAATAAAGCACAAGAAAGCATCAGTGGCGTTAAGGTCATCAAAAGTTTGGGCCAGGAACAAGAGGACATTGATGATTTTAACCGGCAAGTTGACCAGACCATCAAAGTCAATCGCCGGGTCAACCGGTTGGATGCGATGTTTGATCCCATTACCACTTTGATTATTGCTTTGGCTTACGTTGCCACGATCGTCATGGGCGGTTCATTAGTGGTCGAACACGTCATCACGATCGGTAATTTAGTGTCGTTTATCACTTACCTTTCCATGATGATTTGGCCGATTTTTGCTGTCGGTATGCTGTTTAATACCATGGAACGCGGCAATGCCAGCTATGATCGGGTCATGAACCTGATCAATGAAAAATCACAGGTCATTGATCGTACGGACGGTCGCAGTGAACGGCCGGCGGGTAATTTGAGGTTTAACGTCACCCAATTTAACTATCCTGACGATCCGCAGGTGGCACTCAAGCACGTGTCGTTTTCGATTCCTGCGGGCAAAACATTGGGAATCGTTGGCCGGGTCGGTGCTGGTAAGACCACAGTCATGCGGTTATTATTACGCCAGTTTGAACAGTATCAAGGCCAGATCAGTTATGGCGGTACGAATATT
Source organism: Secundilactobacillus pentosiphilus (assembly GCF_002217985.1). Classification (GTDB taxonomy): domain Bacteria; phylum Bacillota; class Bacilli; order Lactobacillales; family Lactobacillaceae; genus Secundilactobacillus; species Secundilactobacillus pentosiphilus. Next base: position 17,337 of record NZ_BCMI01000010.1, read on the forward strand.
TTAGCTTATCAGTTAGACAGTTATCTGCCTGCTATCGGCTACGTGCCGCAGGACAGCTTTCTGTTCTCGGAATCGGTCCGGGACAACATTGCTTTCGCGAAACCGGCTGCTACCCAAGCGGAAGTTGAAGCAGTGGTGACAGAAGCAGACTTAGCTGATCAAATTGAACAGTTTGAAAACGGCTATGACACCTTAGTTGGTGAAGAGGGCGTTTCACTGTCTGGCGGCCAGCGTCAGCGGGTAGCGATTGCCCGCGCACTTTTGATTAAACCGGAACTATTGATCTTAGACGATGCGTTATCGGCCGTAGATGCCGAGACCGAAAGTAAAATTTTAATCAATCTCAAACATGAACGGGCCGGTAAAACAACGATCATTGCTGCTCATCGGCTGAGTTCGGTCATGCGGGCTGATGAGATCATTGTCATGGATCATGGCACCATCACCGAGCGCGGCAATCACGACCAGCTGATGGCCCAAGATGGCTGGTATCACCAGATGTTTGAACGTCAAGAACTTGAAATGCGGGTAAGGGGGGCTAACAGTGAAAAACAATGAGCACGAATCCGCCTGGGCGAAAAGTATCCCAGTGAAGGAACAAATGGGCATCGTTTCTCGTTTGATCGGCTATGCCAAACCTTACTGGCGGCATTTTGTTGTGGCCATCGTGTTAGCAGCCCTTGTCAGTGTCGTTAATATTTTGCTGCCGATGATTCTGAAAGATTACATGGATAACTACCTAAAAGTAGGCCGTGCTGATTTGAAAATCATGTGGCTGTTTGCTGGCCTTTACTTTTTTGCAATGGTCACGCGAGCCGTGATGCAGTTTTGCCAAACCTACCTCTATAGCATGGGTGCTGAATACATGCTGGAAAGTGTTCGGCGTCAGTTGTTTGAAAAATTGCATCACCTCGGTATGCGGTTCTATGATCAGGTCCCAAGCGGTTCGATCCTGTCGCGGTTAACGAACGATACAATGTCGTTCAGCACTTTTTGGCAGTTATTTAGCAGCTTGATTGTAGCGCTGTTTTCAGTTATTTCGTCGGTGATCGCCATGTTTCTGTTAGATGCCCAAGTGGCCGTTTGGCTGTTGATTTTACTACCGTTTTTAGGAATCACGATTTGGTATTACCAGCGTTACAGTTCAAAGGTTTATCGCCGGATGCGAGAGCGGTTAAGCGAACTTAACGCCAAGCTGTCTGAAGCCATCATCGGGATCAGCATTATTCAGCAGTTTCGGCAGGAAAAGCGGATGAACCAGGAATTTGATGAAACTAACGGGGCTTATTTCAAGTCGCGGCAAGCTATGATTCGGGTCAATTCACTGTTGTTGAGTCCGCTGATCGATCTTTTTTATGCGTTGGGCGTTATTTTCGTGCTGACGCTCCTGGGTGTTCGTGGACTGAATGGGTTTGTACCAGCTGGGATGATTTACGCCTTCGTAACGTATCTGGATAATCTGTTTAACCCAATGACGAGCATGATGGATAATTTGAGTGATTTCCAAGAAGGAATCGTTTCGGGGTCCCGGGTCATGAAATTAATGGCTGATAAGACGTCGATACCCCAGCAAAAACCAGTTGCTGGCAGAGAAATTACGACTGGTAAAATTGAATTTAAACACGTCAGCTTTTCGTACGATGGCGAAACACCGATCTTAGACGATATCTCCTTTGTTGCCCAGCCGGGTCAAACGGTGGCGCTAGTTGGCGAAACGGGGAGCGGCAAATCGTCGATCATCAACGTTTTGATGCGTTTTTATGACTTTCAGTCTGGTCAGGTTTTGATCGATGATCATGATATTCGCGAATACGATTACACTGCTTTACGCCAGAAAATGGGATTGGTGCTGCAGGAGCCGTTTCTATTTTACGGCACCGTGGCGTCCAATATCAGAATGTTTGACCGGTCGATTTCCGACCAGCAAGTGCGCGACGCCGCTGCTTTTGTGGATGCGGATCAGATGATTGAATCACTGCCAAACGGCTATGATTCCAAAGTGATCGAGCGCGGGAACGGTTATTCCAGTGGCCAAAAACAGCTGATTTCCTTTGCACGAACCGTTGTCACCGATCCGAAGGTGCTGATTTTGGACGAAGCGACTGCCAATATCGATACGGAAACGGAACAGGAGATTCAAAAGAGTTTAGCTAAGCTGCAATCTGGTCGGACGACCATTGCGATTGCTCATCGGCTATCGACGATTCAAAACGCTGATTTGATCCTTGTTTTGCACCAAGGAAAAATTATTGAACGCGGGACAAATGATGAGTTAATGGCCAAAAAGGGTGCTTACTACGATATGATTCAACTACAGAATACGGCGCACCTTGATTAGTAATTAGTAAACAGCAACAAAACAGGGATCAAAACTCGTCCTTAACGGCGAATTTTGATCCCTATTTTGATGTGAGTCACTCACGTATTCGGTCAGTTAGGCATGTGATTTAGCTTTTGGATCCACATAGTGGAAATTAGGGTCAATTTCTTGATCCAGATGGTCAAAGCCCTGTTGCATTTTAGTTTCAATTACTTTAAAGCCGTCTTCATCCAGTTTCATTTTAGGATCAACTGTAAAGGGTTCCCCAAACGAGACGGTAATCTTTTGGCGACTGAAGAGCTGTTTAAAGGTTAGCGGACCTTGGTAGACAGTTGGGACAATCGGGGTCTTTGAAAGCTTCGCAATAACCGCAACGCCACCCTTCAAATCTTGGGAGTGGCGCGTACCGGAAGGAAACATGATCAAGGACAGATTGCTGTTGCGCAACTGCCGAATGGGCGTTTTAATCGCGGATGGTCCCGGATGCTTTCGGTCCACTGGAAAAGCATTGGCATGTTTGAGTATCCAGCGCAGAATAGGGTTCTTGAATAACTCAATTTTAGCCATGAAACTAAACTTTTTAGGACTGCCGGCCAATGCATAGTAGATTGGATCAAACCAGGTTCGGTGCGGCCCAACCAAAATATAGTTACCCTGAGGCAACCTGTCGGTATGTTCGAAACGGGGTTTTCCATTAATAATGTAAACCAGTACGCGAACAAGAACACGGATAAAAGAATAAAACATGGTGTAACCTCTCTTACATTAAGTTATTATCGTAGTAATTATTATAAACCAGTCACTGGTAAATGTCTTGGGCAGTAACGCAATTGCATTTTCGCTGCTGCTCACCGAACTAAAAGCGTCTTTTTGAGACTTGATATGTTTTAATAAAATAGTAAGATAGTTAAGCATTGATCTATCAGGTTAAGACTGGTGGGTGATATGAAACAAGTGACTACAATAGTGGCTATTATAAGGAAAAATAGCCGAAACATCAACGGAATGGGTGATTATTTGACAGCTCCAGAGTTACTTCCTGGTGAACGTGTTGACCAGCTTTACAGTCAGGATATTAAAATTATTCAGAGTCCACAGGTCTTTTCCTTTTCACTAGATGCGGTTTTACTGGCTAATTTTGCCAAGCCGCCGCTTAAACAGTCGGGAAAGCTAGTGGATCTATGCGCTGGCAACGGCGCGGTTGGGTTATTTATGTCACCACGGGTAAAAGGACAAATTGCAATGGTTGAAATCCAGCCGCGCTTGGCTGACATGGCGCGCAGATCGGTCGCTTTAAACCAGCTGGAAGAAAAAATTACGGTTTACGAACAGGATCTAGCCACTATTTTTGATCAAATTCGGAAGGATTCGGTGGCAACAGTCGTCTGCAACCCGCCGTACTTCGCGGATCTGCCGGATAGTAAGAAAAATCCTAATCAGTATTTAGCCATTGCCAGGCACGAAATTGCGACCTCGTTAGAGACCGTTGTTGAAGTTACCAGTGGTTTACTGAAAACAACCGGGAAAGCCTTTTTTGTCTACCGGCCCGACCGACTCCTTGACCTGACGTCGATGATGGCCAAACACCGCTTAGCCGTTAAGCGGCTGCAATTTGTTTACCCCAAGCCCGGCCGTGATGCCAATATTGTGCTGGTTGAAGCTATCAAGGATGGCCGCATGACGGGCCTGAAGGTGTTACCGTCATTAATGACCTATGATGAAGCTGGTGAATATTCCGCGCCAGTAAAGAAGATGCTTTATGGTGACTAAAAAAACGGCTCATTACTACTTCTACGTTTTACTCTGTGCGGATAACAGTTTGTACGGCGGCTATTCAACCGATGTCTACAAGCGGTTTGCCGCTCACCAAGCAGGCAAGGGCGCGAAGTATACTAAAGTGAAAAGCCGGCACCCGTTAAAACTGATCTACTTTGAGACTTTTGAGACGAAATCGGCCGCCCTAAAAGCGGAGTACGCGTTTAAGCATCAATCCCGAAAAGCAAAGCTGGCTTACCTGTTAGCACACGGGGTTCAGGTCCCGTCAAAATGACGTGCAGCAGTTTTAACTTTCAGAAAATTTAATTGTATGAAATTACTGGGAGCGCCTTTTCATCATTAATTGATGAACTACTTATCAAGCTGATGAAAAAATGCTAAAATAAGATGTAGTTTAGTGAATGGAGGAAACAATTGTGAAAATTATTGCATATGGTATTCGTGACGATGAAAAGCCTTACCTTGATCAATGGTCAAAGGATAAGGGCATCGAGGTTAAGGCAGTTAAAGAATTATTAGACGATTCTACTGTTGATCAGGCTAAGGGTTATGATGGTGCCGTTGTGTATCAACAAAAGCCTTATACCGCTGCTGTCTTGGATAAGTTAGCCAGCTTCGGTATCAAGTCACTTTCATTACGTAACGTTGGTGTTGATAACGTTGATGCTGACGCCGTTAAGCGTAATGGTATCAAGGTTACTAACGTTCCTGCATATTCACCAAGTGCGATTGCTGAATTAGCAGCTACCCAGTTGATGCGTTTACTTCGTCGGACCAACACGTTTGATCGCAAGATGGCACATGGTGACCTTCGTTGGGCACCAGATGTTGCTGGCGAATTGGACAAGTTAACTGTCGGTGTGATTGCTACTGGTCGTATCGGCCGTAAAGCAATTGAAATTTACCGCGGCTTTGGTGCTAAGATCATTGCCTATGACATTTATCCTAACCCAGAATTAAAGAAACAAGGCATCTACGTTGACAGCTTAGATGAACTATATGCTAAGGCTGATGTTATTTCATTACATTCACCAGCAACTAAGGAAAACGAGCATATGTTTAACGACGAAGCCTTCAGCAAGATGAAGGATGGCGTTATTATCATCAACCCTGCCCGTGGTATTTTAGTTGATACGGATGCTTTGATCCGTGCCCTTGACTCAGGCAAAGTTGGCGGAGCTGCTCTTGACGTTTACGAAGACGAAGTTGGTATTTTCAACAAGGACTTTGGTAGCTTTGATGCTATTCCAGACGAACGTTTGAAGAACTTGATGAAGCGTGAAAACGTCTTGATCACGCCACACATTGCTTTCTATACAAGTACTGCCGTTAAGAACATGGTTCAGTACGCATTGAACAGTAACGTTAACTTGATTGAAAAGGGTTCTGACGATAGCGAAGTTAAATTCTAAATCAAACAGAACAACCGAAAACGACCTGTAAGGGTCGTTTTTTTGTCTCATTTGAAAAAGCCAGTTGCGAGGTTTTAGACACAACTGGCTTTTTCATTGACTTAAGGTTTAATTATTTTAGTTTAAGTAGTTTTTCGATGTTCCCGTGAGCAATCTTTTCTTTGTCTTTATCACTAATTGGTGTACCGCTGAGAAAATCAGCAGCATTACCAGTCACGTATGGGTAATCCTGTGCCCAGATGACGTGGTCAGCACCCATTTCCGTCAGGACTAACTGCATTTGCGGCCAAGTAAACATTCCGCTTGGGGTGACGTAAATGTTTTTCTTATAGTAGTAAGAAACGGGGTGCTTTAAAGGATTGCCGACTACTGGTGTGGTGGCTTCATCTAACCGTTCGAGGAAGTAAGGGACGAATTCACCCCAGTGACCGGAAATCAGTTTAAGGTTCGGCAGTTTATCAAATAAGCCGGATAAGATGAGGCGGGTAACGTGCAGGCCGGCTTCCATGTGCCAGCCCCAGCCGGGAGTTGACATGATGGCGTTAAACCCAATGGGATTCATGTTGCTGTAGTAATTATCACGAATGGTCTTTGATGGCATTGAGGGGTGGATGTACAGCGGCACATCTAGCTGGGCGGCCATTTCAAAAATCGGCATGAATTTAGGTGCATCCAAGAACTGGTTATCACGGTCGGTTCCTAAAATCAGTGCGCCCTTTAAACCCAGCTTTTCAACGGCACGTTTCAGTTCTTTCGCGGCAGCTGCGGGTTCGGAAACGGGCAGGGTTGCAAAGCCTAAATAGCGGTCGGGGTGACGCTTGACGGCATTAACAATCGTCTCGTTAATTTTTTGACTAAGCGCAATGGCTTGTTCTGCAGGCAGCATGTCAGGGTTAGTACTAGCGTCCCCGTAAGATAGGATCTGCATGTCAATGCCGTTAGCGTCCATGTAATTGAGCCGTTTTTCATCGATATCGCTCATCACTTCTGGATCGACCGCGTAGGCAACTAGGCCTTCCGCAAATGATTTACCAAAGGCTTGCATTTCTTTGGGATCGTTGGGCAGGGTTTTAAGATAATCGCTGATGGCCTGGTGGGCGTAATCCGTACTGATGTGTTCTTCGGCTGTAATTAATTTCATGTTTAAGCACCTCTCCTTGATTGAATAACCATAGTCTAACGGATAATGACGTTAAGTTATGGACGGATTGGGGCGGTTTGTTACAGAAGTTAAAAAATTTGATCCATGTTGTTCGTCAAATGGAGCAGCAGGTCGGTAGCTTGTTCCTGAGACCATTGACCCTTGAGCACGTAGTCACGCAGGAACATGTAAGTTGCAGCAGCATAGACGTTGCAGACGGTTTGTTCGTTGATTAAATGAACTTGGTTTTGGCTGGCAATCCGTTGGTTGAATTGTGCCAGCGCACGAATAAACTCGTAACGTGAATCAGACCATTCAACTAATTCCAGAACGGTGGTCCGGTCCTGCCAAATCGTCATCAGCTGCAGCACCATTTTTCGGGCGGTTAAATTTTGCAGTCGAAAGGTTTTTAAAAATTCGCTTAGATGGCGCTCAATCAGACTGGTAATGACTTGTTTCGGTGTTAGGTAGTAGCGGTAAAAGGTCTGCCGTGAGATGCCGGCTGCACTGGCAATTTTGGGGCCGGTCAGACGTGCAAAAGCCTCGTGATTTTGACACAGTGTGACCATCGCGGATTCGATTTTACTTCTGGTCTGTAAGGTTCGCTTGTCAATATGAGTCATGCCGATCGCCTCGTTAGTTTAAATTCAGTACTTTGATTATAGCGCGGAAGCTGGTAGCTGAGCTAGTTTAGATAAGGGGATAGAAAAAAATGCCTTGAACGCTAATGTAGGGTTCAAGGCACCATTCTTAAAGTGAACGTTTCTTAGATTGATTCAGCAGTTTTTTGGCTTCGCAGTCATAATCACAAGCGGCACATTTTCCTTGTTTTGAGCGCTTGACCGCCCGAAAGATTTGGTAGCCGGCAAAGCCGAAAATCGCGGCGAAGATGATGATATTAACTAAAAGTCCCATATTCATGACCCCTTTTCATGTTAATAGCGACCCAATTTGAAAAATCAAAAAGGCCAGGCTGTAGCTGATAAATAGACTGGAAACAACGGAATACGCGGCCCATTTTGCTGACCCCGTTTCGGATTTAATGGTGCCGATCGTAGCGAAGCAGGGGATGTAGAGCAAAATAAACACTAGTAGGGCATACGCGGAAAGCGCGGTAAAACTGCCGCCGATCATGGCGATCAAAGCACCCTGATTACTGGTGTGGAACAAAACCATCATACTGGAGCTGATCACTTCTTTGGCCAAGACACCGGTCAGCAGCGCGCTGATTGGCTGCCAAGTTGAAATGCCGATCGGCTTAAAGACGGGCAGTAAGACCTTGCCCAAATTAGCAGCAAAGCTTTGGTCAATTTGGGTGACGTAGCCGCGCGTGCCGAAGTTAGAAAGCAGCCAGATCAGGACGGTGCCGGCAAAAATGATCGTCCCGGCCTTTTTGATGAAGCCCTTACCCTTATCCCAAGTCCCGTGCCAGACAATGTCTAACCGGGGAATGTGATACTGCGGCAGCTCCACGATGAAAACGGAGTGCTCCTTAGCCTTAAACATGACGTGGTAAAACTTTGCCATCAATAAGGCCACCACAATTCCTAAGAAGTAGAGCGACAGCACAATCAGTGCTTGGTGGCGTGGAAACAGCGCGGCAACGAATAAACTATAGATCGGCAGCCGGGCAGAACAGCTCATGAACGGAGAAATCAGCGTGGTGATCAGGCGTTCCTTGGGCTGTTCAATGGTCCGTGCCGCCATGATGCCGGTCACGTTGCAGCCGAAGCCGATGATCAGTGGAATAAAGGCCTTACCGTTTAGACCGATCATCTCCATGATCCGGTCGGTGACTAACGCCGCCCGGGCCATGTAACCGGAGTCCTCCAAAATGGAAATACAGGCAAACAGCACAAAAATCTGGGGGATAAACACCAGTACGCCGCCGACGCCGGCAATTAAGCCGTTAACAATCAGCGAACGCAGCATCGGCAGCGCACCGACCTGGGTCAGAAACTGGTTAGCCCAGTGGGAAATTGGCCCGGACAACAGTTTATCCAACTGTGTCGAAATCGGCGTACCGACCCAGTCGAAGGAGAGCTTAAACATCAAATAGAAGATGCCTACGAAGATCGGCAGGCCGAAAATCGGGTGGGTGACCACCTTATCGATCTTAGAAGTCAGCGCAACGTGTTTGGTTGACTGCAGCTGTTCCGTAGCGGCTGATAACGTAGCTTCAATAAAGGAAAGCCGGGTTTCGAAAATCTGGTCAGCAAATTTTTGAGCATCGTAGTAGGCTTTTTGTGATAAAAGCGGTTTTAGTTGGTGCTTCAAGGCGTATTTTCGGACGACTTTATTGTTATTAATGTATTGGATTGCTAGCCAGTGAGCAAACTTGTTATCAATTTTATAATCGTTTGTTAATGATTCAGCCGCCTGGCGAATGGCCTGCTTGACCATCATAGGATAAGCTAATTTCAGCGGTGAATCGGGTTGAATTTCACTCTGGTCGCAAACGAGATCCGCTTTTAATTGTGTCAGGCCCTCTTTATTCCGGGCATTGCTGGTTCGAACGGGACAGCCCAGTTTATCTGAAAGGGTTTTAAGGTCATAAAAGTGGCCGCTGCGTTTCAAATCATCGATCATATTCAGGGTGATGATCACGGGAACACCTAATTCCAAAACTTCCACCGATAGCAGCAGATTGCGCTTTAACTGACTGGCATTAGTCACGTTTAGAATTAGATCAGGAGAATTTTGCAGCAAGTAGTTAGTCACCACGGATTCATCTTTGGTGATCGGGTTTAAGGAGTAAACGCCCGGCAGGTCAATCACCTGCGTGTGAGAATGGCGAATTTGGCCGACCTTTTTTTCCACGGTCACGCCCGTCCAGTTACCCACGTAGGCGTACTTGTCGGTCAGTTCATTAAAGAGGGTCGTTTTACCCGTATTGGGGTTGCCCAGTAAGGCGACAGTCGTCAAGAGGCGTCACCTCCCGTAAGCTGCTGAAAGACCTGGTAGCGAATACCAATTCGCTGGTGATCGGCCTGAATGATTACCGGGCCATGAAAGGGGTAGAAGCGGACAGCTAAAATTTCGCTGCCCACCTGTAATCCCAGGCTGTGCAAGCGTTGTGTTGTTGCGTAGTCAAGACCGTTGAACTGCTTAATCATAAAGTGCTTCATGATCATCAACCTACTTTCCATTCATTCCGGTGATAGCCGACGATTAGTTAGCCATTTTTATTCAATAAAGAATATCTTGTCCCCTATAGTAGCACAAAATATGATTTTTTTATGTAGATTGGTCATGCTTTGTTTGAATAGTCTGAGAAAACTACTATAATCTGAGATGTAATGAACAATATTCGCACTGGAATAATTGGTGGTATCGGTTCGGGTCATATTCCGGCGATAATAATCTGTGGAGGATGATTTATATGGCGACACTTGAAGTAAAGGATCTGCACGTTTCGGTCAAAGAAGAAAAAAGTCAAACCCGCGAAATCTTGAAGGGTGTCAATCTGTCGATGAAGACCGGTGAAATTCACGCGATCATGGGGCCTAACGGAACTGGTAAGTCGACCTTGGCCCAAACCATTATGGGCAATAGCGCTTATCACGTCACCCAAGGCGACATCCTTTTGAATGGCGAAAGCCTTTTAGAAATGCCGGTTGATGAACGGGCACGTAAGGGCTTGTTTCTCGGTATGCAGTACCCAGCGGAGATCAAGGGTGTCACCAACGCCGAATTCCTGCGGGCGGCAATCAATGCACGCCGGCCGGAAGACGACCAAATTTCGGTGATGGCTTTCTTGAAGGAACTGGACAAGAACTTGGATTTACTTGATATGAGTAAAGAAATGACCGAACGTTATTTGAATGAGGATTTCTCCGGCGGTGAAAAAAAGCGTAACGAAATTCTTCAACTATTAATGATCAAGCCATCCTTCGCCTTACTTGATGAAATTGATTCCGGCCTTGATATTGATGCGTTGCAGGTGGTTGCTAAAGGTGTCAATTCCATGCGTGGCGATGATTTTGGCTCACTGATCATTACCCACTACCAACGGCTGTTGAACTATATTGTGCCGGATGTTGTTCACGTGATGATGGATGGCCGTATCGTTAAAAGCGGTGACGCAGAACTGGCTAAGAAGCTGGAAAATGAAGGCTACGCCGGTTTGCGCGATGAATTGGGCTTAAAGGTCAACTTGGTTGATGACAATCGCTAGGGAGGAGAGGTCGTTTTGAAAAGTGCCGTTCAGGATTATGAAGCAATAAAAACCGCAGTCAGAACTGCTGCTAACGCGCACGGCGAGCCGCAGTGGTTCGTGGACCGTCGCCTTGCAGCGATTGATGCAATGCAAGAGCTCGCACTGCCAGAAATGCAGCGTTATGATTTTCACCGCTGGCCGTTAATGGGCAACGTGGAACTGAGTTTTAGAGATAGCGACAAACATCTCGCGGATGGTTTGCCTAAAGCGACTAACCAGATTCGTTTTGTTCAGGTCGGCCAAACGACGGTTGCTGTCAACCTGCCAGCTGACTTGGCAGATCAAGGGGTTATCTTAACCGATATTTTCAGCGCTTTCCGTAATCACGCGGATTTGGCTAAAAAGTATTTTATGACTCAAGTGACGCAATATAATGAAAATAAATTGACTGCTTATCAACAAGCGTTCTTAAATGCCGGTATCTTTTTGTACGTGCCGAAGGGTGTTGAAATCAAACAGCCGATTGAAGCTTATTTGATTCAGGATAGTACGGTTAAACAAGCGATGGTATCGCACGTTTTGATCATCGCTGAAGAGAACAGTCAGTTCTCGTTCATTCAGCATTTAACTACCAGGGGTGATGAGGCGAATGCCGCGCACTGCATGGTCGAAGTGGTCAGCGGCACGAATAGTCACGTTCACTTTTCCAGTGTAGACGAATTAGGTGCGAACACCTACTCGTTCTTGCACCGTCGCGCAAACCTCGCCAATGATGCCCGTTTCGACTGGGCCATTGGGATCGCCAACGACCAAAACACGCTTGGTGATATCACTAGCGAATTGATTGGTGAAGGTTCCCATTCTGAATCAAAGGTCGTTGCGATTACTACCGGTAAACAAAGCAATGGATTAAATAACCGGGTGGTAAACCGGGGCAAGCACACCACAGCCAATATCTCACAACGCGGTGTGCTGCTGGAAAAATCCGAACTGGTTTTCAATGGTATCGGCAACATTATCCACGGTGCTTCTGGTGCCAACGCCGAACAGGAAAACCGGGTATTGATGATGTCACATGAGGCACACGGAGACGCTAACCCAATCTTGCTGATCGACGAAGACGACGTCATTGCCGGACACGCGGCTAGTGCTGGGCAAGTTGATCAAAATCAGCTGTACTACTTGATGAGCCGGGGCATTGATAAAGAGTTAGCCCAACGGTTAGTCATTCGTGGGTTCTTAGGACCCGTGCTGGAAGAGATTCCGTTAAAGGAAGTACGTCGAGAAATGATTGGCGTGATTGAAAGGAAGCTAAAAGATGGACAGCACTTTGAATAAGTTACTGAGTGATTTTCCAATTTTGGATCAAAAGGTCAACGATGAACGGCTCGTTTATTTGGACAACGCTGCCACTGCTCAACGGCCAAACCAGGTTATTAAAGCGCTAACACACTTCTATCAGACGGATAACGCGAACGTTCACCGGGGTGTTCATACCTTAGCTGAGCGGGCGACTGCCGATTATGAAGCAGCTCGCCGGAAAGTGCAGCAGTTTATTAACGCGCCAGAGCCCGAAGAAGTGATCTTTACCAAGGGTTGCACGGATGGATTGAACCTGGTTGCCAGCACCTATGGTGAAGCCAATATTTCCGCTGGTGATGAAATCGTGATTTCCATCATGGAACATCATAGTAATCTCATTCCTTGGCAGCAGTTAGCGATTCGCAAGGGTGCGACGTTAAAGTACATCCATTTAACGGATGACGGCGAACTGGATTTAGATGAAGCGAAGCAGCTGATTACCGATAAGACGAAAATTGTTGCGGTGGCCCATGCTTCAAACGTTATGGGGACCGTTAATCCAATCAAGGAATTAGCAAAAATAGCACATCAGCACGGGGCAGTTTTGGTTGGTGATGGTGCTCAAGCTGTACCTCATATGCCAGTTGATGTGCAGGACTTAGACGTTGATTTCTACGCTTTTTCCGGTCATAAAATGATGGGCCCCACTGGGATCGGTATTTTGTACGGGAAGCGGCAACTGCTGGAAGCCATGTCACCCTATCAGTATGGCGGTGAAATGATCGGCTTTGTCCATGAGCAGGAAGCTACCTGGGCTGAGCTGCCCTATAAGTTTGAAGCCGGCACCCAAAACATTGCCGGTGCGGTGGGTTTAGGTGCCGCGGTTGACTACCTCACTAAGATCGGCATGTCAACTGTTCAAGCACATGAACAGGAATTAGTAAATTACCTGCTACCAAAGATGGAAGCCATGGATGGCGTGCAAGTTTATGGGCCACAGGATCCGGCCAAGCATACCGGAGTCATTGCGTTTAACCTCGAAAACCTGCACCCTCACGATGTGGCCACCGCGTTAGACATGGAAGGGGTGGCGGTTCGTGCCGGACATCACTGTGCACAGCCATTGATGGCATACCTTGGATTAACGGCCACCGCTCGTGCCAGTCTGTACTTGTATAACACCCAAGCAGATGCGGATCGTTTGCTTGTGGCACTTCAAGAAACAAAGGAGTTCTTCAATCATGGGTCTAGAGAAACTAAATAATTTATACCGAGAAGTGATCTTGGACCACTCAGACCATCCGCATCACAAACATGCGCTGCCGGATGCCACTCATAAAATCACGCTGAAGAATCCGACTTGCGGTGACGTGATCAATTTGGATATTGAGCTGGATGATCAGGATCATATCAAAGATATCGGGTTTACCGGTGAGGGCTGTACCATTAGTCAATCCAGTGCCAGTATGATGACGGATGCCGTAATGGGTAAGTCCAAGGACGAAGCCTTGCACATGGCCAAGACCTTTTCTGATATGGTCATGGGTAAGAAGCATCCTCAGGCTGATTTGGATGAGCTCCAAGATGCTGCTATTTTAAGTAACGTGATGACGTTTCCAGCCCGCATCAAGTGCGCGACACTTTCTTGGTGGGCCTTACAGCGAGCACTGTTAAAGCAACCCGACGACGGTAATGATTCCGAAAAGGAGGAATAGCGATGGCAAAAGGAACAGGTGCAGAAGGTGTCCCAGACATCGTTGCTAACGATAAAGATTATGAATACGGGTTTCACGACGACGTGAAGCCGGCATATTCAACTGGTCGTGGACTGACCGAAGAAACGGTTCGTAAAATTTCGGCTGAAAAAAAGGAACCCAAATGGATGCTGGATTATCGGCTGAAGTCCTATGAAGCCTATAAGAAGCTGCCGATGCCGGATTACGGTCCCGATTTAAGCGAACTGGATTTAAAAAATATGCTGTACTATCAAAAAATGACGGATAAAAAGTACCGGGATTGGAATGACGTGCCTGAAGATCTGAAAAAGACCTTTGATCGACTGGGAGTTCCTGAAGCGGAGCGCAGTTACCTGGCCGGATCGTCGGCCCAGTATGAATCCGAAGTGGTTTATCACAACATGCGAAACGACTTTGAAAAACTGGGGATCATTTTTACTGATACCGATACGGCATTACGGGAATACCCAGAACTGTTCAAAAAGTGGTTTGGCAAGTTAGTGAAGCCTACGGACAATAAGTTTGCGGCACTGAACGGTGCTGTCTGGTCCGGCGGGTCGTTCATTTACGTACCGAAAGGCGTTCAAACCAAGACGCCAATTCAGTCTTACTTCCGGTTGAATGCGGAAAATTCCGGTCAGTTCGAGCGGACACTGATCATCGTTGATGAAGGTGCCCGTGTGGACTACGTGGAAGGCTGTACCGCACCGAACTATTCATCGGATAGCCTGCACGCTGCGGTGGTTGAAGTGAACGTTCAAAAGGACGCTTACTGCCGGTACACCACCATTCAAAACTGGTCGAACAACGTCTACAGTCTAGAAACAAAGCGGGCTTGTGCACAGGAAAACGCCACGATGGAATGGGTCGACGGTAACTTGGGGTCGAAAGTAACGATGAAGTATCCCAGTGTTTACTTAGATGGTAAAAATGCGCGTGGGACGATGCTTTCAATTGCCGTTGCGTCAAATGGCATTCACCAGGACTCCGGTGCGCGGATGATTCATAACGCACCGAATACGTCTAGTTCGATTGTTTCCAAGTCAATTGCGAAGACGGGTGGCTCTACGGATTACCGTGGGACAGTTCGCTTCACGAAAAAGGCGGATGGCTCAAAAGCCCACGTAGAATGTGACACGATCATCATGGATGACCAGTCCTCGTCGAACACGATTCCGTATAACGAAATTTATAACGGCAACGTGGCGATGGAACACGAAGCTAAGGTGTCGAAGATTTCAGAAGAACAGCTGTATTATTTGATGTCTCGAGGAATCTCGGAATCAAAGGCCACTGAAATGATTATCATGGGCTTTGTGGAACCCTTTACGAAGCAGTTACCAATGGAATACGCGGTTGAACTGAACCGGTTGATTAGTTTTGAGATGGAGGGGTCAATAGGTTAAGGTGCAAGGTGCGCAAAGAAGGCGTTTAGCGACCGGAGCATAAGGGACTCCCGCCATAAACCCCGGTCTTGGGTTTATGGCGGGAGTCCCTTATGTGCAGGTCGCTGCCTTCTAGGAGCCCGATTAGGCTATAAAAAAGTGGACAACTCATAAACCCCGGTCTTGGGTTTGTGGCGGGAGTCCCTTATGTGCAGGTCGCTGCCTTCTAGGAGCCCGATTGGGCAATAGAGGTAACCATCAAAATGATTTAAACTTAATAGTAGCAGCTGGTTTCGACCTGCCGCTATTTACATACAAACTGGAGGCAATGCGAAGATGAAGATCTTAACACCAGATACAACAATTTCAGAGGGTCCAGACCGGATGATGGTTGAACATCATTTGTCGATCGTGCGATTGGTTTTACCCAAGGGGTTTACTATTAAACGGCACCGATCAATGATGACGGTAACGGTCGTGGCAATCAAGGGAAAGATTCAGTTCCATACTGACGATGACGTCACTACGCTAGTGCCAGGAAAAGCCGTTGTGATGCAGCCGGGTGAGTTTCACTGGTTAGAAGCACCCGATGAGGCTGGTCAAGTGATGGTGGTTCACGGCGTACTCGCACAGTAGTAATAGTGTTAAAAAGCAGGTTAAATGCACAGCAAAAAGACTCAGGCAATGGTTAAGGTTGTCTGAGTCTTTTTGTGTTGCTAACGTTTTTAATTGTTGGTTACAACCTTCTTTTTGCCCTGAGTTTTATCCTTCGTCAACGTTTTGATCTGCAGGATATCTAAGAAGAAGGTAAAAATCGGCAAGCCGACGATCAATCCCCAAGTCCCAAATAACTTCTCGCTGGCAAGCAGCACGATGAAGGTAAAGAAGGCGGGGAGATGCGTTTTGCTGGACATAAAGCGGGGGTTTAACACGTAAGCTTCCAGTGCGTGGATACAGATGATCATGATGATAATGGCAATCACGCTTTGCCAGCCGCCAACGGCATAGGCAACCATTGATAATGGCACGACGGAAATCAACGCTCCTGCCACGGGAATCAAAGAGAGTAAGAAGACCATGATTGCGAGCCCTGGGACGTTGGGAATCTTCATGAACAGCAACGTTACACTGGTGATGGCGGTGTTAACTAAGGCAATGAAAATTTGCGCTTCAATGACAACACCAAAGGTATTAATGAATTTTTCGGCAAAGAACTTGATATCACCAAACAGCCAACCAAGTGGCGAGCTTAAGAAATTGCGGCCAAAAGCGTTTAATTCATCAAATTCCGAGGTGTAAAAGAAACTCAGGATGAGCGACAGCACGAAGGTGATCCCCATGGTGGTGATGCTGCCGACATAGGTGAATAGGGCGCTGACACCTGATTCAATCTGGGTGGAGACGTGCATCTGCTTGAGATTGGTCATCAGCCAGTTAATGTCAGCATTGCTAGCAGCGGACTTGCTGTCATAAAAGGACGTGACGGACTTAACCAGTGAGATCGACTGCTTGGCGATTTCCGGTACAAAGTGAATGATGCCGTAGCCGATCAATCCGAAAATTAAGAGGTAGATCGGCGCCACCACGATGATTGGCTTGACTGAAAAATGACGTCTCACAAATTGAATCGCCTTGATCACGAGAAACGAAAAGATAAACGTCAGCAAAATGGTACTCATAACGCTGCGGACCAGCCAAAGCAATAAGATCAATGCCAGTAAAACGGTCGTCCGGCGTAAAACGATGTTGTCAGTAAATTTTTTATAAGTCATAAGCTCCCCCTAATGTCACTAAAATTTCACAACAGTAAAGATAACACAACTTGGCAGAAAAGAATATCTTGATTTTAGTACGAAATCAGACTAAGATAAAGCAAATAGTCCGAAAACGGACAAAAAGGAGAAATACCGATGACTTTAGACGAGCAAATTGGCGCCATTAATCAACTATCACGAGAAATCGATCAAACTTACCATAATATCGCGCAGCATTTTAAACTATCAGACAACATTTTCTGGATTTTTTACATCATCTACAGCAGTGAGGGAGAAATCACGCAATCTGATTTGAGCCAGAAATGGTCCTATTCAAAGCAGACCGTGAACTCGTCCACGTCAACCATGGTCAAGCGGGGCTGGGTTACCTTAGATTTACTACCGGACTCTCGCAAAAGTAAGGCGATTCATCTTACTGAGGCTGGTCGTGAACTTTGTGAAAAAGCAATTGGCACCACTCGTCAGATCGAACAGCACGCTTATTCCCATCTCAGTTCTGAAAAGCTGGATCAGTTTATCGACCTGTTCAAAGTGATGAACACGCACTTTGATGAAGAACAGCAACAGATGCTGGGTGCTGATAAGTAATAGGAATATTTCACGATAAGGAGAATGCCGATGACCAAATTAATCACGTTTTTAAAGCCGTACCGCACGCGAATCACGGTGATGCTGATGCTGCTCTTCGCGCAGACTTTGGGGACGCTATATTTACCGACCTTAACAGCTGACATTATCAACTCCGGCATCATTAAAGGTAAGTTGAACGTGGTCTGGATGACTGGCGGCATGATGTTAGTGGTGGCCTTTATTGCAGCTGTGGCAGCAGTGTGGGGAACCTACTTGTCAACCACTGTGGCGACGCACTTGGGGCAAGATATTCGCAGCCGGTTGTTTCGCCGGGTTCAATCGTTTTCCACCAACGATTTCAACCGGTTTGGGGCCGCGTCGTTGATCACCAGAAGCACCAACGACGTTACGCAGGTTCAGCAGGCGTTTTCCATCATCGTCCAAATGCTATTGCCAGCACCCTTTATGACGGTGGCTGGGCTGATCCTGGCCTTTTCGAAGGACCGGCTATTAGCTTTTATGCTGCTGGGTTTCATGATCGTGATCTTGGTTGCCATGGCGTTAGTCGCCAAGAAGATCGGGCCGCTGTTTGAACGGCTGCAAAAACAGCTCGATAAAATCAACCAAACGGTGCGGGAGCGCATCATTGGGGTGCGGGTCATTCGGGCGTTCAACCAAACGCAGGCTGAAACTAAGAAAACTAACCAAACGTTTGAGGTTTACGGTTCAACAGCCATTAAAGCCAACAAAATCTTTGCCATTTTACTGCCTTTGGTGATGCTGATGATGAATCTGTTAACGGTGTTGTTCATCTGGTTTGGCGGTCAGCAAGTGGTTTCCGGCAACATGGCGATCGGCGACATCATGGCAATGATCGAATACGCTGTGCTGACGTTGATGTATTTACTGATGGGCGTGGCGGTGTTCTTATTTATTCCACGGGCGCAAACCTGTGCGAAGCGAATCCACGCCGTACTCTCCGTACAACCGGAATTAACGGAGCAAGCGCTCCAGCCACAGATCTCAGCTGAGAATAAGCAGGCAAAAGTTGTGTTTGACCACGTAACTTTTAGTTATAAAGGCGCTGAACAGCCGGTTTTGCAGGACGTTAATTTTACCCTGAAGAAGGGCCAGACCACTGCCATCATTGGGAGTACTGGTGCTGGTAAATCAACGCTTATTCACTTACTGATGCGGCTGTACGATGCACAATCGGGGCGAATCCTGGTGGATGGCCGTGACGTGCAGTCTTACGAGTTATCAGATCTGCGCACCAAACTGGGGGTCGTGCCGCAAAAGGCATTCTTGTTCAGCGGTACGATTGCTACTAATTTGAAACACGGCAATCCGGTCGCAAGTGTCGAAGACATGCATCATGCCGCTGCCGTAGCACAAATCGACGACTTTATTCGGGCTGATCCGAGAGGGTTAGATCAGCCAGTTGATAAGGGCGGTACTAATTTTTCTGGCGGACAGCGGCAACGGTTGGCGATTGCGCGGGCGATTATCAAACACCCTGAAATCTACGTCTTTGACGACAGCTTTTCCGCACTGGACTTTAAAACAGATGCCAAGTTACGGGCGGCATTGAAAGCCGAAGTTCATGACAGCGCCACGCTGATCATTGCTCAGCGAATCAGTACCATTATTGATGCTGACCAGATTATTGTGCTGGACGAAGGACGCATCGTGGGAATTGGGACTCATAGCGAGTTGATGCAGACGTGTCAGGTTTATCAGCAGATTGCCCGGTCACAATTTAGTGAGGAGGAGCTTGCCTAATGGAAACGATTATTTCAAAACCACGTCAGATCAAAGCAACGACGCGCCGTTTCCTTAAGGACCTTTTGAGGCAAAAATGGCAGTTAATTACCGTGATTATTTGCTTAACGTTATCAACCGTGTGTACCCTGGCAAGCCCAATGCTGATGGGGCAGGCAATTGATCAAATTGCTACAGGTATTTCACGTGCCGCTAAAACGGGCGCTCACTTTTCAGTCAGCGTAAAAACACTCGGGACAATTGTGCTTGCACTGTTGGCGGCATACTTATTGAGCGCGCTATTTAGTTATTTTTCGCAGCTTATTTTAGCCAGTGTTGCCCAACGGCTAACCTTGATGCTGCGAAAACGAATCAGCGATAAATTAAACCGGTTGCCGCTCAACTATTACGATAACCATCAAACGGGTGACACTTTAAGCCGGGTCACCAACGACTTGGAAAGAATTGCGGACACTTTACAGGAATCGCTGGAACAGGCCTTTACCTCAATCATCATGATTATTGGTGCTTTTGGGCTAATGTTCATGATCAGTCCTAGTTTGACGCTGATTGCGTTGCTCACCATCATTGCCAGCATTGTGGCCGCGACCATCGTTTCCAGCAAAACGAACCGTTACTATGCTGATAATCAAGCGGCTTTGGGGAAATTAAACGCCAACATTGAAGAAGCCTTTACTGGTGATCAAGTCATCAAAGCCTTTAATTTACAGCCCGAAGTTATTCAAACAAATAATGAATTGAACGCGCGACTGCAAAAAGCAGCCACTAAAGCACAGTTTGTGACCTATGCCATCAATCCGCTAATTCGGTTCATGAGCACGTTGGGTTACGTAGTGATTGCCGTACGTGGTGCACTATTAGTTATCGATGGCCGGATCACCATTGGGGACATTCAAGCCGTTTTTCAATACGTTAATCAAGTGTCAGAGCCAGTAACTGAGCTCGCTTATACGATGAATACGTTGCAAGGGGCGGTGGCTTCGGCGGAACGGGTTTATGAAATTGAAGACGCACTGGAAGAAAGCGCGGATGATAAAACACCCGTTTCTGTTCACCGTCCAGTAAGCGGGAACGTGGCCTTTAAGCACGTTCGTTTCGGTTACGAGGAAGGCCAGATTCTGATGCAAGACATTAACTTTACCGCTAAAGTCGGCAGCAAAATCGCCATTGTAGGACCGACTGGTGCAGGGAAAACGACCTTGATTAATTTACTGATGCGGTTTTACGAACTCCAGGGCGGCCAAATCACCATTGACGGTGTTGATATTAAAACCATGAGGCGCAGTGAACTGCACAGTTTATTTGGAATGGTTTTGCAGGAAACCTGGTTATTTAACGGGTCCATCGCTGATAATATCGCCTATGGCAGACCTGACGCTACCTTAGCGGAAATTAAAGCTGCTGCTAAAGCAGCACGGGTGGATCATTTTATCAATACTTTGTCTCAAGGCTACGATACGATTTTAAACGGTGATCAGACTGCTGTTTCCGTTGGTCAAAAACAACTCTTGACGATTGCCAGAACGATTCTGGCAGATCCCAAAATTTTGATTTTGGATGAAGCCACTTCCAGTGTTGATACCAGAACGGAGATTGAAATTCAAAAAGCAATGGATAAACTGATGCAGGGCAGAACCAGTTTTGTGATTGCCCACCGGCTCTCAACCATCAAAGATGCAGATCTCATTTTAGTGATGAACGAAGGCACCATCATCGAACAGGGAACGCATCAAAGCTTGTTGCAACAAAACGGTTTTTATGCTGACCTTTATCGAAGTCAGTTTGCAGTTAAGACAACGGGGGCTTAGAACCTAATCATTTGGAAGTGAAGGAGTTGGTAGATTGAAAGTGACGATTTTGCTAGTAGAGGACGAGGAGGGCTTAAAGTTCTACATGAAGTCTGAGCTGGTCGAATTGGTTGAAGAAGTACCACTTCTAATCCATTTCAGATCGATAATTACCTTTAGAAGCCGGTTGAAAGGCAAGCGGATCAAAGCTATGAAAAACAGGCAGGTGATTATCGAATGAACAATGCCTATGTTGCCAAAAAATGGCAGCCAGAAATTGTTAAGTAACTAGTATTAGGAGGATGAATATGATTCGGAAGCTGACAATGAGACCGTTAGAAAGACGTGATGTTGCTAAGCTAGTGACAATTGTTGAACGGGTTTGGGATTTTAGCGGCGACCGTGACATTAAAGAAAACCACCGGCTTACTAACGTTTTTTTAAAGGCTTGTTTAGTGCGGCAGAATTATGCACAGGTGGCGTTGTGGAATGACGAGGTCGTTGGCGTTATTCTGGCTGAAACGAAGTATTTAAAGAAGTGGCAAATTGGTGATTTCTTGAGATTAGGTTTAGCCCAATTACCTTTGTCATTCAGCACTGAAGGGCGACAAAGTTTAAGTCTGCTCAAAAAGAACCGGGAGATCGATAAGCGGTTGCTGACCAACTTCAATCAACGCGAATACACCGGGGAAATCGTTTTGCTAGTGGTGGACCCAGCCTACCAGAATCTAGGTATCGGGAGGCAATTGTTAGGATCAGTTGCCAGTCACTGGAAACAGGTTCCCGTATCGCATTATTATCTGTTTGCCGACACGGCTTGTAATTACCAGTTTTATCAGCTGATGGGCCTAATGGAAGAACGGAAGCTTTTGGTCAGATTTGACCAGCAATTCAAATTGACTTTTTTTCTGTATACCGGTGAACTGAACAATTGATAGCTTATCGAGACTTTACGTATGTTGTCAATCAACCAAAATACGACTCAGTAAAACGGGAAACAAAAGACTAGCAGTTTCCCGTTTTGATGTGTATAACGGTCTTGCTGTCTCAAAGTAGCAACTTGAACTTTTAAATGAGGTGGTGAGTACTTGTCAGCCATCATCAATGGCGGAGACACGTTCATTAGGTGTGAAGCGCTTTCAAGCTTGCTATAATGAAACGTAGAAGACCAGGAGGCGGTTATATGACCGATGATATGCACAATGGGAACCTTTACTTACCAATGGATAAGGCCATCTTAAAAGTCCAAGAAGCGGCTCAAGAACTGCAATACGACTATAATCAAACCCGGCCGAGTGACCACGAAAAGCGTGGCAAGCTGCTTAAACGGATGTTTGCTGAAATCGGTGAAGAAACTTATATTGAACCGCCACTGCACGCTAATTGGGGCGGTCACTTTATGCATTTTGGCAACCACATTTTTGCTAACTATAATTTAACTGCGGTAGATGACACCAGTATCTACGTTGGTGATCACACCATGTTTGGTCCGAACGTGATCTTAGCTTCAGGGACCCACCCGGTTTTGCCGGCGTTACGCGAAAAAGAGTACCAGTATAATTTACCGATCAAAATTGGTCGTAATTGCTGGTTAGGTGCCGGCGCAATCGTACTGCCAGGAGTGACCATTGGCGATAATACGGTGATCGGTGCCGGCAGCGTTGTGACGCAGGATGTGCCGGCAAACGTTGTGGCAGTCGGCAATCCGTGTCGGGTCATGCGGGCAATTAATGCACGTGACCAGCAGTATTACGACCGGCAGCGAAAAATTGATTGGTCGAAAATTCAGTAGGAAGAAACGGGGATACAAAAAGACGTTCAATCGTGTGATTGAACGCCCTTTGTATTTTATGAATGCAGCAGATTACATCTTCATACCCATTTTACGGTAGGAATCCATACCGGCCATCCATAAGTCTTTAGGATCAATGCCGCGTTCTTTGGCAAACGCGTTCATCAAAGTATCCATATCCATTAACTTATATGTTGGCTTAGGTTTGTTTGGATCATAGGTTTGTATCTGAGCCATCATGCCGCCATCTTCATGTTCGATAATGTGGCAGTGATACATGTAAACGCCGGGTAAGTCGAAACGGACCAGCACGCGAACGGTTTCGCCTGGGTTGACACCAACCGTATCCTTAAAGCCGTGTTCGTTTGGATACGGTTCATGGCCATTGCGTGAAATGACCAAAAATTCAGTACCGTGGACGTGGAAGGGGTGAACCATGCCGGATTCCTTTGAGTTGGCATTGGTAATGTCCCAGTACTGACTTTCACCAATTGGCTGGGTGGCATCGATGCGTTGCATACTGAACTTTTTATTGTCCATCATGACACTTTCGTCCATGCCGCTCATTACAATCTTACGAATGGGTGTTTTAGGATCAACTTCAGGTTTTTTAATGGCCAGCAGATGCTCCGGCAAAGTGGTCTTGTCAGGTGCAAACTGATGAATTCTAAATTCAACGATCGGCACATCATCACTAAACAGCGTGACAATTTGGCCTTCATGATAACCGGAGAAATCAACTACGATCTCGGCCCGTTCAGCACAGGTGAGCATCAGATGATCCATGTAAACGGGTTCGGGCAACAAGCTGGAATCGCCCGCTACCTGAGCAAATTTAAGGTTATCGGAGAAGTGCAGGCGCCATTCCCTGCGGTTAGCACCGTCCAGAATGCGGAAGCGAACTTTTTGGGTGGTGACGTCAAAGAAGGGGTTAACGGTCCCGTTAATGAGGGCAGTTGGGCCTTGAACGCCATCTGGATCGTAGTCAGCATGGTAATCTAATTGATTATCTTCGTGGAAACGACGGTCTTGAAGAACCAACGGAATATCATCCACACCATAATGATGCGGTAAGGGCAGACTGTTGATGTGGTCATCAGTGACCAGTACCATGGTTGCCAGACCGTGCCAAACTTGTTCAGCAGTTGATGGGCACGGGTGAGCGTGCAGCCAAGTTGTTGCTGCGGGCTGATTCAAAGTGAAATCGATGTGTTTGGTTTCACCCGGATAAACGGGGGCGTGACAGCCACCATCGACGTAGGGACCGGAAACAATTAGTCCGTGCCAGTGGAAAGTGGTCAATTCGGACAGGTGGTTCTCCAAAGCCACGTGAATGTGTTTGCCAACTGGGTAGACGATCGTCTGGCCGAGAATACTGGCATTATAGCCCCAGGTTTTTGTTTTTTTACCCGGTAAAATTGGGGTTTCACCGGTTTGAGCCGTTACTGTGTACCAGATATCAGTATCGGTTTCTTTATCAGGTTTTAATAACGCTGGGATCGCCAACGGTTTTTCGGGTGCATCGGCAACTTCAAGCGGAACATAACCGCCATCATGAGTATTAAAAGCCGGTTCGTCAAAAAAGTAATTATGATAAATTTCTTCACTCATTAAATTTTCTCCTCTCATGTTTAGTTCTATTATATACCAGGTATTTTTAAAATTATAATGGTTTTTAAGGAATGCCTAAATAATTTGTATTATAGTAGTATAATAATGAAAGAAAGAGAGATGATTAGATGAGTTCGATGTCGAAGTGGTTTTTATGGCTATTATTGATTTTAAATGTGATTTTGATCGGTTTCTTGCTTAGTATGAACAACATGGCTGCCATGTGGATGATGGCTATCATTATGTTGCTTGATTCAATTGGTTCATTGGTCGCTGTTTATCGGCGGTGAAACCGTTCATTTTAAATATAAAATAGTTAATTTTGGCTAAAAAGAAACTGTGATTTAAGTTGATATCGATAGGGATGCCAGTTGATTTCTTGACTAAGACACAGCCAGAATGTGCTTTAGTTCACGACTTGAATACAGTTTTAGCCTGTTTTGCAGTTCAGATTCCAGCATATAACACCCAAAAGCACCATCCCGATAAAAACTATCGGAATAGTGCTTTTGGGTGTTATATGCCGGAATCTACCGAGTTGAGTTGCAGTCTCTTATAAAATAGTTGCTCAACTAGTAGTTGGTCACGGACATGGCTTGTAACAGTTCGGCCAATTCACTTGGTGATTCCACTGTTTGATCAGGAATGAAATCAGATTGCGGCATATCTAAATGACGATGGTTAAACCAAAAAGCGTGCCAACCGGCCTGCTTAGCACCGACCATATCCTTTTCAAAATTATCACCGATATAAACAACTTCTTTCGGCTGAATGTTCATTTGCCGGTTAAAGTGGGTAAAAATTCTGGGGTCTGGTTTGCGTAAGCCGACTTCATCAGAGATGACAACATTTTCTTTTTTGACCCAACGTTGAATGTCTAGATGTGATAACTTTTCGGTTTGCGTATTACTTTCACCATTAGTGATGACACCTAATTCATAGTGATCCTTCAAAAGGGGTAGTTGTGCCTGAATATCAGCGAATAAACTGATTTTTTCCGCCTCAGCGTGGTAACGATCGCAAAAAGCGAGCCAAACCGAGTTCGTCAATGTTGGCAAATCATGTTTGACCAGCACGTCATTCAGACAGCTGAAGACATGGTTCATTGTCAGTGTTTCTAATTTTGCGACTCGATCATTCATGTGCTTGAAGACCTTAAAAAGGTCTGTCAGCACGTGACCGGAAACCGCGGGGTCGTTCCAGACTGAAAATAGTGCCTGCTGAAACGGTCGTTGTTGATCATATAGTGTATCGTCAAGATCAAAAACGATAGCTTTGAGCATAATCGGTTCCTCCTCGAAGTTCTGCGAAGTGTAGTGTAACATGAATGTAACAATTATTTCAAATATTTTTTATTTTCAAGCCGCCAAAGGGTTGCTATAAAAGCCCAATACGGGTATACTAGTTTTCGGCTGATTGCCACAATTCACACTCTGAGCAATATACTGAGCAGTGCTCGCGAGAGTTCTTAGTATAAACGACCTCAGGGGAGGAAAAAAACTTTGATGGAGGCTATTTCATGGCTGTTATTACAATGAAACAATTACTTGAAGCAGGTGTCCACTTTGGTCACCAAACTCGTCGCTGGAACCCAAAGATGAAGAACTACATCTTCACTGAACGTAACGGGATCTACATTATCGACTTACAAAAGACGGTTAAATTAATCGACGTTGCCTACAACTTCGTTAAGGATGAAGCATCTAAGGGTGCCGTAGTGCTTTTCGTTGGTACTAAGAAGCAAGCCCAAGATTCTATTGAAGAAGAAGCTACCCGCGCTGGTCAATTTTACGTTAACCACCGTTGGTTGGGTGGAACTTTAACCAACTGGGAAACCATTCAAACCCGTATCAAGCGTTTGAAAGACCTTAAGAAGATGGCTACTGACGGTACTTTTGATCGTCTGCCAAAGAAGGAAGTTTCTTTACTGAAGAAGTCAACTGACAAGTTGGAACGTTTCTTAGGCGGTATCGAAGATATGCCTAAGTTGCCTGACGTGATGTTTGTTGTCGACCCTCGTAAGGAACAGATTGCCGTTAAGGAAGCTCAAAAGCTGAACATTCCGATCGTTGCTATGGTTGATACTAACACCGACCCAGACGACGTTGACGTTATCATTCCTTCTAACGATGATGCCATTCGTGCCGTTCGCTTGATTACCAGCAAGATGGCGGATGCCGTCATCGAAGGCCGTCAAGGTCAAGACGAAGCCGAAGTTGCTAAAGCAGATGCTAGCAAAGATGCTGCTGACAGCAAGGACGCTTCAGAAAACGCTGCTGAATAATATTTGTTAAAAACCATCAGTGCTTAGGCTGGCTTGAAAATGTGGACCCGCGAGGCCTGATTATTTTCGGGCCAGCTTTTTGTGTTGGTGTTATGCGACTCATTTTTAATTATAAGGAGGCCATATAATGGCAAGCATTACTGCAAAAATGGTTAAAGAACTGCGTGATAAGACTAGCGTTGGTATGATGGACGCAAAGAAAGCCCTTGTTGCTACTGAAGGCGACATGGACAAAGCAATCGATTTTCTGCGTGAAAAGGGAATTGCTAAAGCGGAAAAGAAGAGCGGCAACGTGGCTGCTAACGGTTTAGCTCACATTTCTGAAAACGGCAACGTGGCTGCAATCGCTGAAGTTAACTCTGAAACTGACTTTGTTGCTTCTAACGATCGGTTTAAAAACTTGGTTAAAACCATCACTGATCTGATTGCTGCTAACAAACCAGCTGATATGGATGCTGCTTTAGCTTTAAAGAATGCTGATGGCCAATCTATCAAGGACCTGATCATCGAACAGACTCAAGTTACTTCAGAGCACACCACACTGCGTCGCTTTAAAGTTGTTGAAAAGTCTGATAACGAAGTCTTTGGCGCATACTTGCATAATGGTGGTCAAATTGGTGCTTTAGTCGTTCTTGATGGTGCTGACGCTAGTGTTGCCAAGAACGTTGCCATGCACGTTGCGGCCATTAACCCAGAATTTACGTCTCGTGAAGAAATTCCTGCCGACCGGTTGGACCACGAACGGGAAGTTTTGAAGAAGGAAGCATTAAACGAAGGCAAGCCTGAAAAGATCGTTGAAAAAATGGTCGAAGGCCGTCTCCGCAAGTTCCTGTCTGAAGTCAGCCTTGCTGATCAAGAGTTCATCATGGATTCTGACCAAACGGTTAGTCAATACGTTGCCTCAAAGGGCGGCAAATTGAAGAGCTTTGTTCGTTATGAAGTCGGTGAAGGTATCGAAGTTGAAAAGAAGAACTTTGAAGATGAAGTAAATAGTCAAATTAACGGCTAAACTGACTTTAAAAGGGGATGTACGTGTGGCGTACATCTTTTTTTATGCAATTTAGCCGGGATACGACTGTTGGTCGATACCGGTTTATGATAGAATTACAAAAGGAAACTAATAGGAGGCTCATGATGTCGGATTTAAAGTATAAACGCGTCGTTTTGAAGCTGAGTGGTGAAGCTTTGGCAGGCGATCAAGGTTTTGGTATCCACCCACCAGTTATTAGAACGGTGGCAAAAGAAGTAAAAGAAGTCTTTGATTTGGGTCTTCAGATCGGGATCGTCGTTGGCGGCGGTAACATGTGGCGAGGCGAATCAGGTGCTCAGATGGGCATGGAACGCGCGCAAGCCGACTATATCGGCATGCTTGCAACCATCATGAATGGCCTTGCCCTTCAGGATAACCTCGAAGACATCGGTGTGCCGACTCGGGTTCAAACTTCGATTGAAATGCGGGCTATTGCAGAGCCTTATATTCGGCGGAAGGCAATCCGTCACTTGGAAAAAGACCGGGTCGTTATCTTCGCTGGTGGCACTGGCAGCCCGTACTTTTCAACTGATACGACCGCGGCTTTACGGGCAGCGGAAATCAATGCTGACGCTATTTTAATGGCTAAAAACGGGGTCGACGGTGTTTACTCTGCTGATCCTAACATTGATCCTAAAGCGGTTAAGTTTGATCACTTGACCCACATGGATATTATTAATAAGGGCCTCCATGTCATGGATTCTACGGCCAGCACATTATCAATGGATAATGATATTCCGCTGGTTGTCTTTAATCTGAATCATCCAGGTAACATTAAGAAGGTTGTTCTTGGTGAAAATATCGGGACAACGGTAAGGGGGAAATAGTTTTGGCAAACCCAATTATTGATGAAGCAAAAGATAAAATGAAAAAGGCGGAAGATGCGTTAAGCCGGGAGTTCGGTACGATTCGTGCCGGCCGTGCTAACGCTAGTCTATTAAGCCGGGTAACGGTTCAGTATTACGGTGTGGAAACACCGATCAATCAGGTCGCATCGATCTCCGTTCCGGAGCCACGGGTTATTTTGGTAACACCGTTCGATAAGTCTTCCTTGGAAGACGTTGAAAAGGGTATTTTGGAATCGGATCTTGGCATTACACCAGCAAACGACGGTTCAGCACTTCGTTTGGTGGTTCCTCAGTTAACTGAAGAACGTCGTAAAGAGCTTGCCAAGCAAGTTAAGGCGGTTTCCGAAGAAGGTAAAGTTGCCGTTAGAAACGTTCGGCGTGAAGCAATGGACGCCGTCAAAAAGGGCCACAAAAATGGTGATTTCACTGATGATGACCTTCACGACCTTGAAAAACAGGTTCAAAGCGTGACGGATGATGCTGTTAAACAAATTGATAAGCTGACCGACGACAAAGAACAGGAAATTATTTCTGGCTAGTCTTGGTTGTACGAAAGGAAGTTAAACATGGCAAGTGACGATGAAACAGTTGAAATCACACCTGGCACACCACAATTTGCCAAAATGGTTTTTAAACTGAATGATGCAGTGACCGACGAAAATCTAGCGGTTTTAAATTATAACGGCAATGAGTTAACTCAAATCGATGATGGTGTTTATGCTCAGCCAGCTTTTGTAAAAGATGACTTCAATTTATTCTTTGTAATTACTCAGTTGATTGAAGAAGATTGGATCATTGCTTTTTCAAAGGCGACCATCGAAAACGGGTCTGAAATCACAGATCTAAGCGAACCCATTCCAACTGGCGAGGGATTAAATAAGCTTGGCGAAGTGAGCCCGGATGATGCTAATAATTTACTGCAGTATTTTAATACGTTATCTGACGCTAACCGCGGTGAATGGCGCTTACTTCAGTAGCTTATTTAGATTATGTTAAATAATCGCTTTAAGCAGAGTTGGGATAGTCGACAACTCTGTTTTTTGGTATGATTAGGGTTTGAAAGCTAATTTGGAGGTGCCACATTGTTTTCTTGGCTCAACAATAACCATCAGTCAGAAATCCCTGACAAAATAGAACTAGATCCTAATAATATTCCAGCTCACGTTGCCATTATCATGGATGGTAATGGCCGTTGGGCGCAAAAGCGTCATTTGCCGAGAGTAGCCGGTCACAAGCAAGGTATGGAGACGGTTAAGACCATTACGAAAGCGGCGAGTGACCTGGGGATTAAAGTCCTCACCTTATATGCGTTTTCAACTGAAAACTGGAAACGGCCGGCGGATGAAGTGAACTATTTGATGAAGTTGCCGGTGGATTTTTTTGATAAATTTGTTCCGGAATTAATTCAAAATAATGTTCGGGTCAACGTGATGGGCTATACGGATCAACTGCCGCAAAAAACGCAAAAAGCCGTCAAAGATGCGGTTGAAGATACTAAAGACTGTGACGGCATGGTTCTAAACTTTGCTTTGAATTACGGCAGTCGCGCTGAAATTACGACCGCGGTGCAAGAAATTGCCCAGTCGGTTCAACGGGGTAACGTAAAGCCTGAAGAGATTTCACCAGAAATGATCAGCGCCCATCTCATGACGGCGTCGCTGGGACAGTATCAGGATCCGGACGTGGTGATCAGAACTTCAGGCGAAAAACGGATTTCCAACTTTTTGCTGTGGCAGATTGCTTATTCAGAATTTGTGTTCATGGCACCGCACTGGCCTGAATTTAATGCTGAGTTATTGGTTCAGGCGGTTTATGAATACCAACATCGTAAACGCCGTTTCGGCGGATTATCGAAATAGTTGAGGGGAAAAGGAGTTTATAAATGAGACAAAGGGTTATTACGGCGGTGATCGCCTTAATTATCTTCATTCCAATTATTATTGCTGGTGGCATCTGGGTTGACATTGCCGCTGCAGTTCTTGGATTAATTGCACTTTCCGAAATTTTAGTGATGCGTAAAAAGTTGATCGTCTCTTGGGAAGCATTGTTATCTGGAATCGCCGTGTTACTGATTATTCTGCCTGATTTTTGGCGGGCTATTTTACCAGCACACCTCGACATCAACTTTGTGGTGTACGGGGTCATTGTCTTGCTGTTAATGTATACGGTTTTCTCGAAGAACCGTTTCTCATTTGACGATGCAGCTGTTTTGACCACTGGTGCGATCTATATCGGCTTTGGCTTTCACTACTTCGTCATGGCACGTGCAGCCAGTGTTTGGATGATTTTCTTCGCCTTGTTTATTGTTTGGATCACGGATAGTGGTGCCTACATGATTGGCCGTAAATTAGGCCGGCATAAATTAGCACCGCACATTAGTCCTAACAAGACTTGGGAGGGATCGGTCGGCGGTACTGTGGCTGCCACGATCATCGTTGCGATTTACGTGCATTTTTATCCCCAAGGTGATTACAGCTGGTTAGTAACAGTCTTATTTACGGTTGTGCTGTCAGTAATCGGTCAAATTGGTGATTTAGTAGAATCGGCTTTAAAGCGTTACTACGGTGTTAAAGATTCTGGCCGTATCCTGCCTGGACACGGCGGTATTTTAGACCGTTTCGATAGCCTCTTGTTAGTATTACCTGCTTTGCATTTGCTGGGCTTCATGTAGCATCAGTAAATCTAGTCTATTACGAAAGGATCGACGTCTGTGATTACGACCATTATTACCTTCATTATCGTGTTTGGCCTGATTGTGTTTATTCACGAGTTTGGTCACTTCTTCTTCGCCAAGCGGGCGGGGATCCTCGTGCGTGAATTTTCAATCGGCATGGGTCCTAAACTGTTCAATTACCGCACTACTGATACCACCTACACGATTCGGCTGCTGCCGGTTGGCGGGTACGTTCGGATGGCCGGTGCTGAAGATGATGAAGATGAATTAAAACCGGGGACACCCGTAAGCCTGTATGTGGGTGATAATGATCAGGTGACCCGGATTAATACCAGCAAAAAATCCACGCTGTTTAACGGGATTCCCATGGCGGTGACAGCTACCGATCTAGAGGATGAGCTTTGGATCGAAGGTTACGAAAACGGCGATGAAAGTGCAGTTAAACGGTATAACGTGGCACAAGATGCCACGATCATCGAAAGTGATGGTACCGAAGTTCGCATTGCGCCACGAGACGTTCAGTTTCAGTCTGCTAGTTTAGGTCATCGTTTGATGACTAACTTTGCGGGACCGATGAATAACTTTTTCTTAGCCATCATTGTCTACACGATTTTAACGTTTGTAGCCGGTGGTGTGACTAATAATAGTAACCGAGTCAGTCCCACGACCTCGGACGTAACGGTTGCCCGTTCAGCAGGGATCAAGAACGGCGATTATATTACGGCTGTAAACGGTAAAAAAGTTAGGGATTGGAACCAAATTGCGCTTCAAATTCAGAATCGTGCACACAAACAAACCACTTTTAAAGTGAAGCGCGGTGATCAGACTAAGACCATCCAGATGGTTCCTGAGGCCACTAAGATCAACAACAAGACGATCGGCGCTATCGGTATTACTCAGTATCGGAACCACGATATTTCCGCCATGCTGGTTTCGGGTTTCACACAAACTTGGCAGATGACGGTGCGCTTAATGCAGGCAATCTGGTCAATGGTTTCCGGACACTTTAGTCTGAATGATTTGGGCGGTCCCGTGGCAATCTTTGCGACGACATCCACCGCAGCCTCTGAGGGGATCCTGGGTGTGCTAAGCTTCTTGGCATTTCTATCACTTAACTTGGGAATTGTGAATTTATTGCCAATTCCGGCACTTGATGGTGGTAAAATATTACTTAACGTGATTGAGGGTATTCGGCGAAAACCGCTCTCAGAAAACGTCGAGACGGTTATCACTCTCGCTGGAGTGGCCTTCTTAGTGGTGTTAATGCTGTTAGTAACGTGGAATGATATTGAGCGTTACTTCATTAAATAAATCAAATAAAATCGGTTAAAAAGGAGTTCAATTGAGTATGAAACAGTCAAAATTGCTGATTCCAACACTGAAAGAGGTGCCGAGTGATGCAGAAGCACTGAGCCATCAGATGATGCTTAGAGCCGGCTACATTCGCCAAGTGACTGCAGGAATGTATGCTTATTTACCACTCGCATTCCAAGTTCTGACCAACATTGAAAAAATTATTCGGGAGGAAATGGACAAGATTGATGCGGTTGAAATGGTGGTTCCAACTGTTTTGCCAGCACAGCTCTGGAAAGATTCAGGTCGTTACGATACATACGGCCCGACCTTGTTCAAGTTTAAGAACCGTCACAATACGGACTTTATTCTCGGGCCAACTCATGAAGAAACGTTCACGACATTGATTCGTGACAGCATTAAATCGTATAAACGATTACCGCTGACCCTCTATCAAATTCAGGCTAAGTACCGTGACGAAGAGCGTCCTCGTTATGGTTTGCTGCGTGGACGGGAATTTATCATGAAAGACGCTTATTCGTTTTCGACTAACTACGATGACCTGGATCAGGTTTACCATCAAATGGAAGGTGCCTACAAGCGGATCTTTGATCGGATCGGTTTGAAGTACCGGACAATTATTGGTGACGCCGGTGCCATGGGCGGCAAGGACTCTAAGGAATTCTCTGCGATTGCACCAATTGGTGAAGATACCATTGTCTACGTTGACGAATCTGATTATGCTGCAAACCTTGAAATGGCAACGAACCTGTATACACCTAAAAAGTCACACGCTGCGCAAAAAGATCTGGAAAAGGTGGCCACTGGTGAGGCTAAGACCATTGATGACGTGGCTGCCAAGTTAGACTTAGACGCTGATAATTTGATTAAGAGCATGCTTTACATTGCTGACGAAAAGCCAGTATTGGCCTTACTCCGCGGTGATGATGAGTTGAACGAAACCAAGTTAAAGAACTTCTTGCACGCGGACTTCTTGGCACCAGCAACCAATGACGATGCTGAAAAATACCTGGGGGCATCATTTGGCGCCTTAGGTCCAGTGGGCGTTGGCGAAGACGTGACGATTGTGGCTGACCGTTACGTCCAGGATATGGTCAATGCGGTAGTGGGCGCTGATGAAGATGGCTATCACTACATGAATGCCAACGTTGAACGTGATTTCCGAGTTGATGAGTTCACCGATATCCGTACCGTTAAAGAGGGCGATATTTCACCTGATGGTGCTGGTAAACTGAAGTTTACCCGTGGCATTGAAATTGGTCACATCTTTAAACTGGGGACGCGTTATTCCGAAGCCCTTGACGCTAAAGTTTTGGACGAAAATGGGCGTTCGGTACCCGTCATTATGGGCTCGTACGGCATTGGTGTTAGCCGGCTGTTATCCGCTATCAGCGAGCAGCAGTCGGACGAACACGGCTTAGTTTGGCCACGAGCAATTGCGCCATATGACTTGCACGTCATTCCAGTGAACGTGAAGAACGACACGCAGGTTGATTTAGCCAACAAGTTAACGGACAGCTTGACGGCTGCTGGTTACCGGGTTTTGATCGATGACCGTAAGGAACGGGCTGGTGTTAAATTTGCTGATTCCGACTTAATTGGGATTCCAATCCGGATTACCGTCGGGAAGAAAGCCAGTGACGGGATTGTTGAGATTAAAATCCGCAAGTCTGGTGAAACCGTTGAAGTCAAGGCTGATGAAGTTGACAATACAGTCGGTATTTTATTGAAGGAAACGGATCCAAAACCAGCAGATTCTGAATCTGCTAACGATTAATAATGATGTGTGGGACGGACTCGAGAAAACAAAACAATTTTTGTTTTGTCTCGAGTCCGTTTTACGTTAAAATAATGGCATTAAGCAAAAATAAAGGGGGCAGTTTGGTGTGGCCTTAGATCATCAGGCATTATTTGAAAAACTATTACAGCAACTGCAATTATCTGATTTGGCCGACCAGCCATTCTTTAAGGGGGCAGCCCTGGAAAAATTAACCGTACACGAAAAGTCTAAACGTTGGCACTTTAACTTTAAATTACCAACGGTATTACCGTATGAAACGTTTACCACGTTTCAGGGACAACTGGAAAAGGCTTTTCAGTCAATTGTTAAAGTTGACTTTGAAATTCATACGGATCAAAACGAGTTAGATAATCGTTTGATTGGTGATTATTGGAATTGGGTTGTTCAGCATAGCGGTGTGACGTCGCCGTTGATACAGGAACTTTGTCGCGATCAAGTGCCAAAACTTGAGGATAACCGGGTGATCTTTATGGCCGAAAACGAGGTTGTGAAGAACTTCTTGGTTGACCAAGCATTGGGTCCAATTGAAAACCGGTATGAATCGGTCGGTTTTCCGAAGTTTGCGATTCATACCATGATCGACGAGTCAGCTTCCCAGGCGAAGATACAGGAGTTCAAGCAAAAAAAGGCCCAGTCGGATGCCGAACTGGCGCAAAAAGCGGTGGCTGCTATCAAAGTGGCCAACGAGAAGCGTGAAAAACAGGGCGTAGCGGCTGCTAGCGGACCTACAGTAATCGGCCGGAAAATCAAGGCTGATGAAGAACCGGTTCAATTGTCTTCAATTGAAGATGAAGAAAAGTCAGTGATCGTTCAAGGTTATGTTTTTAACAAAGAGATTCGTGATCTGCGTTCTGGCCGGAAGCTGATGATCCTGGAAATTACGGATTACAGTTCCTCGATTGCGGTGAAAAAATTTTCCCGTGATGAAGGCGATGAAGCCCAGTTCGAAGGTTTAAACGAAGGTGACTGGATCAGGGTCCGCGGCAGCGTTCAAGAAGATAATTTCATGCGGGATTTGGTCTTAAACGCCTATGACATTAACCAAGTTACGGTGCCAAGCAGACAGGATAAAGCGCCTGACGGTGAAAAACGGGTGGAATTACACCTGCACACCAATATGAGTACCATGGATGCCACTAACTCAATCACCGACTACGTCAAGCAAGCTAAAAAGTGGGGTCATAAAGCCATTGCAATCACTGACCATGCCGGGGTTCAAGGCTTTCCAGAAGCCTTTCGGGCGGCCTCTAAAAACGAGATTAAGATGATCTACGGGGTTGAAGCTAACCTCGTTGATGACGGTGTGCCGATTGGTTATAACAATGAACACCGACCGCTTAAAGATGCAACGTACGTGGTTTTTGATACAGAAACTACGGGTTTATCTGCCATTTACGACCGGGTCATTGAATTATCCGCCGTTAAGATGCAGGGTAAAGAAGTGATTGATCAGTTTGAAGAGTTTATTGATCCGGGATTTCATTTGTCGGATCAAACGACTAATTTGACCAGTATTACCGATGATATGGTCCACGGCTCAAAGTCCGAAAAAGAAGTGTTTGAACTATTCAGGCAATTTTACGGCGACGCAATCATTGTCGGCCATAACGTGACCTTCGATATCGGGTTCATGAATGCCGGCTACCAGCGTCACGACTTACCGGACATTACCAACCCCATCATTGACACGTTAACGCTAGCGCGATTCCTGTACCCGAATCTAAAGGGTTACCGGTTGAACACGTTGGCCAAGAAGTTCCACGTTTCACTGGAACACCATCACCGGGCCATTTATGATGCTGAGTCAACTGGACATTTGAACTACCTCTTTTTAAAGGACGCTGAAGACCGTTACAACATCCAGTATCACGATCAGTTAAATGATCATATGAGCGAAAACGATGCGTATAAACACGCTCGGCCATCCCACGCGATCATTTTGGCTCAGACGCAGGCTGGTTTGAAGAACTTATTTAAATTAGTTTCCAAGTCTAACGTGGATTACTTCTATCGGGTGCCGCGGATGCCGCGGAGTCAAATTGAGAAGTTGCGGGACGGTCTGCTGATCGGTTCTGCCTGTGATTCCGGTGAAGTTTTCACCGCGATGATGCAGAAGGGGTACGCTGAAGCCCGCAGCAAAGCGAAGTTTTACGATTACCTCGAAGTTCAGCCGTTAGCCGCCTACAAGCCGCTGATCGATTCTGGTTTGATTCAAAACCGGAAAAACTTAGAGGAAATTTTAACCAACATGGTCAAGCTGGGTGAAGAATTAGATAAGCCTGTTGCGGTAACTGGTGATGCCCATTATTTGAATCCGGAAGACGCCATTTACCGGAAGATTTTGATCAACTCGCAAGGCGGGGCCAACCCGTTAAACCGTCAAGAACTGCCAGACGTGCATTTCCGAACCACTGACGAATTATTAGATGACTACAGCTTCTTAGGCGAGGATAAGGCCAAAGAAATTGTGGTGACGAACACCAACGCGATTGCCGATAAAATTGACGATGTTCACCCGTTAAAGGACAAACTGTATACGCCGCGGATGGAGGGCGCCGAAGACGAGATCCGTGAGCGGACCATGAATACCGCCCACGAATGGTACGGCGATCCGCTGCCAGAACTGGTTCAGCACCGGCTTGACCGTGAACTGAAAAGTATCATTGGTAACGGGTTCTCAGTGATTTATTTAATTGCCCAACGACTGGTGGCGAAGAGTAATAAAGACGGGTACTTGGTTGGTTCCCGGGGTTCCGTTGGTTCCAGTCTGGTGGCGACCATGACCGGAATCACCGAGGTGAACCCGTTACCGCCACATTATCGCTGCCCTAACTGTCAGTATTCTCACTTCTATACCAAGGGTGAATACAGTTCCGGGTTTGACTTACCCGAAAAGAACTGTCCAAAGTGCGGGACTTTGATGATCGGTGACGGCCATAACATTCCCTTTGAAACCTTCTTAGGGTTTACTGGAAACAAGGTCCCCGATATTGATTTGAACTTCTCCGGGGACTA
Organism: Secundilactobacillus pentosiphilus; assembly: GCF_002217985.1. GTDB lineage: Bacteria > Bacillota > Bacilli > Lactobacillales > Lactobacillaceae > Secundilactobacillus > Secundilactobacillus pentosiphilus. Next base: position 54,851 of record NZ_BCMI01000010.1, read on the forward strand.
TCAACCGATTGCTCATAACTACACCAAGGTGTTGTTCGGTGAAAAAAACGTGTACCGGGCCGGAACGATCGGTACCGTGGCGGACAAAACCGCTTACGGCTACGTGAAGGCTTACGAACGCGATAAAGAATTGCATTTACGAAACGCTGAGATCGACCGGTTAGCCAAGGGTGCCACTGGTGTGAAACGAACTACCGGACAACATCCGGCCGGGATCATCGTTGTGCCCGATTACATGGACATCTATGATTTCACGCCGATCCAGTATCCCGCTGACGATCAAAACGCCGCGTGGCAAACGACCCACTTTGATTTCCATTCGATCCATGACAATATTTTGAAGATCGATATTCTGGGGCATGATGATCCCACCATGATCCGGACGCTGCAAGATTTGAGCGGGGTCGATCCAAAGACGATTCCAATGGATGATCCGGGCGTGATGGCGCTGTTTTCCGGCACCGATTCCTTACACGTGACCCCGGAACAGATCCAGTCCAAGACCGGAACGCTGGGTGTCCCTGAATTTGGGACCCGGTTCGTTCGGGGGATGCTGGAAGAAACTCACCCGAAGAACTATTCACAGCTGCTGCAAATTTCTGGGCTGTCTCACGGGACCGACGTGTGGTTGGGCAACGCCGAAGAACTGATCAAAAACGGGACTGCCACTATCGCCAACGTTATCGGTTGTCGGGATAACATCATGACCGACTTGATCAACTGGGGGATGGATTCTGAAACCTCATTTCAGATTATGGAATCCGTCCGTCACGGTCGCGGTATTCCAGACGAGTGGCAGGACAAGATGAAGGAAGCGGACGTACCGGACTGGTACATTCAGTCTTGCTTGAAGATCAAGTACATGTTCCCACGGGCCCACGCGGCCGCCTATATTTTGATGGCGCTGCGGGTGGCGTACTTCAAGGTGTACTTCCCACTGGTTTATTACGCAGCATACTTCTCCGTGCGGGCTGATGACTTTGACGTTGTCGCAATGTCTCGGGGAAAAGATTCCGTTAAAGCCAAAATGAAGGAAATCAACGACGAGGGAATGGACGCGTCAGCTAAGGAGAAAAACCTGCTGACGGTTCTGGAACTGGCGAACGAGATGCTGGAACGTGGTTTTAACTTTAAGATGATCGATATCAATAAGTCGGCTGCCAGTGAATGGCTGATTGATGGTGACTCGTTAATTGCACCGTTCAATGCTGCGCCCGGCTTGGGCTTAAACGTGGCTAAGCAGATTGTGGCCGCTCGTGAAGACAAACCGTTTCTCTCCAAGGAAGACTTGGCTAAACGCGGAAAAGTTTCCAAAACTCTGATTGAATTTATGACTGATAACGGGGTTCTGGATGGTTTGCCGGATGAGAATCAACTGAGTTTGTTTGACATGATGTAACCAGGATTCGTCAGAGTTGGCATAACGGCGCGCTTTCAAGTTTGCTATTGTGTCACCTTTGTGCTATCATACGAGTTGTAGATATTTCGGAAAGGAGTGAGCAGCGATGCTCGCTCTTTTTATTGGAAAAATGGTATTGGAGGTAAAAGATTGGATAACGTCGTAGACATTGTTTCGGCTCTGGCGAAACCGATTGTGGCTGCCCATCACTTTGAACTGGTGGACGTTGAGTTTGTTCGCGAGGGTAAAAGTTGGTATTTGCGGCTCTTCATCGACAAACCTGGTGGCATTACGATTGATGAATGTGCATTAGTGAGTGATGAGTTAAGTGAAAAGCTGGATAATATCGATCCTGATCCAATTCCCCAAGCGTATTTCTTGGAAGTATCCTCTCCAGGTGCGGAACGGCCGCTGAAAAAAGAAGCTGACTACAAACGGGCGGTCGATCACTATGTTCACATTTCGCTTTACCAAAAGATGAACGGTGAAAAAGCATTTGAAGGGACATTGACCTCTGTGAGTGACGACGAATTAGGCTTGAAAATCAACCTAAAGGGTCGGATGAAAGAACTGGTCATTCCAAGAAAAAACGTTGCCAAAGCAAGATTAGCAATTAAGTTTTAACAGCTAAAGGAGACTATACGTAATGAGTAAAGAACTAATAGGTGCTCTGGATCAACTAGAAACCGAAAAGGGTATCAAAAAGGAAATTGTGATTGATGCCATTGAAGCGGCATTGACCTCTGCTTACAAGCGGAACTACGGTCAGGCCCAAAACGTTGAGGTAAACTTTGACCAAAAAAAGGGTGATGTTCACGTTTTCGCGGTTAAAAAAATTGTCGATCAGGTTTACGACTCCCGGTTGGAAGTCAGCTTAGACGATGCCTTACAGGTCAGTCGAGGCTATGAAATTGGTGATGACATCAAGTTTGAAGTTACCCCTAAAAACTTTGGCCGAATCGCGGCACAAACCGCTAAACAGGTTATCATGCAACGGGTCCGTGAAGCTGAACGGTCATTGATCTTTGACCAGTACAGCCAGTACGAAAATGAAATTATTACTGGTGAGGTTGAGCGTCAAGATAACCGGTTCGTTTACGTTAACTTAGGTAACGTAGAAGCTGTTATGAGCCGTCAGGATCAAATGCCTAACGAAACTTACCATATGCACGACCGAATTAAGGTTTACGTGACTCGGGTTGAAAACGCTGCTAAGGGCCCGCAAGTGTTCGTTAGCCGGACTGATTCAGGGCTGCTGAAGCGGTTATTTGAAGAAGAAATTCCGGAAATCTACGATGGCACCGTTGAAATCATGTCGATTGCCAGAGAAGCGGGTGACCGTGCCAAGGTAGCTGTTCGTTCAAATAATCCCGATGTTGACCCGGTCGGCACCTCAGTAGGTCCCCGTGGTCAGCGAGTTCAAGCCATTGTATCCGAATTAGATGGCGAAAATATGGATATCGTTGAATGGACGGATGACGAAGCGAAGTTTATTGCTAACGCGTTGAACCCAGCTGAAGTGATCGACGTCATCTTTGATGAAAACAACGAACGGGCATGTACCGTTATCGTACCTGATTACCAGCTATCATTGGCAATTGGTAAACGTGGTCAAAACGCCCGTTTAGCTGCTAAGCTGACTGGTTATAAGATCGACATCAAGTCTGAAACTGAGGCTGAAACGCTCTTTAACAAGTCTGGTAGCGATGCTGCTGATTCGCAGGACGAAGAACAGCCAAGTGATCAAGAGACAACGGATGACGAAACTGATCAGCCAGCAACGACTGACACGACTGATTCCACAGCGGACTCAGAACCTGAAGATACCCCAGAAGCTTCTGAGGATGACGGTACTGAAGACTAGGAGGTAAGCGTACATGAAGAAACGTAAGGTACCAATGAGAAAAGACATTGTGACCGGTGAAATGGCGCCTAAAAAGGACTTAGTCCGGATCGTTCGTGACAAGGATAACAACGTGTCTGTTGATCCAACGGGAAAGAAATCAGGCCGCGGTGCTTACATTTCTTTGGACGTTGAGATTGCAAAACGGGCTCAAAAAGAACGAACTTTTGATAAGGTCTTTGAAACCAAAGTTGACTCACAATTTTACGATGATTTGGTGGCATACGTGGACCATCAGCAGGCTCGTCGGGAATTATTTGAAAATGGAAAAGCCTAATCCTTTTCTACAGCTTTTAGGACTAGTTCGCCGGGCTAATCAGTTAGTGACAGGCGAAGGATTTGTTTTAAAAGCTATTCGGAATCAGAGCATCTCAGTGGTGATCCTAGCTAGTGATGCCGGTCCTAGCAGCATGAAAAAGTTAAGTGATAAGGCCACGTTTTACCACGTTGACTTAATTACCGCATTTACAAAGGAACAACTTAGCCAGGCAACGGGCATGAACCGTTCAGCTTACGGTGTAAAAGATCCTGGATTTGCTAGAAAGTTAATTGAACTAGTTAATACCAAAGGAGAGTGAAGATATGGGCAAAAAGCGAATTTACGAATTAGCTAAAGAACTCAACGTCTCAAGTAAAGCCGTTCTTGATAAGGCTCAAGAAAAGGGCTTTGACGTCAAAAATCATATGTCATCATTAGGAAGTAACGAGGAACGTCAATTGCGAGAAACTTTTTCAAATAAGGGTAGTAAAACGACTACCGGTAATAAGAACCAGTCGGGTCAGGCTAAGCCAGCGCATTCCACACAGTCTGCCAAGCCGGCCCAAAACCATGACCATCGTCAAAATACTGGTAGCAGCCAAACGGCACATAACCGGTCGCAGTCTAACAGCAGCAACCATTCAAATGGGCAGAACCATGCCAATGCTAGCCATAGTCAGTCCAGCAACCGAAACCAATCGACTAACCACAGCCAGTCTACTAATCGCGGGCAGTCTAATAACCGCTCGCAATCAAGTAATAACAACCGGTCACAGTCAAGCAACAATAACCGCAGTCAAAACAGCAATCATTCACAAAATAACGGCAACAGCAACAATGCCAACCGTGGCGGATCAGGTCGTTTTGGCGGCAGTTTAAACAGCGGTAATGGCCGTAACAGCCGGAATAATCGCAATAACCGGAACAATAACCGCCGTCGCAACAATTTTGCTAAGAAGTACAGCAAGAAGAACCAACGAATCAAGGAAACCAATCACCAAAAGGGTGCCCCTGAACGTAAGAATAAGGCTCTGCCAGACACGTTGGTCTACCAAGTTGGGATGAACGCCCAAGATCTTGGTAAGATTCTGCACCGTGAACCAGCTGAAATTGTTAAGAAGCTGTTTATGCTGGGTGTCATGGCTAACCAAAACCAGTCGCTGGATAAGGATACCATTGAAATCTTAGCGGCTGATTACGGGATTGACGCTAAGGAGAAGGTCGAAGTTGATGTTGCCGATATTGATAAGACTTTTGAAGAAGAGTCTAAGAATACCGATCACCTTGAATCCCGGCCGCCGGTTGTTACCATCATGGGTCACGTTGACCATGGTAAGACAACACTGCTTGACCATTTGCGTCATTCTCACATCACTGCTGGTGAAGCCGGCGGGATCACTCAAGCCATTGGTGCTTACCAAGTCAAGCATAAGGGTAAGACGATTACCTTCCTGGATACCCCAGGACACGCGGCCTTCACCGAAATGCGGGCTCGTGGTGCTGACATAACCGATATCACGATTTTGGTGGTTGCTGCTGACGATGGTGTGATGCCTCAAACCATTGAAGCCATTCACCATGCGCAGGCCGCTAAGACACCAATTATCGTGGCCGTTAACAAGATCGATAAGCCAGGCGCTAACCCGAACCACGTCATGGAACAGCTGACTGAATACGGTCTGATTCCTGAAGACTGGGGCGGCGACACGATCTTTGTCCAAATTTCAGCTAAGTTCGGTAAGAACATTGACGAACTCTTGGATATGATCCTGTTACAATCCGAAGTGATGGAATTAAAGGCTAACCCACAGCAACACGCTGCGGGCTCAGTGATCGAAGCTAAGCTGGATCAAGGTAAGGGTTCCGTTGCAACCTTACTGATTCAACAAGGGACCATGCATACTGGTGATCCAATCGTGGTTGGGAATACCTTTGGTAAAGTTCGGACCATGGAAAACGAAAATGGCAAGGAAATTAAAAAAGCCCTGCCTTCCACGCCAGTTGAAATTACCGGGTTAAGTGACGTACCGGAAGCCGGTGATCGCTTCGTTGTCTTCGACGACGAAAAGACCGCTCGTGCCGCCGGTGAAGAACGTGCCAAGAACGCTTTGATGGAAGAACGTCGCAGTAAGAACACAGTGACCCTTGATAACCTCTTTGATACGATGAAAGAAGGGGAAATGAAGGAAGTTGATGTCATTATTAAGGCTGACGTCCAAGGTTCCGTTGAAGCACTGGCTAACAGCTTGAAGAAGATCGAAGTTGAAGGTGTGCGGGTCAACATTATCCATACCGCCGTTGGTGCCATTAACGAAAGTGATGTTACCTTGGCTGAAGCAAGTAACGCGATCATCATCGGGTTTAACGTACGGCCAACACCGCAAGCCAAATCACAAGCTGACCAAGACAACGTGGACATTCGTTTGCACCGGGTGATCTATAACGCTATCGATGAAATCGAACACGCCATGAAGGGTAAGCTGGAACCAACGTATAAAGAAGAAGTCATCGGTGAAGTTGAAGTTCGGGACATCTTCAAAGCTTCTAAAGTTGGCACGATTGCCGGCGGAATGGTGACTGATGGTCATATTTCAAGGGACAGCAAGGTTCGTTTGATCCGTGATTCAGTGGTCGTTTACGAAGGCGAATTAGGCAGTCTGAAGCGCTTTAAGGATGACGTTAATGACGTTAAGCAGGGTCATGAATTAGGCTTGACCATTGAAAACTACAACGACATTAAAGTCGGCGATGTGATTGAAGCTTATGTAATGAAGGAAATCCCAATAGAATAGAGAACTAACGAGGTGTTAGATATATGGCACATTATCGTCAAGGACGGCTTGAACAAGAAATTCAGCGCGAAGTTAACGATATCTTGTTAAAGCGGGTTCGTGATCCACGGGTACAGGACGTCACTGTTACTGGTGTTGTTGTTACCGGGGATTATCAGCAAGCCACGATTTATTACAGTATCTTGTCTGATAAGGCCTCTGATGGTGAAAAAACTGCCCAGGGATTAACCAAAGCAACGGGTTTGATTCGTAGCGAGTTAGGTTCCCGCCTGAATATTTTCAAGGTACCAGAGCTAACATTCGAACGTGATGAATCCGTTCAATATGGGAGTCGGATCGATCAGCTGCTCAATAAGCTGCACCGTGAAGATTCTAATCTATAAGTTAAAAAAGTCGTCTACAGAAATTTCTGTGGACGGCTTTTTTCGTGTCGTTATCACGTCTACACGTGATATAATAGCAAAGTTAGACAGTTTATACGAAACGGAGCGGTCACAATGGATGGCATTATTCCACTATATAAAGAGCGCGGCATGACAAGTCATGACTGCGTGAATCATGTACGTAAGATCGTCCACATGAAAAAGGTCGGGCATTCTGGCACGTTGGATCCTAACGTGGATGGCGTCTTGCCGATTTGTGTGGGCAGCGCAACGAAGGTGGTCGATTATTTGATGACCCACCAAAAAGTATACCGTGGCAGTGTGACCTTAGGGTTTGCTACCGAAACGGAGGATTTAGACGGCGCTGAAGTGAAGCGCGTTGTTATGAGTGAACCAGTTCCAGACGAAAAAATTGACGCCGTGATGGCAGGTATGGTCGGTGAACTGTCGCAGGTACCGCCGATGTACTCAGCCGTGAAGGTGAATGGTCGGAAACTCTACGAGTACGCACGTTCTGGCCAAGAAGTTGAGCGGCCCGTTCGAACCGTCACGATCAAGTCCTTTAAGCGTACCAGTGACAGTCAGTTTGATGCTGCAGCTGGTACGCAGCGCTTTGACTTTGAAGTGGCTTGTACCAAGGGGACTTACGTGCGGACCTTAGCCGTTCAAATTGGAACTGATTTAGGCCTGCCGGCTGTGATGTCATCTTTGACCCGGGTGGAATCCGGTGGTTTTACCATCAACGAAACCGTGTCCTTAGACACCCTGCGTGAGCAAGTTGCTAACGATGCCGTTGAATTTCTCTATCCCATTGACCGGGTGCTGACCCAGTATCCCACGATTGAAATTTCAGATGAAATCTGGTCAGTTGTGAAGAACGGTGTCTGGTTATTACCTGACGAAGTGAATACGGATGCACCAGTGATATCACTCAAGTATCAGGGACAGATCAAGTGTTTGTATCAGCGGGTTAAGGACCGCTATAAACCGTTAAAAATGTTTAGTACTAAGTAGAAAGTTGGGACAATAATATGCAAGTCATTCAAATTCATCATCCACTAACGACGGCAAAGGTTATCAATCAGCCGGTTGTTTTGGCAATGGGCTTTTTTGACGGTGTCCATCTGGGGCATCAAGCGGTCATTAACCGGGCGCGTGCCATTGCGGATGAACGGGGGTTAGCACTGGCAATTTTGACCTATGATCATCACCCGGCACTGGTTTATCAAAAATTAAGTCCGGAGCGTAATCGTTACTTGACGGTTAACGCTAGAAAGATGGCGCTTTTCGAACAGTTGGGTGTTGACATTGTGTATCAGGTTAACTTTGCTAGCCAGTTTGCTGACCAGACACCACAGGAATTCGTTGACAACTATTTACTGGGGTTTCATGCCAAGGTGGTGGTTGCGGGTTACGACCATACATACGGGCCAAAGGATATTGCGACCATGGCGAACCTGCCTAAATACGCTAAGGGTCGGTTTGAAATCGTCACGGTGGGTGAAAAAGAACTGCAGGCACAAAAAATTGGTTCTTCGCGAATCCGGCGTAATTTGGATCAAGGCCACATCAGGACTGCCAACAGCTTATTTGGTTACCGCTATCAGACAACCGGAACGGTGATGCACGGTGAAGCCCGAGGGCGAACACTTGGGTTCCCTACGGCTAATATTAGTCATGATGCCAAGTACTGGCTACCAGGGATCGGGGTTTACGTGACCCGTGTCAAAGTGAACGGTCAGTGGTACCCGGCGATGACGTCGATTGGCCGTAACGTTACTTTCGGTTCGGGCCGTCCAGTGACCGTGGAAGCATACTTGTTAGATTTTAAGCAGGCCATTTACGGTGAAGTTGTGACCGTTGAATGGGATTATCGCCTGCGCGGTGAAATTAAATTTAATACTGCTGACGACTTAGTTCAACAATTAAAACGGGATGCGCAAAATACGGAAGCCTATTTTACAGCGCATCCCATCACCAAATTAGCACTCGAATGAATTAATTGCTAAAAAAGTTGGCTGAATGCTTGACTTAAAAAACTGCGTTTGATACATTATATATGTGTCTTAGCACTTGAGTAACTTGAGTGCTAAAAAGAGGTGATGATCACGTTAACGGACAGACAGAATATGATTTTAAAGGCAATTGTTCGTGACTATACGAGCAGTGGCGTTCCTGTGGGTTCCAAGGCGCTAGCGGCACAGTTACCGATGCATGTGAGTTCAGCAACGGTACGTAACGAAATGGCTGCTTTGGAAGAGCTGGGGCTGATTGCGAAGACCCACTCTTCATCCGGTCGAATTCCTTCAGTGAAGGGATATCGCTATTACGTGGATCACTTGGTTCAGCCGGATCCGATCAAAGCCAATGACATTGATATCATCAAGTCTTCACTTGAAGGTCAATTTCTGAAAATTGACGAAATTATTGAAACATCGGCGAAAATTTTATCAAACTTAACGTCGTATACCGCTTTTTCACTTAAGCCGGAGCACAAACAAAGCCGGTTAAGCGGTTTTCGGTTAGTACCATTGGGCAAGCGGCAGGTCATGGCCGTCTTGGTGACGGATAATGGCGATGCTGAATCACAAACGTTTAACATCACCACTAAGATTACGGGTGATCAGCTTGAAGCCGTGGTCCGCTTGATCAATGATCAGTTAGTCGGCAAGCCGTTAGACGAGGTACTAAGCGCATTGAAGTCGGAGATTCCCATGCAGGTTGCCAATTATTTGCAGCAACCCGAAGGATTTTTAAAGGTGTTTGGCGATGTTTTGACTAAGGCTGCTCAGGAGCGGTTTTACGTCGGAGGTCGCTTGAACCTGTTAAACTTCTCTGACAGTAATGACGTAGATGAATTAAAGTCGTTGTATACCTTAATGGATCATAGTGACGACATGGCTGATGTTTTGGGTCAGCCGTCTGATCACATTCAAGTGAAGATCGGCAGCGAAATGACCAACGATATTTTAAAGGATTACAGTTTGATTACTGCAACCTACGATGCCGGTGATCATGGCAAGGGTGTGATTGCTCTGTTGGGGCCGACCCGGATGCCATATTCGCGGATGATTGGCTTAGTTGGCGCTTTTCGGCAAGAACTAGCGCAACGGCTCATTGATTATTATCGCTATTTTGATCAGTAGTAAAGGGGTGTTATAGTGGCTGAAGATAAAGCAAAAAAAGCAGCGGACCAACAAAAAGACACGCAACAGTCCACTGAGAGTAAGGCAAAAAGTAACAAGCAGCAACCGGCTGCTGACGCGGCAAAGTCAGCAGATCAATCAGCCTCAGCAGGAGATAAGAAGTCTGCGGGCAAAGATGCTTTAACCAAAGCACTCGCACAGGTCGACAGCTTACAAAAGCAGTTGGACAAGACTTCTGATCAATATCTGCGCGCTGAAGCTGAGATTCAAAATATTCAAACTCGCAACAAGAAGGATCAGGCTGCGTTGATCAAATATGATGGCCAGCAATTGGCACACGATATTTTACCAGCACTGGATAACTTGGAACGTGCACTGAGCACACCGGTTGAAGGTGAACAGGCTGAATCCTTAAAAAAGGGAATTGAAATGGTTCAAAAGCACTTGATTGATGCGTTGACCAGTAATGGTGTGACCGAGATTAAGGCTGAAGGTGAGAAGTTCGATCCGAATATTCATCAAGCCGTTCAAACCGTGTCTGCAGAGTCGGATGATCAAAAAGATCACGTGACTAAAGTTTTGCAGAAGGGATACCGCTTGAAGGATCGGGTTTTACGCCCAGCAATGGTAATGGTTGCACAATAAACGCAATCGCTTGAATCAAACTTTAAATAAAGAAGGTAAATTATTCATGGCAAGTAATAAAATTATTGGTATTGACTTAGGGACTACAAACTCAGCAGTTGCTGTTCTAGAAGGTAAAGAACCTAAAATTATTCCTAATCCGGAAGGCGGCCGGACAACGCCTTCAGTCGTCGCATTTAAGGACGGTAAGCCATCCGTTGGTGCCGTTGCAAAGCGTCAGGCAATCACTAACCCTAACACGGTTTCTTCAATCAAGAGCCACATGGGTGAAGCTGGTTACAAGGTTAACATCGAAGGCAAGGATTACACACCAGAACAAATTTCTGCTTACATTTTGCAGTACATCAAAGACTTTGCTGAAGATTACATTGGCGACAAGGTCACCCAAGCGGTGATTACCGTACCAGCCTACTTTAATGATTCTCAGCGTCAAGCCACTAAGGATGCCGGTAAAATTGCTGGCTTAGATGTTAAGCGGATCATCAACGAACCAACGGCTTCTTCATTAGCCTATGGTCTTGACAAGAAGGATGCCGATGAAAAGATCCTGGTTTATGACCTTGGTGGTGGTACCTTTGATGTTTCCATCCTTGATTTAGGTGATGGCGTGTTCGACGTGCTTTCTACCAACGGTGATACTCACCTTGGTGGTGACGACTTCGATAAGCGCATCATGGACTGGTTGATTGAACAGTTCAAGGCTGATAATGGCATTGATCTTTCTAAGGATAAGATGGCAATGCAACGCCTGAAGGAAGCTTCTGAAAAAGCTAAGAAGGATCTGTCTGGTGTTACTGAAACTCAAATCAGCCTGCCATTTATTTCTGCCGGCGACAATGGCCCGCTTCACTTGGAGACCACTTTGACCCGTGCGAAGTTTAACGAATTGACTTCTGACTTGGTTGAAAAAACTCGCGAACCCGTTGAAAATGCTTTGAAAGATGCTAAATTATCAACGGATGACATTGACGTTGTTATCTTAAACGGTGGTTCAACTCGAATTCCAGCCGTTCAAGAAGCCGTTAAGAAGTGGACTGGTAAGGAACCTAACCACTCAATCAATCCTGATGAAGCCGTTGCTTTGGGTGCTGCCGTTCAAGGCGGTGTCTTAACTGGTGATGTTAAAGACGTTGTTTTACTTGATGTTACGCCATTATCACTGGGTATTGAAACCATGGGCGGTGTCTTCACCAAACTGATCGATCGCAACACAACGATTCCTACCAGCAAGTCACAAGTCTTCAGTACTGCCGCTGATAATCAACCAGCTGTTGATATTCACGTGCTGCAAGGTGAACGGCCAATGGCTGCTGACAACAAGACCTTGGGTAACTTCCAGTTAACTGACATTCCAGCTGCCCCTCGTGGTGTTCCTCAGATCGAAGTTACCTTTGATATTGACCGTAACGGGATCGTTAACGTTTCGGCCAAGGATAAGGGTACTGGTAAGGAACAAAAGATTACCATTAAGAGTTCTGGTGGCTTGTCAGACGAAGAAGTCGACAAGATGATGAAGGAAGCCAAGGAAAACGAAGAGGCCGACAAGAAGCGTAAGGAAGAAGCCGACTTGAAGAACGAAGTTGACCAATTACTCTTCACTGTTGACAAGACTTTGGACGAAGTTAAGGGTAAGGTTTCTGACGACGAGATCAAGAAGGCTAAGGATGCACGCGATGCTCTTAAGAAGGCCCAAGATGATAACAACGTTGAAGAAATGAAGACTAAGAAGGACGATTTGAATAAGATCGTTCAAGACCTTTCAGTAAAACTTTATCAACAACAAGCTCAAGATAAGAAGGGTGCCGCAGATGGTGCTGATGGTGCTAACGCTGATGATCAATCAGGTAAGAAGACTGATGATGGTAAGACCTTTGACGGTGACTTCTCAGAAGTTAATGATGACGATAAAAAGTAATGATTAACTAGACAGCAGACAGGAAGTCAAGGCTCAAACGCGGGCTTTGGCTTTTTGTTTTGGTAGAACTATGCTATTCTACTAAAGTGAATGATTATTGGTTCAAAATGGTCAGTTAGATTGAAACGACCATTTAATAGGCCAACTGCATTGCAATTGAATCAAAAAATGATAGACACAAGCAATGCTTACTTTTTTAGGAGGTTAATATGGCTGGTAAAGATTATTATGAAGTGCTTGGGATTTCTAAAGATGCAACCCAAGCTGAAATTAAAAAGGCCTACCGCCAATTATCAAAAAAGTATCACCCAGATATTAACAAGGCGCCTGGTGCTGAAGAGAAGTTTAAGGAGATCACTGAGGCTTATGAAGTCTTGAGTGATGAACAAAAGCGTTCAAACTACGATCAATACGGATCAGCTGACGGTCCTCAGGGCTTTGGCGGTGCTGGCGGAGCCGGTGGCGGCTTCGGTGGTTTCGGCGATGCTGGTAGTTTTGGCGGCGGCGGTTTTGAAGACATTTTCAGTCAATTCTTTGGCGGCGGCGGTGGCGGTCGTTCCCGCAACCCTAACGCTCCGCGGCCAGGACGAGATCTGCAGTACGAAATGACGTTGAAATTTGAAGAAGCCATTTTCGGTAAAAAAACTAAGATCAAGTATAATCGGCAAGCACAATGTCATACTTGTCATGGTAGCGGTGCTAAACCGGGGACTAGTCCAGAAACTTGCCACAACTGTGGCGGCTCGGGCTATGTCACAACGGAAACCAATACGCCGCTGGGACGGATGCGCAGTCAGCAGGTCTGCCCAGTCTGCCATGGTACTGGTAAAGAGATCAAGGAAAAGTGCCCAACTTGTGGCGGTTCGGGTCACGAAGAAGAGCGGCATGAAGTTGAAGTCAACATTCCAGCTGGGGTGGATGACGGTCAGCAAATGCGGCTGCAAAATCAGGGTGAAGCAGGTGAAAACGGCGGTCCTTACGGTGACCTGTTCATTCTGTTCAACGTTAAGCCAAGTAAAATCTTTACCCGTGATGGTGCAGATATTTATTTGGATAAGGATATTAGCTTTACCCAAGCTGCCCTTGGTGATGAAATCAAGGTTCAAACGGTTCACGGTGACGTTAAGTTAAAGATTCCAGCCGGAACTCAAACGGGTTCGGTTTTCCGTTTGAAGGGTAAGGGTGCACCGCGACTTCGTGGTAACGGCAATGGTGATCAACGGGTTACCGTTAAGATCGTGACGCCAAAGAACTTGAATAAGGGTCAGAAGATGGCCTTAAAGGCGTACGCTGAAGCCAGTGGTGAAAAAGTCGGCAACGGTAAAGGACATTTTTTTGACAAGATGAAAGATGCATTTGATAATTAGTTCAGCGGAGTGATGACCACATCCTCTAACGGACAGAAAAAGCCGCATGGTTGATCATTGACCAGGCGACTTTTTGACGTTTCAGTGGGAATTTCGATCATCACAAGTGGTTTTAGCTAGTTTCTGTTATAATAACTAGTATGTTTGAATTTAAAAGGTAGGAGAGTGCAAATGGATCTTGAACAAATGAAGGCGCACCAACGGGATATCCGGAATTTTTCAATTGTCGCTCATATCGATCACGGTAAGTCGACGCTAGCTGACCGCATTTTGGAAATGACGGATACCGTTGCTAAGCGTGATATGCAAGACCAAATCCTAGATAATATGGACCTGGAGCGGGAACGTGGGATTACGATCAAGTTAAACGCCGTTGAACTGACGTACGATGCTAAGGATGGGCATACTTATGAGTTTCACCTGATTGATACCCCAGGGCACGTGGACTTTTCGTACGAAGTGTCACGGAGTTTGGCGGCCTGTGAGGGTGCAGTGTTAGTTGTGGATGCTGCGCAAGGAGTAGAAGCTCAGACTCTGGCAAACGTTTATTTGGCGATTGATGATAATTTAGAGATTATACCCGTCATTAACAAGATTGACCTGCCGTCAGCGGAACCCGAAAAAGTGCGCAAAGAAATTGAAGATGTTATTGGCATCGACGCTTCTGACGCGGTTTTAGCCAGTGCCAAAAAGGGTATTGGTATTGAAGATTTACTGGAACAGATCGTTCATCAAGTACCTGCACCAGATGGTGATTTGGAAGCGCCGCTGCGGGCACTGGTCTTTGATTCCATTTACGATGATTATCGCGGTGTCGTTTTAAGTGTCCGCTTATTTGAAGGGACCGTTAAGACCGGTGATCGAATTCGACTGATGAACTCTGGCGCTGAGTATGAAGTCACTGAAGTCGGGGTCAACTCGCCCAAACCATTGAAACGTGATCAGCTGATTGCGGGGGAAGTTGGTTATATCACTGCTAGTATCAAGGATATTGAAGATACCCGTGTTGGTGATACCGTGACCAACGCAGCTGACCCAGCTGATAAGCCGTTGCCAGGTTACCGGGAAATGGAACCGATGGTCTACGCTGGGTTATACCCCACGGATAATGCCAAGTATGGTGATTTGCGCGAGGCTTTGGAAAAGTTAAAGCTAAACGATGCTGCCCTGAGGTTTGAACCAGAAACTTCCCAAGCCCTTGGTTTTGGCTTTCGTTGCGGTTTTTTAGGTATGCTGCACATGGATGTTGTCCAGGAGCGGCTGGAGCGTGAATTTAACCTGGATTTGATTACCACGGCGCCTTCCGTAACGTACCATGCCAATCTGACGGACGGGACGGTTAAAGAAGTGGAAAACCCTTCTGAAATGCCGGATGTTTCCGCAATTAAGACGATTGAAGAGCCCTTTGTTAAAGCAACTATTATGACGCCTAACGACTACGTGGGGGCAGTGATGGAACTTTGCCAACGGAAGCGTGGCCAGTTCGTTACGATGGAATATTTGGACGATTATCGGGTCAATGTCATCTATAAGATGCCGCTTTCTGAGATTATCTTTGATTTCTTCGATAAGCTGAAATCCTCTACGAAGGGTTATGCCTCGTTGGATTATGAGCTGGATAACTATCAGGAAAGTGACCTCGTGAAGATTGATATTTTGCTGAACGGCGACAAAGTTGATGCCCTGAGTTTCATTTCTCACCGTCAGTTTGCTGAGAAGCGTGGCCGTGATATTGCCACTAAGTTAAAGAAGATTATTCCGCGGCAAAACTTCGAAATCCCGATTCAAGCGGCGATTGGTGCTAAAATCATCGCTCGAACAACCATTAAAGCTTACCGGAAGGATGTCACTGCCCGGATTCATACCGGGGATCCTGACCGGCGTGCGAAGTTGCTGGAAAAGCAAAAACGTGGTAAGGAGCGGATGAAATCCGTGGGAACCGTTGATATTCCGCAGGAAGCCTTCATGGCGGTACTGCAAACGGACGAGGAAGAAAACAACAGTAAGTAATTTGAATGGTGTTAGTAACTGAGCAGCTAGGCGAATTTGGTCTAGGTGCTTTTTTACATAGTACGATGTACGATCAAAAAAGAAGCCGACAGCAAAATGCCGTCGACTTCAATTTAACTGAGGGTTAAGGCTGAGCGTATTCGTTACCGCGAATGGCTTCAGTAGCACCATTTGCCTGTGCTTGGGTTCGAGGTTCATAAGTATAATTACCTGGATTGGTTACCCGGGTGTAGTACTTATGACTTTCGGAGACGAAGACGTAGCCTGATTTGGCTACGTGCCATTTACCAGAAGTGGTGGTCTGATGGCTCGTAGTTGAGTGTTTAGTGGAACCGGTCGAACCAGTATTGTAATGGTGCTTGTACGTGGTCGTCGTGTGACGGCGGTACGGTTTAGCATTATTAGCACCAGTGTTGTAGTTGATCTTGATACCTTCAGCGTCGTTGATCACGGCAATTTCAGTATTGATCGTGCCGTCGGAAGACTTAATATCAACCAAGGAACCACGGGGAATACTTTCGTTGCCCTTATAAATGGGTGTGGTTTGATACGTGACAGTTTGATGGGTGCCAGGGTGGCTGGTCCAGTAGTTTTCAACGGTTTCTTCGCCGTAACGCATACCGCCGTCTTGGTCAGCACCGACGTTTTGCGGCCGGGTACCGGTGGTGAAGTTATTAGCGGAGGTGTATGACTTGGTTCCAAGCAAACTATCGCCGATGGAGTGGCTGCGGTTCCAAAGATAACCATGGTAAGTCCGACCAGTTGAAGTGTACGAAATCGCGACGATTGGATTATGATTTGGCCAAGCATATGGCTCTAAAGGATCACCTTGTCGGCCACCTCTAGACGAAGCGTATTCTTGGTAGGTGAGTTTAGCCCGGGCAGTGGCTGGCCGCTGCTGTGTATCTTGGGAGAAGTGACAGCGACCGGCAGCCATGTGACGACAGCCGGTAAGGTGAGCTTTGCCGACATGCCAGTAGTAGTTGCCAGTTGGACCAGCTGATTTTTGATCCGTGTAGCTGACCAGTTTATCTAAAACAGTTGCGCGGCTTTGGTGTTTTTTTGAGCGGTGCACTTTCGGGTGGGTATTGTGAGAGGTCACCTTGGTATGCTGGCTGGATTGAGAACTGGTGTCCTTTAATTCGGCTCGGCTACTTGATTGCTGGCTAGCTGATTTGCGGGCAGGATGATTGCTGCCAGAACCGCCAACTACCAAGGCTAGGATAAACAGGATCAGTGCGGTCCAGCCTAGCCGTTTAGTCGGCCGACGGTGAAAGCGGCGAACGCCCCAGTACGCAAATAAAATGATACTGATAAGTATCAAAATGGTGCTCAATGAAGACATAGTATGTATCCTCCTAAAATAGAAATAATAAAATAAGCAATAAATGATTACTATTCCAATATAGCAAGTCTGCTAGCCCTTTACCAACCTAAAATCATATCATCTTATGTATTATGAGGAAAAAGCTGGTTAATATTTGAACCTTAAAGCCATTAGTCTTGTAAACTTAACTCATTTAAGGGAGGAACGGTAATGACAACGTTCAGGTTAATTTGCTATATAATAGGCATCAAGGAGGCGGGGACTGATGGGACCAATTAAAGCGATCCAGGATACAACTTATGAGCAGGAGACCCGAAACGGTCTGGTATTGATTGATTTTCGTTCTGACTGGTGCCCGCCGTGTACGGCAGTAGACCGGGTTTTGATGCAGTTAGCGGCGAACCCTCAATTAGCTCAGCAAGTAAAATTTGTCTCAATCACAGTGAACCGTCAACCGTTGATTGCACGGGCAATAGGGGTGCAGAGTACGCCTACCGTGATTTTAAAAAAGGACGGTCACATTGTGGATGCGGTCATTGGCCCCCGTTCTGTGGGGGAATTTAAGGCTTTGATCATGAAACATTTCTAAGCCGAATCAAAAAAGAAGCTAGCTTGCCGTTTCAGGCAGCTAGCTTCTATTTAATTCAAATGAATAATGGCTGGGGTTTAATGTTTTAGACGCGGTAAAATTTGCTTTTGAATAAATAATAATAATTGCTGGTACTCTGCCTTATTCTTTGGCGTCGGTAATTGTGAAAAGTCAAAGTCGGGGTGGTTCAAATCCCGGTTAAGGGCGGCCACGAAATCATGGCGGGAAAGATAATCCGTATCTCCCTTAGAGCCAACAGAGAAAAAATTCATGTTTTGTCCTTCTTTCAGCGGTTTGCAGCGTCTGGCCACCGTTCCCAGTCATAGTCCCAAAGCAGGGCCATGGTGCCGGCACCTACGTGGACCCCAATTACCGGGCCAATTTCACTATGGGTGATGTTGACATCGGGGTATTGCTGTTTTAGATCAGCAGACCATTTTTTTTGCAGATCCGCGTTATCAGCATCGATAACGGTGAGGCGCAAGGGGTAATCCGTTTTTTCATAGGCCGTTTGAAACTTTTGTTTGATTCGCTGGTAAGCGTGGCGCATCGTGCGTTCTTTTTCAATGGCAACGATTTTAGCCTGGTCATTAAAAGTCAGGATCGGTTTGATGCGCAACAAGCCGCCGACTAAGCTTGAAGCGTTGGATAAACGGCCGGTGCGGACCAGGTGCGACAAATCGTCCACAACGAAGTAGGCTTTAATGGTGTCCCGCAGCCGGGTCAGTGCTTGAATAATTTCCTCTGGGGAACGACCAGCTTGGGCCAGTTTAGCAGCCAGCATCACCAGGTCGGCTTCACCAGCCGAGGCGATGCGTGAGTCAAAGGGATAAACTTTGATGTTGGTCACGTTTGGTAAGTAATTAACGAGATTACTGTAAAAACTGGTAATGCCAGATGATAAATGAATGCTGATCACAGCATCATAACCGTCGTGTGCTAGCTGATCGTACATGGTCTGCATTTGACCAAGCGTCACTTGCGTTGTCGTGGGCATCTGCGAATCCGTTTTTAAACGCTGGTAAAATTCACTCGTTGTGATTTCAACGTTATCTAAATAAGTCTGCCGACCGAAAATAACGGTGATGGGAACCACGTGAACGTTATTATCCGTTATCTGTTTTGGTGTTAAATAACTGGCTGAGTCAGTTACAACGGCAATTTTCATTAGTGAGGCTCCTTTGGGTTGTTAGTCATTAAATCGTTAAGAGCATACCAAAGACGAGGACGGGAATCAATTACATTGGACAAAATTTAATGAAGCTATAACCGGTGATGCATTTTGAACACCAGTAACAGCCAAATGATCAGGCCAATCGATAGCCCAATGACCATGATCCAGGCGCTGTTAAAGTGTTCTAAGGGCAGCTTAACGTTCATCCCGAAGAACCCGGTGACAATGGTGGGTACGGCCATGGTCAGCGACCAGATGGTCAAAAATTTCATGGTGTCATTCAAGTTATTATTGATGATACTGTCAAAGGTATCGGTGATGCGATTGACGACTTGTTCTTCGTTTTCAATCATGTGCAAAACTTGGTCAGATTCAATGGAAACGTCTTCCAGTAAATCGTTTTCGGTACTGGAATTATTCACCCCAAAATACGTGCGCGGTATCCGAGTGAACAGGTCATTGTTGGACTCAACGGCGCTGTTGAAGAAGGTCAGTGTTTGTCCCAAGTAAGATAGGGCCACTAAATTGCTGTTTTTCGCGTCCTTATTCAACATCTTATCCAGCTGGTTGCGCTGCTTGGTGACAAATTTGACAATTGGAATATAACTGTCAACGAGGTCAAACATCGACTCTAGAATAAACGCGGAGGTGGTGGTGATGTCCGTATCCTCGGCTGATTTAAGGAAAGCCTGGTCCACAAAGTTTAAACGGCTTTCATTAAAGGTGAAGAGCACGCCCTGATGAAGCAGAAAGCCAACTGGCCGTGTGATGTAGCGTGGTGCTTGGGTATTTTTCAACTGGTAGGGGACCAGCACAATCATGAGCTGCTGGTTGTTTGTCGGATCGTAAACGTAATTAGCGGTTTCGTCTTTATCAGTGACATAAGTAATAATATCGTCAGTAATTCCGTATTCAGCCATGAGTGTTTGCTGCTCGGCTTCTGTCAAGGCCGCTGTTTCAACCCAATCAAAGCCGTTTAAATGTTTGGTTGGTTTAATCATGAATAAACTTCCTCGTTAGTTTTTAATTTTAAAAGCACTTATGCTTCCAGAATACTATTTCCATAGGCAAAAGCAAGCGTGAGACCAGTAACGGGGATGAAAATCTACCTAGCTTTCTATGAGAATAATTTAATAAGTTTGTTGACTTTTTTATAAAAGTCCAGTAAGATATTCACTTTAAAGAGCGGAATAACCCCGTCGTCTGTTGCTTACAGGGGAAATATGATATGATGTATCTAATAGTAAGTTAGCGGGTTATCAAAAAATCGTTGGGAGGTGATTACCGTGCTGGATCAAACTAAACAGTACTTAAAAAGCCGACATTATCGGTATGAAAAGTCCTATATTCGGCCATTGATGACGCCTGAGAGTGTTTACGTATTTAAGTTTGGTCGCGAAGCGTTGAATAATCGGGTAATCATCCGATACAGCCATACGTGGACTGGTCGTCGAAAGATCAATGAAATTGACTTAAGATTGCATAAACAAAAGCACCCACGAATCTTTCGAACTGAAAAAGATTTGTTGGAATACCTTGAATCTCGGTTACCAAAGCGGGAGCAAGAAGCGCAGAAAGAACACGAAAAGCAACATCAGACCGATGAGGAGAACGCTAAGTAACTTTGGCGTTCTTTTTTTGGAACTTGACGCAAAAACGGAGGATTAAGACTATGGATTGGACGGCAGTGACGGTAGCAACAACTAATGAAGCGGTGGAAGCCGTTAGTAATATTTTGATGGAGCACGGGGCTTCCGGTGTTCAAATCGATGACGAAAAGGATTACGAGCAACTGGCACAAGTTGACTGGGCACAAAAGGGCGAAATCTTAAACGTTAATGAAATTCCGCACGTGAAGAGCGGCGCTAAGGTAACCGCCTACTTTCCAGCTACGGTTTACGTCCCGGAAATCGTGCCCGAAATCAAACGGCAAGTGGACGGGCTGAAGGCGTATGACTTAGACGCTGCCCCAGCTGAGGTGACCACCGACAGAGTTGACGAGTCAAACTGGGCAACGGAATGGCAGAAATACTACCATCCCGTACAAGTGACCCGCTTTTTAACGGTCGTACCCAGTTGGGAAGATTACCAGCCGAAAACACGCGATGAACGACTGATTATACTCGATCCGGGAATGGCCTTTGGAACTGGGACTCATCCTACGACTAAATTATCGATGCAGGCACTGGAGATAGTGATCCATGGCGGTGAACGGCTGATCGATGTCGGCACTGGTTCTGGCGTCTTGAGTATTGCAGCTAAGCAGTTAGGCGCAGGCGATATTCGGGCCTATGATCTCGATCAAGTAGCAGTGGATTCCGCTAAGAAAAACTTGGCCCTCAATCCAGTGGCAGCGGACGTGCGGGTAGTGGCCAATGATCTGTTAACGGGGATTACCGGCGAGGCGGATATTATTGTGGCCAATATTTTAGCTGAAGTGATCATTCCTTTGATTCCGCAGGCCTGGAACTTGCTGCCCGTGCACGGTTACTTTGTCACATCGGGGATTATTTCAGATAAGATTGACCAAATCCTTGCAGCCCAGCGTCAACAGGGCTTTAAAATTCGGCAAACACTAAAAATGGGTGACTGGTACGGTGTGATCGCCCAAAAACCAGGGGAAGATGAATAATGCAACGATACTTTATCAAACCAATTTTAAAAAGCGGTGGTCGTTTTGAATTAGACCCGACCGTTTCGAAACACTGGCTACAGGTCATGCGGGGCGTTCCTGGTGACCAAGCTGAATTTGTCGATGGTCAGGAGGATCTATACCTTGGCCAACTTAACGAAGACCGTTCGGTGACCGTTGTTAGGGCGTTGGAAAAATACGTGGAATTACCCGTGAAAGTAACGATCTTATCAGGCTTGCCGAAACAGGATAAAGCCGAGTGGATCGTTCAAAAAGCAACGGAAATGGGAGCGGATGCCATCTGCTTTTTTAGTGCTGACTGGTCCGTAGCCAAGTGGCAGCAAAACAAGGTCGACAAGAAATTGACCCGTCTGCAAAAGATTGCTCAGGGAGCGGCCGAACAGGCCCACCGAACTCACATCCCAGCGGTACACTACTTTCCGTCACTCGAACAGGCAGTTACGCAACTGCCAAGCGACTACCTGTTAGTGGCTTACGAGGAAGCCGCTAAACAGGGTGAAAAAGCTAATTTGATCAAACTGCTGAACCGGACGGAGCCGGGACAGCGCATGACGGCGGTTTTCGGCCCTGAAGGGGGCATTTCACCAGCAGAAATGCAGTTACTTGATAAAAATCACGCAACGGTTGCGGGTTTAGGACCGCGGATCTTGCGAACTGAAACGGCCCCGCTGTACTTTTTGGCGGCGGTTTCGACGATGTTAGAGTTACAATGATTGAATGCTATTCATTCGTGTAAAATAATGCTAAAATATAAATCATTCATTGAATAAGAGAGTGAGCAAAGATGACAGTTTTAAAACGCATTAGCTGGCCTTTTTGGACGGTCAGTATCATATTGGGAGTAGTTGTGCCCATCTTGCTGCACAGCATTTCAATCAGCGGTCTATGGCGCTCAGGCGTCATTTACGGTCTGCTTTATTCCGTGACCGCAGGCTTGATTGGCCATTTTGTTAAGCGTCATGGTGATGGCTGGTGGCGGTTATTTGTCTTACCCGTACTATTTGCTTTAGGAATTCTCATGTCGGGGCCGAGGTATGCGTTATACTTCGCGCCAATGTATCTTTGTATCAGTTACTTAGCCTATGGCCTAAGTGCCATGGAGGGGATGTGATCGGATGTCAAGAGATCAAACTTGGACAGCTCAAAGCGTGATCGATGCCGTATCAGCTTATATGAACCCGGACCACGTCGCAATTGTGAAGTGCGCCTATAAGTTTGCTTCGATTGCGCATAAGGATCAGGTTCGCCAATCGGGTGAACCATACATTGTCCATCCAATTCAGGTGGCTGGTATTTTAGCCAATCTAAAGATGGATCCAACCACCATTGCATCCGGGTTTCTTCACGACGTTGTTGAAGATACGGGTGTGACGCTTGATGACGTTCGCGAACTGTTTGGCGACGACGTGGCGATGATCGTTGACGGGGTTACTAAACTTGGCAAAATCAAGTATAAATCAAATAAGCAGCGGTTGGCTGAAAACCACCGGAAGCTGTTATTAGCCATGTCCAAGGATATTCGGGTCATGATCGTTAAGCTGGCCGACCGGCTACATAATATGCGGACTCTGCAGCATTTACGCCCTGATAAGCAGCGGCGAATCGCCAACGAAACGCTGGAAATTTACGCACCGCTGGCTGATCGTTTAGGGATTAGTGCGATTAAATGGGAACTAGAAGATATTTCTCTGCGTTATTTGAATCCGCAGCAGTATTACCGCATCGTTCACTTGATGAATTCGCGCCGTGATCAGCGGGAGAGTTACATTGCAGAGGCCATTCAGGATATTAAGCACGCGATTGGTGACCTGCACATTGATTCAGAGATCTATGGCCGGCCGAAGCACATCTATTCGATTTACCGGAAAATGCGCGATCAGCATAAGCAGTTTAGTCAAATTTATGACCTGCTGGCGATTCGGGTGATCGTGGATAATATCCGTGACTGTTACGCTGTTTTAGGTGCCATTCATACCCAGTGGAAACCAATGCCGGGCCGGTTTAAGGATTACATTGCCATGCCTAAGGCCAACATGTATCAATCTTTACATACCACGGTAATTGGGCCTGAGGGGCGACCGCTTGAAGTCCAAATTCGGACTGAAGAGATGCACCGGGTGGCTGAATTTGGTGTGGCGGCTCACTGGGCCTATAAAGAAGGCAAAAAAGACAAGGTTCAAGCAACCAATACCGGTAATAAGTTAAACTGGTTTAAACAGATTATTGAACTGCAAGAAGACACCGATGACGCTGCTGATTTTATGGATAGCGTTAAGGGCGAATTATTTGGTGACCAGGTTTACGCGTTCACGCCTAAGGGTGATGTCTTGGAACTGCCAAAGGGCGCTGGGCCGTTAGACATGGCTTACCAGATTCACACTGAAGTTGGTAACCACACGACCGGAGCGACGGTTAACGGCAAAATCGTGCCGTTGGATTATGATATTAAGACGGGGGATATTGTTGACATTAAAACGTCTTCCAACTCTGCTGGTCCTAACCGTGACTGGTTGAAACTGGTTTCAACCCGCCGAGCACGAAACAAGATCAAGCAGTTCTTCCGCCAAAAAGACCGGCAGAAAAACATTGAAACGGGTCGGCAGATCATTGAACAGCAGCTGCGGGACTTCAAATTTGATCCTAAGGAATTAATGACGAAGGATAAACTGCAAAAAGTGGTCGATAAACTGCACTATCAGCACATCGATGATTTATTTGCTGCGGTTGGTTTTGGCGATCTTCAGCCAGTGGGTGTGGCAAACCGGCTGACAGAAGACGTTCGTCACGAACGTGAAGAGCAGCGTCAGCGACAAGAAGAACGCGAGCTGCTGGAAGAGCATCAGACCATTGATAACACCGAGTCCGGGTCTGGTTCTGAGACGCAGCGCAAGCGGAAACTGAAACCATCCGAAGGGGTGATTATCGAAGGCGTCGATAACCTGCTGGTCCGGTTGAGTCACTGCTGTGCGCCAATTCCTGGCGATAAGATCGTGGGTTATATTACTAAGGGTCGGGGCGTGTCGGTGCACCGTTCGGATTGCCCGAATATTGCACACGCCGAAGCAAACGGCGAACGGATCGTTGACGTGTACTGGGATAATCCCAGCGATACGACCACGATGTATAACGCTGATTTGGAGATTCAGGGATATAACCGGGACGGCTTGCTCAACGATGTATTGCAGATTATTAACGGCACTACAAAACAATTAAACGTTGTTAACGGCCGAGTCGACCATAATAAAGTGGTGACGATTTCAATTTCGCTTGGTATCAGAAACGCCGAGCAGTTGGAACGGCTAATGGACAGTTTGAAGAACGTTCAGGATGTTTACGTTGTTAAGCGGCCGTTTAGATAATGAGATAACAAGTAAAAAACGACACGGTTAGCCGTGTCGTTTTGATATCCATAAGGAGGACTTAAAGTGCGAATTGTATTGCAACGGGTGACTTCAGCTCAAGTCGCCATTGACGATCAGGTGGTCGGCAAAATTAACCAGGGTTATATGCTATTATTTGGGGCTTCAGATACAGATGGTGAAGACGAAATTGATTATTACGTCCATAAGATCGCCAAATTGCGGGTCTTTTCAGATGAAGCAGGGAAGATGAACTTGTCGATTGAAGATGTGGGCGGCGCTATTTTGTCCGTTTCTCAATTCACCCTGTATGCTGACACTAAAAAAGGTAACCGGCCAAGTTTTGTTAAGGCGGGGAAGCCAGAACATGCCAAGCAAATTTACGAGCGTTTCAACCAGAAATTACGTGATGCCGGCCTTCAAGTTGAAACCGGTGAATTTGGGGCCGATATGCAGGTCAGCTTGGTTAATGACGGTCCAGTAACAATTATTTTCGATAGTGCGGAACGGTAAGGAGAGGTCAAAGTACGATGAAATATCAGTCATTTTTCTGGGATTTTGACGGTACCATTTTTGATACGTATCCCATCATGGTACGGGCTTTCATGCAGGCATTAATGCAGCAGCGGGTTTCCGAAATTGAATTAGATGAACAGGAAATCTACGAAACCATGCGGCAGCACTCTTTCGGCACGGCACGACAGAAGTTTAGTGCCGAATTCAGCCTCAATGCGGAGCGTTTGGAGCAGGATTACCGCCAGATTGAAAGACAGCAAATTTCTCAAGCCCAGCCGTTTGCCGGTATGCTGGCATTACTTCAGCAATTGGCAGATGAGGGCGGTACCCACTACCTGCTGACTCATCGCAATCAAAGCGCCATGGCGTTATTAGAGACTGCAGGGATCAAAAAACTGTTCACCGATGCGGTTACCAGTGAACAGCCATTTCCAAGAAAGCCTGATCCGGCTTCCCTAAATGCTTTAATTGAACGCCATAAGGTACAGCGGCCATCAGCCATTATGATCGGTGACCGCACGTTGGACATTGATGCAGGGCATAACGCTGGGATTTCCGGTGCACTGTTTGACCCGGGTCGATTGATTGACAGCCGTGCCAGCCATCCCGAAATTGACGTCACGAACGTTATCGGCCTGCGACAAGCCCTACTTCAGTAATTGCTGAGGATTCGGTCGACGGAACCACCATAGCTTTCGCCGAACAGGTTTAAATGCGCCATAAGGTAGTAAAGCTGATACCATGGCAGACGCTCCTGAAAACCGGGTTGAATCGGGTAGGTATCGTTGTATCCTTGGTAGAACTGGTCATCGAAGCCGCCGAAAACGGTAGTCATAGCGAGGTCAAACTCCCGGTCGCCATAGAGCACGTCGGGATCAATCAGGGCCGGCTTGCCATCAGTGGTAAACATGACGTTACCAAACCACAAATCGCCGTGCAGCAAACTAGGTACGGTTTCATGAGTTTGATAATAATTCAAAATGATTTGGCAGAGCCGCTGAAGGTGGTCCTGCCTTTTTTGATTCCAAAGACCGTGCTCACTCGCCCGCTTGGCCAGAACTTCCAAGCGTTGGTGGACGTAGAAAGCACCCCAATTGGTTTGCCAAGTGTTGATTTTGGGCAGCCTGCCGTCAACGTCGTGTTCGAAGCCGAACCGGTCATTATGGATCTGGTGAACGTTGGCCACCAGCTTGCCAAGATCATACTGGCTGCCGCTGCCGGCTTCCAGCCAGGATAAAATGAGGTAGGCGTCCCCGTTGATTTGGCCGGAAGCAATGACTTCTGGGACTAACGCTGCTTGGGATAGCAGTTTAAGCCCTTCAATTTCGTGCTGATAAAAGGTTTGCTCACGGTTAGGCTGTACGAGTAAGAAGTAGGTTTTAGCGGCTGTTTCCAGCCGGTAAGCCTGATTAATATCACCGCCAGAAACCGGGGTGATGGCCGTAATTGCTTTAATTGGTAGCTGCTTGAGCCACTCATTATTCATATGTTAACCAATCCTTTCTGAAAATTATTTATTTTCAAAGTAGGCGGCTAAACCGTTAGTGACGTCTTTAGCCACCTTGTTTTGATAAGCGGGGTTTTCAATGGCTTTAAAATCCTTTGCCGTATTAATGTAGCCCATCTCTAATAGCAGTGCTGGCCGCAGGTTGTCGCGGATAACTTCGAAATTGCCCACTTCAACCCCCTTGTTTGCCAACGGCAGGCCTACTAGGTGCTGGTTGATCATCCGGGCCAGCTTCAAGGACGTGTCAGCGTGATAGTAGTAGGTGGTGAATCCTGATCCAAGGTTATTAGTCGGACTGGAATCATAGTGAAAACTAATGAAAGCGTCAGCATGATTATCAGTTGCCATTTCGGGCCGGGCACCTAAGGATACGGTCTGATTACCCGTCCGTGTCATGATGACGTGAGCCCCGCGGGCAACCAGCTGATTTTTGACCCGTTTGGCCAACTGCAAGGTGTAAGTTTTTTCATCGTGTTTTTTATCAATTGAAAGGGCCCCAGAGTCGCTGCCGCCGTGACCGGGATCTAAAACGATGGTGGCTTCAGAGAGGTTGGTGGCCGTTTTGATTTTTGGTGACTGGTTGATCAGCCAGCTGGCTACCCAGCCGAAATGGTGATCATCGTAGCGAACCTTGTACCAGTTGTCCCGTTTCTGCACGATGTAAACGGCTTGTCCCCTTTTCAAAATGGCCTTTGTTTGATAATTAATGTTTGGGCCCGTCCGGACATTAATATTGGCGATCGGTGTAGTTAAGCGATCTTGACGAACGGTATGAAAGACGGCAATGCCGAGTGTTAACAGGATCGCGAATGAAATGGCGATTTGCTGCCAGTGTTGTTTAACGTAGTTCAACTTAGTTTTCCTCGATTAGTTTTTGTAACAATTATAGATGATTTTCTGCCAAAGATACAGTCTCCGTCTAAAACGTCCTTGACTTTTGGGCGGTAACTGAGTAATCTTATTGGTAGTTAAATAAATGAAACACCGATGAAAAAGATGAGTAGATAACCCGTGACTTTCAGAAAGTATCTGGTTGATGAAAAGATACAGCAGGCGGGAAGCCGAAGACACTTTTGAGGTGAATAAGCGATTATTCGTATCCAACGTTATGGATGAGTAAAATTAAGGTGGTACCGTGCGAAGCACCCTTGTGAAAACAAGGGTGCTTTTTATTTTTTTACCACCACAACATTACAGCGAAAATCGGAAAGGAAGATACTATGCGTTATCAGCGACCTAAAGGCACTGCAGATATTCTACCGGGAGAAAGTCAGCACTGGCAGTATGTCGAAGCAGTTGCGCGGCGAGTATTCAAAAAATATCGGTTCGAAGAGATTCGGACACCGTTATTTGAAAATTTTGAAGTATTTTCCAGAACTTCGGGAGATACTTCAGATATTGTGACTAAAGAAATGTATGACTTTAAGGATAAGGGTGACCGCCACATTAGCTTACGGCCGGAAGGAACGGCCGGTGTCGTGCGGGCCTTCGTAGAAAATAAACTCTACGGCCCAGAAGTTCAAAAGCCCTTCAAGACTTACTACATGGGTCAGATGTACCGTTACGAGCGACCGCAGTCAGGCCGGCAACGGGAATTTCACCAAATCGGGGTGGAAGCTTTCGGTTCGGATGAACCAGCCCTAGACGTTGAAGTGATCGCTATGGGTAAGGACTTGTTTGAGCATTTCGGTATCTCCAACCTGCGTTTAGCAATTAATACGTTAGGGGATAAGGAGACCCGTGACAATTACCGTCAGGCACTGATCGATTACTTGGAACCCCACTATGATGAATTAAGTGAGGATTCTCAAGTACGGCTGCACAAGAATCCGTTGCGGGTGTTGGACAGCAAGGATGAAAAGGACAAAAAGTTCGTGGCGGATGCACCATCGATCTTGGACTACTTAACACCTGATGCCCAGGCGCATTTCGAACAAGTCAAGAGTCTGCTGACTGCTTTGGGTATCGACTACGTTGTTGATTCGACCATGGTTCGTGGCCTGGATTATTATAACCACACCATTTTTGAATTCATGGTCGATTCTAAAGCACTGGGTCACGGTTACACCACGGTTTGTGCTGGTGGCCGTTACAACGGTTTAGTTAAAGAACTGGGCGGCCCGGAAGTTTCTGGTGTCGGTTTCGGTCTAGGGATGGAGCGGTTGATCCTGCTGATGGAAGCTGAGGGGGTTCAGTTCCCTGAAGAACATCATCTGGACGCCTACATCGTAGGAATCGGCGAAGAAGCGAATGCTACGACCTTGCAAGTGGTTCAAGCTTTGCGGTCACAAGACTATTCAGCTGACCGGGATTACTTGGCCCGCAAGCCCAAGGCGCAGTTCAAAACGGCCGACCGTTTGAGTGCGGCCTATACGCTAACCGTTGGTGAAGCCGAGCTGGCTGCCAAGACGATTCACGTTAAAAAGATGGATTCCGGTAATGAAATTTCAGCACCGTTAGCAGACGTCATGACTAATTTTGCTGATGTCATTTCAAATATTGATTAAGGGGAGAGAAAGATGAAGCGAACAACATACGCTGGTCTGGTGGACGAAAAATATCTTGATCAAGATGTCGTCCTCAAGGGCTGGGTTCAAAAACGCCGTGATTTAGGCGGTTTGATTTTCATTGATTTGCGGGACCGTGAAGGGATCGTTCAACTGGTTTTTAGCGAGGAATTCAACAAGGATGCGCTGGCAGTTGCCGATCAATTGCGGAACGAATACGTGATTGAGGTTAAGGGTCACGTTGTTAATCGTTCTAAGAATGAAGTTAACGAGAATATGCGGACGGGTAAGATCGAAGTTCGGGTATCTGAAATCAACTTATTGAACAAGGCGAAAAACCCGCCATTCTACATTCAAGATAACATCAATGTTTCTGACGAATTGCGCTTGAAGTACCGTTACTTGGACTTGCGCCGGCCAGAGATGCAGCGGGGCCTAATGGTCAGAAACCGCATCACGCAAGCCGTTCACAGTTACTTTGACTCACAGGGATTCATTGATATTGAAACACCTGATTTGACAAAGTCGACGCCAGAAGGTGCCCGGGACTATTTGGTACCTTCACGGGTTTATCCAGGTCATTTCTATGCTTTGCCGCAGTCACCGCAACTATTTAAACAATTGCTGATGGGTGCCGGTTTTGATCGATACTACCAAATCGCGCGTTGCTTCCGTGATGAAGATTTGCGTGGTGACCGTCAGCCAGAATTTACTCAAATCGATATGGAAACTTCTTTCTTGGATGCTGAAGAAATTCAGGATCTCACTGAAGGCTTGATTGCTAAGGT
Organism: Secundilactobacillus pentosiphilus; assembly: GCF_002217985.1. Taxonomy (GTDB): domain Bacteria; phylum Bacillota; class Bacilli; order Lactobacillales; family Lactobacillaceae; genus Secundilactobacillus; species Secundilactobacillus pentosiphilus. The sequence goes on from NZ_BCMI01000010.1 coordinate 85,090, forward strand.
CATGAAAGAAACCTTAGACATCGACGTTAAATTACCGTTTAAGCGGATGGACTGGGATGAATCAATGGCTCGCTTTGGTACCGATCAGCCAGATGTTCGCTTTGGAATGGAATTGAAGGACTTAGGTGACTTAGTTGATGACCTCGGTTTCAACGTCTTCAACAACGTGTTGAAAGACGGTGGCCAAGTTAAGGCCATTGCCGTTCCAGGCGGTGCTGACAAGTATTCTCGTAAGGATATCGATAAGTTCGTTGAACACATCGATCGCTTTGGCGCCAAGGGCTTACCTTGGTTGAAGGTGACCGAAGATAACTTCACCGGGCCAATCGCGAAGTTCTTCAAGGATAACGCTGAACTCTATAAAGCCATTACGGAACGGACTGGCGCTAAGCCGGGCGATCTGCTGTTATTTGCCTGTGATTCTAAGCGGGTCGTGGCACACACCTTAGATTACTTACGTCGGACCATTGCTGAAGAATTGGGCTTGATCGACGAATCAAAATTTGCGTTCCTTTGGATCGTCAACTGGCCGCTGTTCGACTATGATGTTGATTTGAAGCGCTGGGTTCCAGCCCATCATCCATTCACCATGCCTAAAGCTGGTGACGAACATTACTTGAATGAAGGCGAAGATCCTCATAAAGCTTATGCTCAAAGTTACGACATTATCCTGAACGGTCTGGAATTAGGTGGCGGATCGATCCGGATTCACACCCGTGACTTGCAAATGAAGATGTTCAAAGCATTAGGGTTTACCAAAGAAAGAGCTGAAAAGCAATTTGGTTACCTCCTAACGGCCTTAGATTACGGCTTTCCGCCTCATGGTGGTCTGGCTATCGGCTTGGATCGCTTTGCTCGCTTGCTAGCTAAGCGCGGTAACATTCGAGACGTCATTGCCTTTCCTAAGAACTCGAAGGCGATTGAACCATTGACTTCAGCACCTACTGAGGTTTCGGATAAGCAGTTGCAAGACTTAAACTTATTTGTCACTAATGACGAAGACAAAAAGAATAAATAGTTTCAGTTAAAAATAAAGAGGATGGCCGATTAAAAACCGGTCATCCTCTTTATTTGCTACCACTATAATGACGGCAACTATTTAATGATTTTATTGTCGGTTTCTGGTCCCCAGATGAAGATCACTAAGGCAGCTATCACCGCAATCGCAGCAATGCCGTAGTAGAGGAACGTGGCTGAAAATTGGGTGATGACCATGGCAACCACGGTGGGCATCAAAACGTTCAGTAATTTTGACACACCGTTGGCGATTCCGGCACCACGAAAACGGTGACTGGTTTCGAACAGTTCATTGGTATAAATGCTGATCACCGTGGCAATCAGGATGTAAAGCGTAACGGTGAGCAAGAAGCCGTTCAGCACGATCCCGACAGTGGTTGTTTCATAAGCGTAGGCGAACCCGAGAAGCGCAACTGCCACGAAGGAAACACCAATTAATTTTTTACGGCCAGTGCGGTCAACGAGGGCCGCACCGATCGCGGAACCAATCGGGGCCCCCAGCATCATGATGGCTGAAAAACCAATCGAATGGACGATGCCAATGCCACGTTTTAGCAGCAATGTTGGTACCCAAGTAGTGAAGGTGTATTGGCACAGCAATGTGGCACTAACTGCAACAATGGCAATGAAGAGGCCTTTACCAAAACTAATGTGGATCACAGCCTTGTTTTGGCTTTTTAATTCATCATCTTCGTAAAGTCCACGAGAAGTCAGCTGTTTAATGATGGTATTAGCTTCTGCTGTGCGTCCCTTAGTCAGCAGCCAACGCGGTGATTCTGGAAAATGCCGGCGGGCAAACCACAGGATCATGGCAAGAACACCCAGTAAGAGGAACATGGAGCGCCAGCCAAATGTGGGGATCATGAAAGTTGCAATCAGTAGGGTGAGCGGTGCGCCACTGTTGGCAACGATAGCTGTCAGGCCCGACCAGTGTCCCCGGCGTCTAACCGGAGCAAACTCGTTGACGACGGCATAGCTGGTCACGATTTCTGCACCAAGCCCCGTGGCGGCAAGCAAACGGCAAATCGTCAGGATGATCATATTCGGGGCAAAGGCGGCTAATAGGGTGAAAGCACCAAACAACAGCAAATTATATTGATAGGCTTTTTTACGACCGTAGAAATCACCAATGTAGCCGGCAATGAGTGAGCCGAAGAAGAGGCCTAAAAAGCCGCTGGATAAGAAGATGGATCCCTGCGCAACGGTGGCGAACTTCGTCGCAATCAGGGCACCGTTAATTGCACTGGCCACGTAGACGTCGGCAGCGTCAAGCATGATGCCGGCGCCGGCCAGCCCAAAGACCCTATAGAAAAGTGGCGTTTCGCGAGCCGAATTAAGTTGATTTTCCAGGCTTAGTGAGCTGGAAGTTATGACATTTGAAGCAAGAGAATTAGAAGCCATTTGAAATTCCTCCTAAATATGTATGGACGCTATTCAATGTGATGGACGTTAACTTTCATATTTTAATGACACAGTTTCTTCAATACGCATTCCCCCTTAGATGAGTGGTTAGTTGAAAAATAAAAGCGCCCTTCGAATTATTTCGAAGGGCGCATGAGTATGCACGGTACCACCTTGATTTGCTGTCATTACCGACAACCTCAGCGGATTTGCTGACTGCAATCCGTCGGCCGGATAAGGGTGGCACCCAGTAATGTGAAGTAAACGGTCATCGCAACAGCCTACTTTCAATTCCAGACGTTATCCGCTTGCAGCCACCACGGACTCTCTTAGCACCTCATGAAATTTACTCTGCTGATTCACTGTGTTTATCATTACTTTTTAATTATTTTTTAATTTAAATGCATGTTAACGCAGAACTTGATTCTTGTAAAGGGCCGGTTATCAATCAATCGTATTGGTCATCACTAGTACTGGCTGTGTTTAGCTTGTGTCGGTAGCTTAAAAGCCATATACTTGTTACTATTAAATCTAGGGGTGGATAAAATGAGCGATAAACGAGAAACGGCAATTTTTGCCGGCGGTTGTTTCTGGTGCATGGTTAAGCCATTTGACACGTTACCAGGTATCGAAAAGGTGGTTTCGGGTTATACCGGCGGTCACGTGGCCAACCCAACTTACGAGCAGGTCAGCAGCCATACGACCGGCCATACGGAAGCCGTTAAAATTACCTTTGATCCGGAGATCATGCCTTACGAAAAACTGGTTCAGATATACTGGCAGCAGACTGATCCAACGGATGCTATGGGGCAGTTTCAGGATCGCGGTGACAACTACCGGCCAGTCATTTTTGTGAAGGATGACTATCAACGAAAAGTTGCGGAGAAGTCACGTCAGGAGCTGATTGATAGCGGCAAGTTCGATGAGCCCATCGTGACTAAGATCGAAGATGCCAAGCCATTCTATGAAGCCGAAGAAGAACACCAGGAATTTTACCGTAAGAATCCAGCCCGTTATGCGATGCAGGAAGCTGGCGGCCGGGAAAAGTTTGTTCAAAGACACTGGCAGGATCGTCAGGCTAAATGAGGTTTTCTTTAGAAAATAAGAAGATTGCTGTGCAGGCGGATAAGATGTGCTATGCTAATATACCGTTAGTCACCGAAAGCTTAAACAAAGAGGGTTTGTTATGGATGATGTACAGCGTTTAGTAAAACGCCACCAATCAATTGGAAAAATTTCGACTGCTTTTATATACGGTATTTTAGTTTCGATCGCCATGAACTTCTTTTGGACACCGGGACACATTTATTCGTCTGGAATCACCGGATTAGCACAAATCGTAACAACGGTGACGGAACGGCATCTCAGCTTTGTCGTTTCGACCGCCTTAGGGCTATTTATGTTGAATGTGCCATTATTCGTGTTGGCTTGGCGGCAGATTGGGCACAATTTTACTGCTTATACAGTGATAGCCGTTTTTCTTGCCAGTTTAATGATCAAGTTGTTACACCCGGTGCACTTGACGACTGATCCCATCATCTGTGCCTTATTTGGCGGGGCAGTTAATGGGTTTGGAACTGGGCTAGCCCTAAAAAACGGGATTTCAACCGGTGGCCTGGATATTTTGGGAATCGTTATTCGGCGTAAAACTGGCCGTACAATTGGGACGATTAACATTACGTTTAATTTGTTGATCATTCTTGCTGCGGGTTTCTTGTACGGCTGGCCCCACGCGTTTTATTCTGCCATTGGCCTAGTAGTCAATGCCCGAGTAATGGACATGACCTATACAAGGCAGCAGCTTATGCAAGTGATGATCATCACTGACCGGCCCAAAACCGTGATTGATTCGATTCAAAATCACATTCGTCGCGGAATTACCATTGTTCACGATGCGGAAGGGGCTTACCATCATGACACTAAGACCATTCTGTTTACCGTTATTTCCCGTTACGAAATGCCGGATTTAGAAGAAGCAATGGACGAAGCGGATTCTCACGCCTTTGTCAGTGTCTCAGAAATTTATAAAATTCTTGGTCATTTTTATGAGCCTAAATTATAAGCGTTAAACCGCTATACCTTGTATACCATGGTGTAGCGGTTTTTATTCTGACAAATTCTTAAATTCTGATAAAAGCCAGTTACTTAAAATATGAATGTGGTATAATACCATGTTGTGCGTTGCGGCACCGGTTATTGGTGGCGTAACACAGGAGAAAAATAGAATTGGTGGTCTGTTGTGAAAGTCATTTATATTTGGCTGGTCCGGTTGATATCTGCGCTGAACTTTTTTAAGCGAAGCAAGGTTCATTCAGTTATTTACCTGATGAGTTTCGGCAATAATTTGAAGTTTATACTAGCGCTAGCTGATAAATTACCTGAAGGTCAGCAACTGGTCGTGTTTTACCGGCCTGACGTTGAGGTAGAAGCAACACAACTCGCCGCTTATGGCGTTAAAGTGGTGCCGTTTCGGGATAATCTGCGTTTTGTTTTTAGGGGAATTCCGGTGATGATGACCTCACAGCTGATTTTCTGTGATAATTACTACGCGTTTCTTGGTGGCTTATTGCATCCGCGTCATGCCAAAATTGTTCAGCTTTGGCACGCTAACGGCGCAATTAAGCGCTTTGGTTGGGGTGATCCTACAACCAGTCAGCGTTCGAAAGCAGACCAGCGTCGTTTCCAGCGTGTTTACGATCAGTTTGATGATTACGTGGTGGCGTCCGATGCTATGGGAACCGTTTTTCAAGATAGTTATCACGTGCCACGTTCTAGGATGAAGCTCATGGGCTATCCGCGATCTGACCGCTTTTTTTCTGCCAACTGGCAGAAGGGGGCATTGAATCGCATTAATCGGTTAGCGCCTGGCCTGGCTGATCACCGGGTGATTTTATACGCACCTACATACCGCGATTCAATGACGTTTGAATTAACGCCGGCGTTAAAGTCTGCTCTGATTGCTGACCCCAATGCTGTCGTGGTGGTGAAGCTGCACCCGTTGCTGCAGAAGTACGAACAGCAGTTTAGTCAATCAACAACGCACCAGGTTCGGTTTTATCCGCAACTGTCAACAACAGATTTACTGATGGTGACCGAAACGTTAGTGACTGATTATTCATCGATTGCGTTTGACTACAGTTTGTTACCACATGCGCACAGTCTGCTTTTTTACATGTCTGATTTGGAAGCCTATCAGCAAAGTCCCGGTATCCAACCCCACTTCTTGAAGTGGCTGCCGTCAGCACCCTTGAGAACGCCCTCAGAGTTAAGGGCGGCCATATCAGCTGACAGCAAAACTGACTTTACCAAGTTTAACCATCATTGGAATACTTATAATGATGGCCATGCGACCCAACGGGTTGTGGAATATTACTGCCGCTATTTAGCAAAGTAAATAGCGTAAAGGAGTGTTAACCTTTGAAAGAGGTCGTAACGTTATTTAAAGAACAATTTGAGAGTTTAGGCATGATTTTTAGAATTTCGAAGTATGAAGACCGCGCCAGCTACCAAAGCCATTACCTTGGCTTGGTGTGGGAATATTTATATCCTTTAATTCAAATCTGTATTTATTGGTTAGTGTTTGGTGTTGGTCTTAAGCATGGTGCCAGCAGTGGTATTGATTACCTGCCGTGGATGGTCATTGGAATCACCCCTTGGTTCTTCATGAACCGGGCAACGCTGGATGCTTCTAAGAGTATCTACCAGCGTGTCAGCATGGTTTCTAAGATGAAGTTTCCCATGTCCGCCTTGCCATCGATAAAAATTGTTTCTAATTTAAGCTCGTTTTGGACAATGTTGGTTGTATCAGTCATTGTTGGCTTGTTATACGGTATTCGGCCGAGTATCTATTGGGTTGAATCGCTTTACTACTTTTTTTGCATGATCATGTTCCTGATTGCTTTTGGTATTTTTAACTCCGCGGTATCGATTCTGATCCGTGATTATCATATCCTGCTGCAGTCCATTATGCGGATGTTATTCTATATTTCTGGTGTGCTGTTTAATTTTGAAACTGGCGGTTTTCCGCCAATCGCCATTCGGATTTTACAGTTGAACCCATTTTTCTACGTGGTTTCCGGTTTCCGGGAATCAATGATGGGTCAAGGCTGGTTTTGGCAACGGCCGGTGTTAACCATTGAATTCTGGTTGATCGTGCTGTTCTTCTTACTAGTCGGCTCACACTTGCACTACAAGTTCCGTTCACGGTTCGTTGATTTAATTTAGTAAGTTAAACAAGGAGGAATTACGATGCAACTGACTGGGCTTAAAAATCAGGTCATTAAAGGTCTAAAAATCGTGATTCGCTATGGGCTCATCGTTTTAAACGATGGGTTTATTTGTATCCCGGCTAAAAAAGATTTGGTGATGTTTGAGAGTTTTAATGGTAACGATATTAACGATAATCCGGCGGCCATTTACCGTCAGCTAGTAGCCGACCGTCCGGCGTTTAAAAAGACGGCTTACTTTGGGGTTAAACCGCGACGGTATAAAGCGCTGCACGCTAAATATCCGGACATCAAATTAGTCAAACGGTTTTCGTTTAAGTGGGTTTGGCTTATGGCACACGCTGGTTTTTGGGTGTTTAATTCCAGACTGCCTAATTGGTGGCATAAAAATAAGCTGACCACTTACATCCAGACCTGGCACGGAACACCGTTGAAGCACCTCGGTGTGGATATCGAACACGTGGCCATTCCGGGGACGAAAACCACCGATTATTACCGTCAGTTTACCCGGGAAGCTGCCCGATGGGATTATTTGATCGCACCAAACGATTATTCTAAAAAGATCTTCCGGTCAGCGTTTCAATTTCATAACCAGTTTCTGGATATTGGTTATCCTCGAAACGACGTGCTTTACCAGCAAAATCAGCCAGTGAAGATTCAGCAATTGAAGCAGCGCCTAGTTGGTGATCCGGATGCAACGGTGATCACTTATGCACCGACCTGGCGAGATGACGACGCTATTAAAACCGGTCAGTATCATTTCGAACTGCCATTTGACCTGCACCGCTTCTTTGAACAGGTGGATGAAAACACGGTCTTAGTACTGCGGCCGCATTATTTAGTGAAGGATCATATTGATATTAGCGGTTTTGAAAACCGGGTGAAAATCATTGCGGATGAGGATATTGCTAACCTCTATTTGATCACCGATTTATTGGTCACTGACTATTCATCAGTGATGTTTGATTTTGCTAACCTGAACCGGCCGATGCTGTTCTATGCTTATGATCTCGAACATTATCGTGATCAGCTGCGGGGGTTTTATTTTGACTATCAAGCAGAAATCCCCGGGCCACTGGCAACTGATGAGGAAACGTTTGATGCTTATTTAAAGCAGTTTGCAAGGCAGGGAAAATTTGCGGAATATCAGTCACAGATGGCTGGCTTTAATCAGAAATACTGTGATTGGGAAGATGGTTGTGCTTCGGCGAAAGTGGTTCAAGTAATCTTAGGGGGAATGGCTAAATGACATTTTTAATTGGCTCACACGTTAGTATGAAGGGTAAGGATATGTTACTGGGGTCGGCCAAGGAAGCGGCCAGCTACGGTGAAAACGTGTTTATGGTTTATACGGGTGCGCCACAGAATACTCGGCGCAAACCGATCGAGGACCTTAACATTGAAGCCGGCCACGCCTTTATGAAAGCACACGGACTGCGCCAAATCGTGGTCCATGCACCGTACGTGGTTAACCTGGGGAACACAATCAAACCCGCCAACTACCCGTTTGCAGTTCAGTTTCTCAGAGAAGAAGTTAAACGAGCTGAAGCCATCGGGGCCACTCAAATTGTGCTGCACCCAGGGGCTCACGTGGGGGCCGGTCCCGAAGCGGCCATTGCCCAGATTGCAAAAGGGTTAAACGAGATTATTGAACCGGATCAGAAGGTTAAAATTGCACTGGAAACCATGGCCGGCAAAGGGACAGAAGTCGGTATCACGTTTGAACAGCTGGCCTCGATCATCAATCAAGTGGTCGACAACGATAAACTATCAGTTTGTTTTGATACCTGTCATACAAGTGACGCCGGCTATGCCATTAAGGACGATTTCGATGGTGTACTGAAACAGTTTGATGATGTTATCGGTTTAGACCGGTTGCAGGTGATTCATTTAAATGATTCCAAGAACCCGCAGGGCAGTCATAAGGACCGGCATGAACTGCTAGGTAACGGCACTATCGGTTTTGATGCCTTAAACGCGGTTGCCCATCATCCAAGTTTGGTCAACGTGCCTAAGATAATGGAAACACCGTGGGTTGCCGTGGATAAAAAGCACAAGTTGGCGCCGTACGGTTACGAAGTTGAAATGCTCAAACGCCAAACGTTTAATGCGAATATCGAAGCGGATGTTTTGGCACAAAAGCCCTTTGACGCCACCCTGGGGTTTGAAGATGAATAACTAAAGAAACTAAAAACAACGTGATCGAAGGGAATTCCTTGATCACGTTGTTTTTAGATGGTTAATTTATTCACCTAGAGTGAACCAGCGCCGGTATTTCGGGTGCTTGGTCACAAAAGTCCGTGCCTGATCAGCATCAGGAATGATGGTCAATTGATGAATCTGCGCAAAACGCACGACCCGTAAAATGAGCTGATCAGTGGTTTCGGGCTCACGAAGCAGTTCACTGACCTGAACATCAGTAATCCTGATCCGTCTGTTCTGCTGGTCGTGAAAAATAATTTCTGCCAGCACAATACCACTTTCGTCGCGGATATAGAAACGGCCGGGTTCGTACCTCATTAGTGGTGCGGCAACCTTGTCAGCTGGCGTTTTTAATCTTGATTGTAAGCTCACAAAAGCGTTGATTGCGGTTTGTAAAAAAGCAATGGTTTTGGGATTAGTCATCAGACCTTGGTCATCAAACAAGTGATTAACGTGTCCAAGATAAACTTCCGGTCGTTGCACCGGTATGACGTTCAAAGTGACGAGTACTTGACGGACCTGTTGGTTGGCACCGAAGCCGCCGATGGTTCCCGGCGAACTTGAAGCTACTAAGGCCACTTTATTTTTCCAGTGGTTCTGGCGCTTTGAGCCAACATCGAAGGCGTTTTTCAGCGCGCCGGTCATGCCTCGGTTGTATTCAGGGGTGACAATGATTAAACTGTCAACGTCATCTAACTGCTGACGGAACGTTTCCCAGGCGGGTACCAGATCGGCATCATCCAAATCAGCGTTATACAGTGGCAACTGAGCAATTTCCATGAAGACTGGTGTCATTCGAACGGGCAATAAATTGGCTAGTTCATTAGCGACCTTTTTAGAATAGGCGGCCTTACGGAGGCTTCCTGTAAGAATCCCAATTTTAGTCAATGCAATCACTCCTTTGCTTAAACCGATGCGTTATTTTACTTAGACTTTAATGAGCAGTGTCATGTAAACGTGATTTTTAGTGACGGGTGACGATAAATATTTTTGATTAAAGATGGTCAGCACAATCAGTCTTTAATGGTGTCGATTTCAGCTGGTTCCAAATTCAAATTTTCCAGGATTAGAGTCGCCGTTTCCTCAATTGATTTATTGGAAACGTTAATGACCAAGCAGCCAATTTTTTTGTAAATTTCGTCTGCGTATTTGAGTTCTGCTTTGATCTTTTCGGTGTCTGAATAAGCACTTTCTGCGGGTAGACCGTACGAAAGCATCCGTTGCTGACGGATACGGCGGAGAACTTTAGGACTGTTTGTCAGGCCAATAATCTTTTTCGGGTCAACTTGCCAAAGTTCATCGGGCAGCTGTGAAGTAGGTGATAATGGCAAATTGGCAACCTTAATGCCCCGGTTTGCTAAAAAGAGTGATAGTGGCGTTTTAGACGTCCGGGAAACACCGAGAATCACAATATCGGCTTTTGGCAAACCAGTAGGGTCTTTGCCATCGTCGTAGGCCACAGCAAATTCCATGGCACCAATGCGATCAAAGTAGGTATCCGTGAGACTGTGGTTAATGCTTGGAATCGAAGCGGGTTTGACGCCAGCTCGATTGGCCAGTGCTTTCATTGCAGGTTGGATACAGTCAAAGGCCTGCAGGTGATTTTCTTCAGTAAAGCTGCGCACCTGTTCACTTAAGGATCGGGTGACCAGGGTATAGTAAAGGACGGCATTCTTTTTGGCAGCCATCTTTAAAATACCGCTGAGAATGGACTCAGTTTGAATGAAGGGAAAGCGCTGATACTTAATTTGGATGTCCGGAAATTGTGCCACGGCCGTTTGTGCCACGGTCAACGCTGTTTCACCAGATGAATCTGAAATAATGAAGATATCGATATCTGAATTTTCAGTTGGTTTTTCAGCCATAATGAAGCCTCCGTTATTCTGTAGTTAGCCTAATTTTAGCACAGGTCTAAACCAACAGCTGATATTTGAATTTCTGGGTGAAAACTTAATTGAAATGATTGACGTTCTGCAAATAGGTAGGTATAATTAAAAGGAACTATTGAGAAGGGCTTCTTTTGTTGTTCATTTTCAATCGGTTACTACTAGAGCTCGGAGGGAGGGATTTACATGACAAAGACAGTCGTTCGCAAAAACGAGTCTCTTGACGATGCTCTTCGGCGCTTCAAACGAACCGTTTCAAAAAGCGGTACTTTACAAGAATACCGTAAACGTGAGTTTTATGAAAAGCCAAGCGTTAAAAAGAAATTAAAATCAGAAGCAGCAAGAAAACGCAAGAATAAGAAGCGTTTCTAGTTGCACCGAGGCTCCTGTTTAACAGGAGTCTTTTTTTGAGTTGAAAATTGGCAACGCCGGATGGTGAACCAATTAATGATCATTAGGAGGTTTTCATATGTCATTATCAGACACATTGACAGAAGATTTAAAAACGGCCATGAAGGCTCGTGACAAGGTATCCTTAAGTGTTATTCGGATGATCAAGGCAGCCTTGACTAACGAAAAAATCAAGGTTGGTCACGATTTAAGCGACGATGAAGAATTAACGGTGCTTTCTCGTGAACTTAAGCAGCGCAAAGAATCCCGTGAGGAATTCGCGGATGCCGGCCGTCAAGATTTAGTTGACGGTTTGGATGCCGAAATCAAGATAGTAGAAAAATACGCACCAAAGCAACTGAGCGACGATGAAGTTAAAGATATCGTTACTCAGACAGTTAGCGCAGTTGGTGCCAGTTCAATGGCTGACTTTGGTAAAGTCATGGGTGCGGTAATGCCTAAGCTTAAAGGTAAGGCCGACGGTAGTTTAGTTAACAAGACCGTTAAGTCATTATTAAGTAAATAATTTGGGTCTACAATTTCTGGTATTGGTGAATAACCAATGCCAGTTTTTTGATTGGTTTTAGGAAATTATAAAAGGACACGAGGTCCTCACATGTTACGATTAAATC
>NZ_BCMI01000011.1 GCF_002217985.1 Secundilactobacillus pentosiphilus
TCATCAGATGAATTATTGTATTTCATCTGACAACCATAAAGGGATTATCGCACTCCGACAATGTTCGTCGGAACTGGCATCTTTTGCGTTACATGGCTAGAATCTAAATTTTGAGACATTGAACTAAAGTGCAATCCCTTTTTGTGCCCTCATTATTAACGGTTATTGCCCGGCAATCGCCTTGATCGCAGCTGCATAGATTTCCATGGCAGTGACCATTTTTTCGACTGCCCACTGCTCGTCAACCTGGTGCATGTAGTCTGGGACACCTGGCAGCATCGCTCCGAACGCCACGCACTGGTTCATCGTCCGCGCGTAGGTGCCGCCGCCAGAAACCTGCGGCCCGGTATCATCACCGGTAACTTCATGATAGACAGCCATTAATTTTTCCACTAACTCACTGTCTTTCGGTACGTATAGCGGTGCCAAATAATCAAAGTCCTCATAACGATAACCAAACGCCGCCACTTTCTCGGTCATTTTTTGAATCAGCTCGTCATGGTCCACGGTTACCGGGATTCGCATGTCCACCTGCATCCGGGTCTCCTTTTCGCTCACTTCAATGTTTGAAATATTAACGGTGAGCTGACCGGAGGCTTCATCCGATACCTCGCCGACTAAGTTCGTACCGGTCGCGTCTTCCTTAAAACAGCGTCCGATAATCCCAAGCGGGCCGTCCGGAAAGACTTTATCCAGTGCCATCGCCAGCCGCAACACCGCGTTAGTGCCCTGCGGCGCTAACATGGCATGGACGGATTTTCCGGTGACCGTAATGCCGTTCTCATCGGTGTCGTAGTCAAAGCCAAGATCAGCCAGTGCCGCTTTCACTTCCGCTAACTTGGGCCCATTGTACTGTGCTTTAGCCGGTACGGCATTGAACGCGTTTTGCATTGTCAGGGTAAATTCAGTACTGCCCGGCCCCACAAAGTAGGACTGCTGCAAGCCCTTTTCGGCGTACGTCACCGGGAACTCGGAATCTGGGGCGATACCGTGAGTGATCGGTTCTTCTTTTTGCTGATACACGGCAATTCCCCGCCAAAGGGTCTCTTCGTCAGTCCCAAAGATGAACTGAATCCGTTCTTTGAAGGTCACGCCAGCGTCCATCAGCGCCTTAACTGCGTATAATGCGGCCACTGACGGCCCTTTATCATCCTGAACACCCCGACCATACATCACACCGTTTTCCACGGTAAGGTCAAACGGGTCATGGTGCCAATCGGCTACATCACCAGCCGGAACAACGTCGACGTGTCCGAGGATGCCAAAGATTGCTTCGCCTTCGCCAACCTCAGCATAACCGTAATTGCCGTCCGGATCAGTGTAGGTTTTAAACCCCAATTCGGCGCAGATCCGCATCATTTCATCTAGGGCATCTCTGATGGGCTGGCCAAACGGCGCGCCTGGAACTGCTTCAGTGGTACTCGAAGGATGTTTTACCAGCCGTTTTAGCGCGTCAACGGCGGCTTGTTTGTGAGTTGGTTTGATGTAAGTTTGCATGTTTTGGGCCTCCTTTTTTTCTGTGTCGGGGGATAATTTTATATTGCTGAATCGAGCTGCACTAGGCAAAGAGCTGCATCTCACACCTTGCCTAATCGGGCTACAACAAGCAGAGAGCTGCATGTAAGGGACAGCCACCCAAAATCCAAGTTCGGGATTTTCGGCGCCCGCCCCTTACACTCCGCTCTCTAACCGCTTGTTTCCGCACCTTGCCTAATCGGGCTACTCCAGGCAGAGACTTGCACCTAAGCCAATACCGGTATAAATCCAAAACCGGGATTTTTACCGGCATCAGCTTAGGCTCCAGTCTCTAACCGCCTGTATCCGCACCTTGCACCTTACAATATCGCCAACACCCCCAAATACACACAACTAACAATGAACAGATAAATCATCAGTTTAGCAATCCACTTCCACCACACGCTAATGTTGATGTGCGCAATGGCCAAAGCCCCCATCACAACACCTGAGGTTGGGGTAATCAAGTTTACCCAGCCCGACGCTGCTTGGTACGCCGTAATCACAACACTGCCGTCCACGCCCGCAAATTTACCCATTGGGCCGATAATTCCCATCGTTGCCGACGCTAAGCCTGAAGTTGACGGGATCAGGAAGGACATTGGGATGTAGAAAATGTACGTGATGATAATGAAGACACTTTCTGAAAGGCCCTTAAGTCCCAGTTCACCCCAGTGCAGCACCGTGTCGGTAATCAAACCATCGTTCATCACCACTTGAATTCCACGGGCCACCCCAACGATAATTGCTACGCTCAGGAAGTCCGCCATTCCGCTAATAAAGGCGTTGATGAAATCTGCTTCCTTCATCTTGTAAACGAACATCACAACTACTGACATTAATAGGAACAGCATGGTAATTTCTGAGAAGTACCAGTCACCCATCGGTACCATGTCGCTACCTAATAAGTTGCCTAAGAACGGAATACCCGCTAACCACTTCGTTGCACTTTCAAAGAAAGTCCATTTGTCATTGATCGTACTCCAAGGGATCAAGCCGATAATCATCAGTAAGAAAGTCAGCCCGAATAACGTTAGGACACCCTTTTGCCGACCAGTCATCGTACCGGCATCATCCGCATCACTTACGGAGAAGCGGTCAAGGTCTTCTTGACGCTGTTCGAATATGGCAGACTTGCTAGGATCTTTTTCAACCTTTGACGCGTAGCGGTATACGTACCAGATACTCACGATCAGTGTGATCACCAGTAAAATTAACCGCGGGAAAATTCCCTGTCCCATGGAGAGGTCCAGTGTTTGACTGGCCACCCCCGTCGCAAACGGATTCACGGTAGACGCCAAACAGCCGATTTGTGACCCGACTAAAATAATTGCCACCGCGGTCAGTGAATCAAACCCGACACCAATCATGACGGGAATCAGCAGTGGGTAAAACGCAATGGTTTCTTCCGCCATCCCGTAAGTCGTTCCGCCTAACGCAAACAAAATCATTAAAATTGGAATCAAGCGTTTTTCTTTACCTTTATATCTGCGGACGACAGCACCGATACCGTCATCCAAGGCTTTCGTTTTATTAACGACGCCAAGAAAGCCCCCGATTACCAAAATAAATAACGAAATAGAAATTGCGCCTTCAGTATGGTCATTACCGATCATCCCGTAAACGGGTGCCATAAAGACATCCCAAATACCTTGCGGGTTGGCGGTCACGGATTTATACGTATGCGCAATAATATTGCCAGCTTTATCTGTGTTATAAGCCCCAGCTGGAATAATCCAGGTCAAAATGGCTACTAACGCAATGATCATGAACAGAATGGTATACGCTGACGGCATTTTAAACCGTCTTTTTTTGGGTTCCGTTTTCGGTGCTTGCATCGTCCTCATCTCCTTAATACGATTGTTTTTACAATTTTTAGTTTATCGGAGATAAGTAACCAAATTATGACCATTCTTTGAAAATTTCTAATTTTTTTACTGATTATTATCATTAATCTTTACTTATCTACTAACCTCTGTGTCATCTGATTAAAGCTTTCTCTAATTATTGGGCGTTAATCATCATGTCGTCTTGGCGGGCTTAGGGCTAATTTTAAAATTAGCCAATCAATATTGTGATGCTTGCGGGTATCAACTTCCATCGGACCTATGCTATAATCCCCTTGAAAATGTCATCACAGGAGGGATATTAATGATTGAAGATGGCTTCATGAACATTCAAGACGCAGATCCAGACATTATTGTCGACCTTAAGTACGCCACTACCGACAACTTTACCGGCCGCGTGATCTATGACTTTACGACCGCGATTGCTCGCACGGGAACCGCTAAAAAGCTTGGTAAAGCTGCTAAAGCACTGAAACAGCAAGGGTTCCGTATTAAAGTGTGGGATGCCTATCGACCCGTGGAGGCGCAGGAAAAGCTGTTCGAAGTGGTTTCGGACCCTACTTGGGTGGCCGAACCCAACCCGAATTACTCCCATCAAAAAGGGGTAACCTTCGATCTGACCCTCACTGATTTGAACGGTCAGGAAGTGGAAATGCAAACGGGCTTTGATGACTTTACTGGTAAAGCCGTCCGCGATTACCCCCGAACGGCCACTCAAGAAAAAAATTATCAAACCTTACTTGCTGCCATGACAGCTGCCGGCTTTGTCGGTTATGAAAACGAGTGGTGGGATTACCGTGACGCGGAGATGGATCAGTACGGTCCGCTGTCAGCCGATCCCAACGATTACGCTAAGCCCTAAAAATATGAGCCATATGTTAAACATTCGGCCCGAAACTGACTATACTATTACATGGTGATTACCACCTCCAAACGATCAGTTCAAGTACGTGGCTCCGTAGATATACGACCAGGCTTGACTATGGTGATTACCCCCAACCCCATCAGGATTGGACACGAGTTAACTCAAAAAGACACCGCCCTTTATGTGAAGGGCGGTGCTTTTCGTATTGCTGATTTTGTTTTACTGTTCGTTATTATCAGTCACTTGTTTAACAAAAGAGTGATCCGGCACCCGAATCAACGTAAAGCGGTTAGCTAAACGGCCCGCGTGCAGACCGATCCCGTTTAAGAAATTCTTCTTATAGGTCGTCTCAACCACGCCGACCCAAGCTTTTTGGTGCCGCTTTTCCATTTGATTAACCTTGGCCTTGTTCCACTTATACGATGAAGCTACTAGGTTAATGGGGTGTTTCCCTGACGAAACCGTGGCACTGTCACCGGGTACAATGTTTTTTTCACCCTGCGTATAGAACGTATAGTATTGTGCCGGTTTACGGCCATTACCCGTCTTAACGATCACGTAATCCGATTTGTCAGCCATACTGGTATCCAAAACCAACGGCTTATATTGGTAGGAAACCGTCACACGCTGAGGGTTAAGCTGACGTACATCCTGAAACAACGTGGTGTAGCCCATGCCCCATAAGCCAAGCAGAAAAATGACCAGTTCAAGACTTGATTGAGTGATGTTTTGCCACGACCAGGAGCGCTTCTCTTTCACTAAAAGCTTCAGCCGGCGCACCCGCATATCGTGCACCATCCAAATTAAGTAAATTAATAGCAGGAGCCACAGCCCCATGCCGACTAAATTCCATGCTGATTTCATTTTTATTCTCCCATTCTCATCCATGATTTAACGCTTTTATCGCTTTGTTCCATCTAGAGAAACGCTTAACTTCCCTCTAGATTATCGAAAGTGCGCCTTAAAAACAAGTCCTTAGGTAGAATTGTTTCACTAGCCTATAATAGCATTATACAACACAACTAGGGGGCTTTTGAAATGTGTACCAGTCTCACGTTAACAGCGGCAGATGGCACCCACCTGCTGGCTCGAACAATGGACTTTCCCAACGTTGATCCATGGCGGCCCACCGTTCTTAAAGCCGGCACGAAATGGCGGCCGATTTTAGGTGAACAACACCTCACCCAGTACCGCATCGTCGGTTCCGCGCGCCACTTGAACAAACACTACCTTTTTGGCGACGGTTTAAACAGTGCCGGGCTGAGCTGTGCCGAACTGTACTTTCCCAACCGGGTTCACTACTATGATGAACCGCAGGCCGATATGACGAACCTGACCCCTCAGGACCTGATCTTGTGGGTGCTTAGCCAGCACAGTACCGTAGCAGAAGTCGCTGCTGACCTGAAAAACGTGGCCCTGATAGGTAAAGTCTGGTACGCGGAAAATAAGGTCTACCCCTTCCACTGGCTGTTAGCTGACAGCACTGGCGCCGTCGCCGTACTGGAGCCAACTGCACACTCGCTGCGATTAATTGATGATCCCTTACACGTCCTGACCAACACGCCGGAATTAGCCGACCACCAGAAACGTGTTAACCGCTTTTTAACTACTGACTCTGCTCACTTGCCAAGCGCTGCTAGTCAGTGGTTAAGGGATAACAAGCCGTTGCCAGAAGGTCCGATTCCCACCAACCGCTTCATTAGAACAGCCATCAATCTTTGGGGCCAGCCCCAACCGGCAGCGGCAAAAACTGCCGTGTCACGAGCGAAAGCCATTCTTGATCAGGTCGTCATTCCAAAACAAACCGGCAAGCAGCCGACCAACCATAATTTTACCCACTACATTAGTATCATCGATATGTCCCATCTGCGCTATTTGCAATTACCAACTGATGGAACACCGCAATCGGAAATTAACCTGTAATCAACTGAAAAATAGTCCTCAAAACCGTGATTTTAAAACTAATTGCGGTTTTTTTGCTTTATTTTGATGAAAATTTCCCCAATTTTCCAGCGTTTGTTACAATTCTGAAATAAACAGCTAAGGCTTGTAGTACCAGCATTCAGTACGGCTCTAAAAATGGTATTTCAGCCAAAAATTACGTTTCTGTCGTATTCATTAATCTAATAGATAATTCACTGAAACATTACTGTAACCTACAATTGATACACTTAGTCTCGTTGAATTGATTAAGACAAATATGAATTTTAAAAAGTTGCACTACATAAAAAGGGGATATTTAAGAATTATGAAGAAATGGTTTATTAAACTTGCGTTAACAGCAATTGCAGTATTCGGTTTTACAGTTGCTTCCAATATGACTCACAGTACCACAGCAAAAGCCGACACACCTTCTTACTCAAAGATCTATAAAGTTGCTAGCCGTCAACTTGGCAAACCATACGGCTGGGGCTCAACTGGTCCTTCACGTTTTGACTGCTCAGGCTTGACGTCATACGTCTACAGAAAGGGTGCTTCAAAAGTCATCCCGCGTACTGCCCAAGCACAATACAACAATTCTAAGAAAGTTTCATACGCCCACGCTAAGAAGGGTGACTTGGTTTTCTTTGGTGGCAGTAAGCACAGTATCAGCCACGTTGGGATGTACATTGGCCACGGTAAAATGATTGATTCTCAAAACCGCGGTGTGATCATTGAATCCGTTAAGGCCCCTTGGTGGCACCATGTTGGTACCGCTCGAGTAACGCCCTTAGATTAATCATAACAAAAAATACCCCAGAACCTGATTATCAGTTGGATAATCAGGTTTTTTTGTATCATTTATGTTCTTTCTGCTAGTAATCAGCAGTTGGACCGCTTAAAAACGGCAGCTAACGCTCTGTTAGGCGTCGAAACGAAGCATCTACCACATCTGGTAGAAAAATGATAAAGTTATGCTATATCTTGTTGCTTTTTTCAAACAGATGTTCTACGATTAACATATCGAGAAAAAGGAGACTTAAGCCGTGAACAAACAAAAGCCGCAACAATCACACATTCAGATTACGGTTCGCTTTGTGGAAAAGAAAAACGGAAAAAAAGCGCTCTTTGACGCGCGGAAAATCCTTCGTAGCTTAAACCACTTAACGCACGATGACCGTCTGATCCGTCGTATCAACGCCCTTGTTCTTGCCCAAATTGCCGGCTACTCCCAGATTGACACGGCAACGATTCGCCAGTTGATCATTTCGACTCTGAACCTGCTTGAACATCCTGAATTAGCCAAGCGGTATTCGGAGTATCGTCCATCTGCCACTAAACAGGATCAGTTTAAACAACTGTCTTTCTTTAACTTTTAACTTACTATTTTTAATCAGCATCAGCTTGACGGTCAGTTTTTTAACCGTCAAGCTGTTTTTTTACTCTAGACAAAAAAGCAGCATCTCAAATTGAGATGCTGCTGTACGTTAATATTAAATTATGAACTCAGCTGTGATTCTAAGTCGCGTAACTCGGCTACACGAACTTCACGCGGTAAGAACCGGCGAATTTCTTCTTCGTTGTAACCAACTTCCAAACGCTTATCATCAAAGATAATTGGCCGCTTAATTAAATCAGGATACTTAACAACTAAGTTAACTAACTGACTTACCGCTAAATCATCTAAATTGATGTGTAATTTTTTAAAGACGTTTGATCGCGTAGAAATAATGTCCTCACTGCCGTTTTCGGTTAAACGCAGAATCTGCTTAACTTCATCGGCATTAAGTGGATTGGACTTAATGTTACGTTCCTTAAACGGAATGTGATGATCTTCTAACCATGCACGAGCTTTACGGCTTGAAGCACTGCTTGGTGCAACATATAAATTAATCATATCTAAGCACTTCCTTTATTTCGCTTTTCCTAGTAACAAATAAAAAACTAAAACAAAAGCAAAGGTGCATCTTAAATTCATTTATTACTAAGTCCCCAACACCTCATCACGAACAAGTTCATAATACCATCAAAATTAGAAAAATTCAATACTACTTTTATAGTTTTCCCCTTGTGAAAAGATATTTATATTTCCTGGTGAAAATCGTTGAAAATGTTATAACCACGCTT
Organism: Secundilactobacillus pentosiphilus; assembly: GCF_002217985.1. Classification (GTDB taxonomy): domain Bacteria; phylum Bacillota; class Bacilli; order Lactobacillales; family Lactobacillaceae; genus Secundilactobacillus; species Secundilactobacillus pentosiphilus. The sequence goes on from NZ_BCMI01000011.1 coordinate 8,275, forward strand.
GTTATAACAAAATCATCTTGTGTACGTTTATAAAATTGATTTATCAATTTATGAATCCGTTATAACGTGCTGAAACCCCCGATTTACCTGGGGTTACTTACTCTTTGGAAGTTAAATTTGACACTCAATATTTGAGTTTAATCATTAGTGAATTTGTTATTGCACCGTAAGTGATGAGATTATAGTAATCAATAAAAACATGGGTTACAATTTATTTAACTTATTTGGGGGAGTGGTTTCATTGACTTCGTTCTTTACAATTTTGCTGCTAGTGGTTGCCGCGATTGCCGCCAACATTATCTACGCCATTTATCCGAAAATTCCGCTGGCCTTTTACGAAATTATTGCGGGAATACTGCTGTCGCTAGTACCGCTTTTCAATCATTTCCATTTGGAACCGGAAATCTTTATGCTGGTGATCATCGCGCCACTAATGTTTAATGACGGTCAAAATACCGACATGCACCGTTTACGCAAAAATATCAGCTCCACACTGTCCTTAGCCATTGTGCTGGCATTGGTCACCATCCTCGCCGGCGGTGCGCTCACTCATACTCTCTGGCACACCCTGCCGTTAGCGCTGTGCTTTGCATTAGCTGCGATCGTCACACCGACAGATGCCGTAGCCGTGACCTCAATTACGTCTGGTATTGAAGTCCCCGAACACGTCATGGGGGCGTTAGAAAATGAATCACTCTTCAATGATGCTTCCGGCATCGTGGCCATGGATCTGGCACTGACTGCTTTTAGTACCGGTGAATTTTCGCTGGCCCAAGGAACGGAACACTTTTTGGTCGTCTTCTTAGGCGGAATCGCAGTCGGCGCCGTTCTTGGAATGCTCATCGTCATGATCCGGGTGTTCTTTCAGCGTAAAACGCTGGACACCATCTCTGTCATCCTGCCGTTTAGCTTATTGACGCCGTTTATTGTTTACTTAACCGCCGAACACTTCGGCTTTTCCGGTATTTTAGCCGTGGTGGCTGCCGGCATCGTTCACGGTATCCAGGGTCAGCGGCTGCGGTTAACTTCAACTCAAACTCAAGTGGTCACCAAGACCACCTGGGAAACGGTGACCAACCTGCTTAACGGGTTCGTCTTCGTGTTACTGGGGGCTTCGATCCCAAGCGTTTGGAATGACCTTTCAACTACTGAAATGCGTGACTTACCACTTTTACTCATGACCGCGGTGGGCTTGTATCTGCTGATGACGCTGATGCGTTTCCTCTGGTGCATGTTTAACTTGGTTTCACTGCCGTTTAAGGAGACTCGTATCAAAGATAGTGTCGTGATGGCATTGAGCGGTGTTCATGGTACCATTACCCTGTCAATGGCCTTCTCGTTACCCCTAACTGTGGCTAACCACGTTTTCCCGTTTCGCAGCGCCATTATTTTGATTGCTGGCATCATCATTTTGCTTAGTATGATCGTCCCTACTTTATTGTTGCCGTTTCTCTTGCCAAATAAACAGGCACCCTACTCCGCTGATGAGTTTAGTGAACAACTGGTCAAAATGGTCAACTTCGCGATCGATCAGCTGCGCAGTTTAAACGATCAATCCGGCGCGTTACCCGGCGTCATTGAAATTTTAAACAGTCAAAAAAGCCAGTACCGAAAAAACGCAAATTCTAAACTGGTTCATCAGTTGCTGGAACAGACCGAGGAAGTGGAGCAGTCAACCACATTAGAAATGATCGACAAGGGTGAAGTTGACGCCGCCATTGGCTGGCAGTATATTCGTGCGGTACTCTTTCAATCACAGTTCGCTTTTCTCACACCTTGGGAAACAGCTAAAATGTGGGTCAAAATGCTCGGTTTTCGTTTATTCCCTAAAGCCTCTCGCAACCACTTCAATAAGGCCTTTGTGAAAACGCGTCAAGCGAAGATGAAATCGCTCCAAGGACACGGTCAGACCAAGGAATTTAATGAATTTCAAAAATTCTATCGCGACCATCAAAACGACAAACTCCCTACTACTGATAAACAAAAGAGCAGACAGCAAAAACAGCTGGCACAATCAACTACGCCAAAATTACTGCCTGCCGTCAAGCAAATCGACAATTTACCGCAGGCTCAGCAAACTAACCCTGCCGTGCGGCCAGCTCGCGGACACCGTCATGGGCGCCGACCACAAGGCCACGGCCGAAACGTGAGTCGGGAAGCACGGGCAGCGTTTGGTAAGTTAAGCGAAATCGGCTATAACCGGGTCATTGGCTACCTCGATTCCATTGAAACCGACGATAACCGCCAGGAAATCGACGTCCTTCGTCACTACTACAATCAGCGTCACACGCGGCGAACTAAGAGTGAAGAAACGAGCGAGAAAGAAAACGAACTGTTCTTAATGGCCTTTCAATTTGAATACAGCTACGTGCAGGGCGTCAGTCAGCACGAACATCTCTCAAGCGAATTGGTGGATGAACTTCATAAGAAAATCTCGATGGACCAGATGGTTTATATGCAGAACGGCAATTAAATGAGGGGCTTAACTATCGAAAAATAACCATTTGGTTACCAAACTGTTATGTTATCTTCACACTTTCTTCACATTTCGGCTTTATATTACTAATAACCTAATATTTAAGGATATTAAGTAAGCTTTTTCATTTTACTCCTCCAAAGTAAAATAAATTTCCGTGAACCCCATCACGAAAATGCCTACTCCTATGTTGGATCTACCCTCCCCCGGGTGGATCTTTTTTTGTAGGGTGCGAAGGCAAGCGCCTAGAGACTGGAGCCTAGTGGGGAAAAGGTGGAAATCCCGGTCTTGGATTTATGCCTTTTTCCTACTAGGTGCAAGTCTCTGCTTGCTGGAACCCGACTAAATCCAGGGTGCGAAAGCAAGCGCCTAGAGAGCGGAGTGTAAGGGGCGGACGACAAAAATCCCGGGTTTGGATTTTAGTTGGCTGTCACTTACATGCAGCTCTCTGCTTGCTGGAACCCGACTAAATCCAGGGTGCGAAAGCAAGCGCTTAGAGACTGGAGCCTAGTGGGGAAAAGGTGGAAATCCCGGGCTTGGATTTATGCCTTTTCTTCACTAGGTGCAAGTCTCTGCTTGCTGGAACCCGACTAAATTCAGGGTGCGGAAGCAAGCGCCTAGAGACTGGAGCCTAGTGGGGAAAAGGTGGAAATCCCGGGCTTGGATTTATGCCTTTTTCCTACTAGGTGCAAGTCTCTGCTTGCTGGAACCCGACTAAATCCAGGGTGCGAAAGCAAGCGCTTAGAGACTGGAGCCTAGTGGGGAAAAGGTGGAAATCCCGGTCTTGGATTTATGCCTTTTCTTCACTAGGTGCAAGTCTCTGCTTGCTGTAGCCCGACTAAGCTCAGTCGCCAGAACCCAGCCTGAATTTTAGTCACGCCCTTAATCACCCCAACTCCTCTACATAACACTGGTATTCACCGAGTTGCTATCCCGACAGAAAAAAACTATAATTTTCTATAACATTACTAACCGCATTGGAGGAAACGAAATGGTCACACTCACGATTCTTTCAACCAGCGATACGCACGGCTTTATTTTTCCAACTAATTACGTCAAGCCCAGAGCAAACATGCCGTTTGGACTCATTCGGGCCGCAACTGTGCTTGCTAAGGAACAGCAGTCAGCACCGGGGCCGGTAATCACCATTGATGATGGTGATTTTTTAGCTGGTTCACCTTTAGCCTACTATGTCGCTCAGGTGCAACCGCATTCAGACCCGCTGCCGCTAGCCAGGATCTACAATCAAATCCACTACGATGCCGAAATTTTAGGCAACCATGAGTTTGACTATGGGACTGACTACTTGGAGCGCGCGCTGGCTGCTAGTGACCGCCCAGTTGTCAACGCAAATATTCTGGATAGTGCTGGCCGGCCGCTTTTTGGTCAGCAGTACCGAATCATTGAACGTGCTGGCATCAAAATTGCTATTTTAGGATTAACGACCCGCGCCGTATTACAGTGGAAGAATCATGATAACGTCAACGAAGAAGTCCACTTCCACACTGCTGTTTCGGTTGCTAAGGAATTAGTACCTCGGCTGAAGAAAATCGCCGACGTTGTCATCGTATGTTATCATGGCGGTTTTGAACGTAATTTAAAGACGGGCAAAATCATTGAATCGCTGAGTAACGGCGAAAATGAAGCTTATCAGCTGCTCTCTGAAGTCAAAGGGATCGATGCCTTGATCACTGGGCATCAGCACCGTAAAATAGCGACCAAGGTCTTCAACGTGCCGGTGACGCAGCCTGGTTACCGCGGTGAAGCCGTCGGTAAAATCATTATTAATCTAGAACCGTCAAGGGATGGTGGGTACATCATCACTGACAGAGGCGCTCATTTAATTGAGACAAAAAACGCCGAGTTTGACCGAAACGTTGCCATTTATAGTCATCAGCTTGATAAAAAGGTGGATCACTGGCTAGCTGAGCCGTTGGCACAGATAGATGGTGATCTGACCTTCAAAAGTGCTCAGAAGGCCAGAATGAACGAAACTGCCTACACCGAATTTATTCAGCACGTACAAATGACCACGATGGGTGCTGATATTTCTGCAACCTCACTATTTAATAATGAAGGTCACGGATTTGAAAACCCCATCACCATGCGCAACATCATGACGAACTACGTCTATCCAGATGGTCTGGCCTTAGAACTCGTCACCGGCCAAGAACTAAAGGCGGCCCTTGAAAAAGCTGCGACTTATTTCACGCTTAATTTAAACGATCAAATCGTTGTTAATCCGGCATTTTATTCCCCGAAATTACGCCATTATAATTATGATATGTATGAAGGTATCAACTACCGGATCAACGTTGCTAAACCGGTCGGCCACCGTATTGATAAGCTGCTGTACAAGGGTAAGCCTGTCACCGACGAGCAAACCTTCAAACTTGTCTTGAACCGTTACCGTGCTGGTGGCGGCGGCCACTATGATATGTTCCGCGCAGATAAGATCATTGCGGAAAATAAAACTCCGATGAGTCAACTAATTGCCGATTACCTGAGGGCCCACTCGGTGATTAAAGCAACAGCCGATCACAATTTTGAAGTGGTAAACGAGCCGGAATAATAGGCTAAAAATGATACTACAGAATATTTCAGAAACCGCTATTACTTCTATATTTCATGTGCTATAATTTTCTTAATTTAAAATAATAGTGTCTTTACAAATCCTACTAACTGAGAGCAATTAAACTCGTGGCTATTTTAGTCATAGTATCCTGACAAATCCTACTCAGTTAAAGGGCCGGTCAGCATCTTCCGATGCAGACCGGCCTTTTTTTAAACTTCATTCAATCGAGTCGCGTGTTTGATCAACCGCCTTTCACCAATGTATTGCAGCTGGTAGCGTTGCAGCAGATCTAAGCTCGACAGCGTCACCTCCTGAATCGTGTAACTGCTATCGTGTGCTCTAAACGTCAGACTGTTGGTTGCAATGTTGATCTTGGAAAAATAACAATCTAAACTCGTACAACTGGTTATTTGATCATCAGACCGTTTAAGCCGAATGGGCCGCTTACGTTCAATATGAATGGCATCATTTGGATAAAGTGAGCAAATAAAGCGATCCTGCTTTTGCAGTACTTGCCAGTCACAATAAGCTTTTCGTGGTGTAATCACCCGGCTAGGCAACGCGTCACTGCCTAAATCAGTTGGATAAATTGGTACACCAACGTATCCGCGATTACCACGAAAAATATCTACTCGGACTAGATGCGACTGTCCGCAGACCCCTTTTCCTTGTCTAACTGGGGTTACCAATGTGGCTTTCTTGGCCACTTTAACTTTGGTAATGGTCATTGTACCTTTGCGTGTAGCTATTGTCAGCCGATTATCAGTAAATGCCTGGCGACCGCTGCCACCAGCCAGGATCAACGCTTTTTTAATTGCCTCATAAACAGCTTTGTTGCCCCCGTCTTCGGCTAATTGATAGACGCCTTTGTTCCCCGTAATTTTACTTTGATCCTGAGATAGTTTCAGAGTGTTGATTGGCACTCGCTGCAAAATCAGGCCAGTTTGGGCTAACTGCTTTTTAGAGTATACCGTCTCTTTATGTAACTCCCCCATGATTTTGCGTCGGGTAAGCCGCACAACAAATAAGGGTCGTAACTGCTTAATTTCTTGTGGCTGGTAATGTTGCCAATGCTGCCGCGCCATGACCTTCGCTGGATCAGTCGAAAGCCGGCCATTTAACTCAGCTTTAAACTCTGACCACGGCAGCGGTATTTGATTACTAACCTGTATGTAATTATCTTGCAGATCATTAATTTTATGATCAAATCTTTGAAATACTGACCCGAGTGCACTATGATGACTGATTTCTCGTGCCTCACTGTAGCGGGCAAGCGTCCGCAAATATGGCGGCACCAGGCAACCAGTCATCACCGCAACAGCAGCGTGTTTTAAATCCGTCTCTTGACTCAATTTGGTGATACTAAACCGGCGTAACAGCTGCCTTGTCATCCGCGCATTGATCGACGTTACTGGTACTCGATATTGAGATGTGAATTTAACGTTTTGACAAAAATACTGTTCCAGTAACTGGTTAACGTAGCAACCATCACCGGTATTATGATGATACCATCCTTCCTGATCGCTTAAAGTCGCACCGGCTTTTAATAAGCGTTGCCGTTTATAAAACGAACTGATGATTTGTTCTACTCGCTCGCGATAACCTGACTGCTTTTCAACCGCCAAATACGCTAACGGGAGCTGATTTCCCTTATTCTGATTATTAGCGGTACTTGTCACCACTTTGTTTAAGTAACTATCATCGTAGCTCAGCGAGTAGGGCACGATGTGATCGATCTGGTAATCTGCGTTGCAGAATAGCTGCTCAGCATTAATGGTCTTACCGCTATAAAGATCAATGCCCTGCTGTTCGGTGTACAGCAGCTGCTTTAAAATGTTTTCGCCGTTAACAGGTACCCCGATCTCCGCTAGCTGTTCAGCAAGCTTCGCGTTGCTTTTTTGATGTTTTTGGCGACGCTTTTCATCGTCGATCCGTTCTTGAAACGACCGGGTAAGCTCAGTTGCTGTTTCAAGGCGAATCGCATCTGGCCGCCCGTATTTTTGAACGATCTGCTTCACTACCTTAAGTGCCGTCATCACAGCTCTTTTAATTACCGGACTAGTCAGGTTACGCTGCAAATACTCACGGTCAATTTGCTGATTGGCTAGTGCATACCCCGCCGTTTCAACGGCAACTTCAAAACTGCGTCCCCGCCAAAGATACGGCCAAAGCTGCCGCATCGTTTTAAGTGAATATAGACTATGAGAAGTATAATTCAGCTTCAATAAACGCTCAATTTCAACAGCCGATAACACCGTCAATTCAGCTAAAGCCTGCCGTTTAGATTCACCACTTGAATAATTGGTTAAAATTGTGCCGATTTGATCGATCAGGTCACTGTTATCCGCGTAAAGACTGTCTTGCAAGGCCTTTTTTATATTATTGACTGGTTTAAAGTCGATAATTCGATGGCGTTTTTCGGTTTTTTTAAAGTCTTTATCCGTAGCGTAATTAACCAAATTAAAGCGTTCTTGATCCGTTAAATCGAGCACGCGTCTGGCCTGGGAAAAATCCAAGCGTTGCTTTTGATGGGCGAAAGCAAGCAGTGAATGCCGCTGGACCGCCGTCAATAAAGTACCGTTGCGATCATCCTCACTGATGAGCCGAATTTCATTCACTGTTTTTAATAGTTGAAACTCGCAGTAACTGCGGGTCGCTTTGGCCGCTCGCATTTCATTTGGATCTAAAATATCGTTTCCCACCATTTTTTCAATCAGGTTGCCACCGTATCTACTGGGAGCTCCCGGCCCCTGATCAAAATTGCGTTGACTCGTTAAAATTGCTATGTAGGTTTGCTGAAAAGCAGCCGTTATGTTGGTGTTAAATCGTCTTTGGCTGTTAATAATGAGTCGCGCTTCTGACTCGATCCATTCACGTAGGGGCTGAACCAATGGATCTTCTAAATAATCCTTATTATGTTTAAATGCTTGAAAATGGTCATCATTAACCATCATCTCGCCCAAAGTGCGGTACTGCCCGCTTTGAAAAATTTGCTTGGTTACTTGAATTGAATGTAACAATCGCCCTAATTCAAAATCGTTTTTGGAAGCCGGCCCTGTAAGCTCGGCTTGACTATTAGACTTGAAGCCGCGATGACCGGCTAAATAATATAACACTTCAAATAATTCCAGGTTAGTCAGTTGTTCATCAAGACCACGGACCCGTAACTGCCAAATGTCTTGATGGGCACGTTTTTGACTAAAAAAAGCGGTTAACTCCACTTGTGTTAATAAACCCATCCGCTTAAACAGCCGTGCGACCCGTTTCTTTCTAAATCGTGCTCGGCGGTATCGCCGACGGGCAATTCGGTGCTGACGTGTTTCCAATGCTAATGAGGCACCATCTTTGACCTGCTCCGCTTTTGGAAACATGACACTGTTCAGTGTAAGGATCTTGTTTGGCCGTCCCTGACCATCCGTCTGTAAAACGGCATAGCCAACGGATGAAACACCAATATCCAAGCCAATCAAATAACTCATCTGGTCACCTTCTTCAATGAAATTGACGCTATGAAAAAGATCGCCCCCACCTCAGTCTGAGATAGGGGCGAGAGCTTTACGGCAGTTCCGTAGAACGCCTTATCATAGTATCCTTACAAATCCTACTAAGTAAGAATGCAACTCAAACTCAAGTTGTCTATATATGATGCTATTATAGCGATTTTAAATTAAAATGTCACCCGTTTCCTCTAATTTTTTAATCATTTATTAATCTTAACCATTTTAATACTAGCTTTGGAAAATTAAGTTTATCAGCTAATGTCTTAATGAATCCCCAGTTCCAAGCGCGTCTGTCGCGACATTTTTTTCACCGACCACGCTGGTTCCCAAACCAGCGTGATCTCAACTTGCTCAACTTCAGTCAGGTTCATTAGTTCCGCCTTAATTGCATGGTCCAGATAACCTGTCATTGGGCAACCTGCGATGGTTAATGTCATTGATACATGACAGATACCACTCATTATTAAATCAACATCGTAAATCAAGCCTAAATTAACAATATCCACCCCTAGCTCTGGATCGATCACGTTTCTTAAAGCCGCTAGTGCCTGACTCTTAAACAAACTATTGTTTTGCATTTGAGATCCCCCATCTACTTAACGGTAATTCAGTATCTAAATTTAATTAAATAACACATGAGCAGGTCTGCCCATGCGTTATTTACTAGCTATCATGCAATTAAAAATACTACTGCTCTTCTGCCGTTACAACTGATTCCGCCACTTGATTAGCCTTCTTTTCAGCTTTCCCGCGCCAATATGACGAGAGGATCGACCCGGAAATATTGTGCCAGATACTAAAGATGGTTGATGGAATAGCAGCTGCCGGAGAAAAGTATTTCATCGCTAACGTTGCCCCTAAACTTGAATCTTGCATCCCAACTTCAAACGTAATTGCTTTTCGTTGTGGATCCTTCAAACGAATCAGTTTAGAAAACAGGTACCCTAATCCATAACCTGACAAGTTATGCAACATCACTACCGGAATAACCAAGGCAGTTGCCGCCGTAAACAATTCCGCGTGATTAGCCGAGATAACTGCACCAATGATCAGTAAAATAGCCGTTTGAGATACCAGTGGCAATGCCCGCGTAACGGTCTCAATTTTCTTACCGAAAATGGAGTGAATCACGACCCCTAAAATAATGGGTACGAGGACTATCTGGATAGTGCTCAAAAACAAGGATTGCGTTGGAATAGCAACGAATCGTCCAGCATAAAGCAATAATAATCCAGGTAAGGCAATGGGAGCCAACAACGTTGATAACGTTTCAATTGAAACGTCCAGTGCAACATCCCCACCAGCAAGATAAGCCATCACACTTGAAGATGTACCGCTTGGGCAAGAGCCCACCATAATAACCCCCGCAGCAGTCGCACCGCTCAAGTGAAAAATCAAGCACAAAATCCATGCCACAAAAGGCATAATCATGTAATGTGCGACCGTTCCTAAGATAACTGGTACCGGTTTTTTAACGATGCGAGCAAAGTCTTCACCTTTTAATGTGAGCCCCATTCCAAATAGGATAATTCCTAATAAGTACGATGTATTTGGCACCACCCAGACACTGGTTTGCGGCAACAAATAATTCACAGCTGCCCAAACAACCACCAGGAGTGTGAACCAATGACCCATCCACCTACCAAAATTTTCAATCTTATTCATAAGCAAATCCCCCGTTTATTATGTATTACGAAGCGCGGTTTTCCGCTTCGCTGACAAGTAAATTCAAACTATCAATGATTATTGATGATAACCCAAAGCCACGCGAGCAAACCGACTCATTTTAGCAGGCGACCAAGCCGGTTCCCATACCAAGTCAATGGCAACATCGTCCACTTCTGGTAAGCGTTTAAGCGCGGTTTCAATCATCTGTGTTAACACTTGGGTGATCGGGCAGCCCATGGTGGTTAACGTCATCGTGACCGTTGCGACACCATCCGTTAGACTAAGGCCATATATTAAACCCAAATTAACTAAATCAATTCGCAGTTCTGGGTCGATCACCGTTTCCAATTCCTTGATCATGCGATCTTGCAATTCTGAAACGGTATCAGTTGTTGCTATCACCTTTTCAGTCATGAGCAGCACCACCTTCTTTACTTTTCTGATTCAACTTGTACATCGGCTGATTGAGCCGCCTGTTCCGGCTCCTCTTTACCAAATAATTCGTCAGCACCCAGCATGACACCACCCGTATTAGCGGAAGTGACTAACGCTTGGTAACGAGCCAGATATCCAAAACGAACTTTTGGTTTAAACGGTTTTAAGGATTTTCGCCGTTCTGCAAATTCAGCTTCAGAAACCGCTGCGTTCACTGTTCGATTCGTCAAATCAATGGTGATCTCGTCGCCATCATGAATCAAAGCAATTTCACCACCAGCAGCCGCTTCAGGAGAAATGTGACCCGCACAGATCCCGTGCGTGGCACCAGAGAATCGGCCGTCCGTGATCAAGGCGACGGTTTTACCTAATCCGCGCCCAATAATATCTGAGGTCGGGTTTAGCATTTCCGGCATACCAGGTCCGCCTTTAGGTCCTTCATAGCGAATGACAACCACATCACCAGCTTTAACCGTTCCGTTATCAATGCCCTCAACTGCATCGTCGTGGGAGTCAAAGCAAACCGCTTTGCCAACAAATTTATGAATGTCGGGATCAACACCGGCTACCTTAATAACAGCACCCTGCTTTGCGATATTGCCGTATAGGACTGACAGGCCGCCTTCTTCTGAATAAGGATTATCTAACGGACGAATGATTTCAGGATTTAGCGTATGCGCACCCTTAACATTTTCACGAATCGTTTTACCCGTTACTGTCATCCGATCCGGATGGAAGACACCCTTTTCAATTAATTCGTTCATAATGGCCGGAATCCCACCAGCCGCGTGCACGTCTTCCATATTCCATGAAGATGAAGGCGCAATTTTGGCTAAATGAGGTGTTCGTTTGGCGATGACGTTAATATCTTCCTCGCTGTACTTTATGCCGGCTTCATGAGCTATTGCGAGGCCATGCAAAACGGTATTAGTGGAGCCCCCCATTGCCATATCGAGAGCAAACGCATCATCCAAGGCATCTTTAGTGATAATCTCGCGTGGCCGCAGATCAGCTTTAACGTTGGCCATGACCCGTCGTGCTGCTTGACGCACTAAGTCGCGCCGCTGATCCGAAATAGCTAGCGCTGTTCCGTTATACGGTAAAGCAACTCCCAGCGCTTCCATCAATGAATTCATGGAATTAGCGGTATACATACCCGCACAAGAGCCGCAAGTAGGACAGGCATGACGTTCGAGTTCCATAAAATCTTCCTTGGTCATTTTGCCGTCTTTAAACGCTCCAACCGCTTCAAAGACGGAAGAAAGATTGGCAGCTTTACCGTTTGGATCGACCCCGGCTTTCATTGGGCCGCCGGAAACAAATGCGCAAGGAACGTTGGTCCGCAGCGATGCCATTAACATCCCTGGCGTAATTTTGTCACAATTGGGCATGTAAAGCACACCATCAAACCAGTGGGCATTGATGACCGTTTCTGCTGAATCCGCAATGATTTCCCGACTTGGTAAGGAGTACCGCATTCCGATATGGCCCATGGCGATCCCATCGTCAACACCGATCGTATTAAATTCAAAGGGGATGCCACCCGCTTTGCGGATCTCTTCTTTAGCAACATCCGCTAACTCTCTTAAATGAACGTGTCCTGGAACAATTTCTATGTATGAGTTGCAAATTGCTATAAATGGCTTTTTCATATCTTCTGGGTTTTTAACCATCCCAGTTGCGTATAGTAAGCTACGACCTGGTGCGCGATCAACACCAACTTTGATTTCATCGCTTCGCTTCTGCATGTCGTCACCACTAACGCTAAAATTTAGCGTATTACTCATATATTTGACCTCCGTTAGTTGAATTATTTGATCACAAGAAAAATAATGGATCAAATTATCAAAAAGCTTATCATTAAATTTTAATATGTCAACCTAATTTTCTAATTGTTTCGACGATTTACATTTAAATCTTTTTAAGCGTCATGTAAATTGACCATTGGTTAACACGTTACCTTATTTAAGCTATGAAAGTCTGCTCTATCAACTGTTGATAAATTATTTTCAACTTTTTCTTTTTGTTTCTAAGCATTATTAAATCACGTGATTAGATCAGCACTAACGAGCCTAATGTTTTTTATCACACAGTTTTCTCATTTAAATTTCATTTTATAATCCCCCGTAAAATAGTGAAGTCGTATTTTAAAGGAAATTATCGACGTTTTCTCCTTCATTCATCTTCAATAACGAATCGCTCTCAGACTCATTTTACTTTGGATAGACTGCTAACCGATTTCCCCGTACTGCAACCGTTTTAATGGGACGTTGATAGAAATCAGATAGGTTGTCTTCCGTTAGCATCGCTTGACGTTCACCGGATCGGATCGCTTGACCTTGTCTAAGTAACAAGACGTTTTGAAAGCATGGCAACAGCTCTTCCGTATAGTGAGAGACCATCAGTAACGCTGGATGGTGGGGCATCTCCGCAATCTTAGCAACTCGGTCCAGCAGTTCTTCACGCGCGAATAAATCTAAGCCATTGCACGGCTCATCTAAGATCAGTAATTGGGGATGGGCCATCATCGCCCTTGCAATTAAAACCAGCTGCCGTTCGCCTTGTGACAAAACAGCGTAGGGCTTTCCCAACAGGCTGCTGCCGCCCAAATGATTTAAAATTTGACGGACCTCCGTCAGATCGCTCTGATCAACTGCCTGATAAACACCAATACTCGCAAACTTCCCTGATAAGACGATACTATCAACTGGATCACCGGCATGTAACTGGTCCTGCAACGCCGTGCTGACCCAGCCAATCTTAGTTTTAAGTTCTGGAATACTCATGTGCCCAAACACGCCGCCCAGTACTTCTAACCGACCGGATGTCGGCCACAGGTCACCCTGAATCATTTTGAGCATGGTGGTCTTACCCGCCCCGTTAAGCCCCAAGATTGCCCAGTTTTCACCTTGATTGACCTGCCAATCAATGTGCTTGAGAATCTGTTTATGGCCGCGTGTAACCGAGACATCCTCAAATTTTAGAATTCGTGTCATATTTTACCTGCTTTCTATAGCGTTAAAAGAGCTGAACCGACCTCTCGGGATCGAAATTCAGCTCTTTTACGTACTGTTTAACTTGTTAAATGCTGACTAAATTAAGCTTCTGTTTCTTCTGGTGTACTGTACTTGTCTGCTTCTTTAACGAATGGCATGTGCGCACGTAGTTCTGCCCCCACCTCTGACAGCTGTGAGTGAGCTGAGCGTTCACGCAACCTGTAAAGGTCCTTGAAGCCATTACGGTAATCGGCCATGAACTCTTTAGCAAAACTGCCATCTTGGATCCGTTTTAATGAATCCTTCATTGCCTGCTTAGATTCTTTGCCGACAACCTTAGGACCAACAACGTATGATCCATATTCGGAAGTGTTTGAGCAGTCAACGTACATCTTATTAAAGCCGCCTTCATAGATCAAATCGCAGATCAGCTTCATTTCATGTTCAACTTCAAAGTAGGCTAATTGTGGTGAATAGCCGGCTTCAGTTAAGACTTCAAAACCGGTTTCAATCAAGGAAGTTACCCCGCCCATTAAGACGTTTTGTTCACCGAAGAGATCTTCTTCAGTTTCTTCACGGAAGCTGGTCTTTAGTAAACCGGCACGAGCGGCACCATTACCCTTAGCAAATTCCTTTGAGAGGTCTTCAGCGTGGCCTGAGTAATCTTGTTCTACACCGTAGAGGGCTGGAACACCGAAACCTTCTTTATACGTCCGGCGACAAAGATTACCTGGTCCTTTAGGCGCCATCATGACAACGTCAACGTCTTTAGGCGCTACAATTTCTTTGTAGTAAACGTTGAAACCGTGTGAGAAGCCTAAAACGTTGCCTGCTTCTAGGTTAGGTTCAACTGATTCCTTATAAACATCTGACATCACTTCATCAGGTGTCAGCATTTGAACCCAATCAGCTCGTCGGGCAGCTTCTGCAGGTGAGTATACATCAAAGCCATCCGTTTTGGCGGCATCGAAGGACTTTCCTGGACGTACCCCAACCACGACATCGAAGCCTGAGTCCCGTAAATTATTTGCTTGGGCATGGCCTTGAGAACCATAACCGATAAACGCAATCGTTTTACCTTGAAGATAATTAGTTTGAACATCCTTTTCGTATAACATTTCTACACTCATGTGAATTCCTCCAATATAATATATGTTTTTATTCTGGTTCATTATATGTATGACTCCTTTAAGATCATGATGCCTTTATAAGCCCCACCTCCTTAACTGGCTCAAAGAGAAAATCAAGCTACACGCCAAACATATCATTATTAGCGTGGCCTGGTGCAACCATTGGATAAACCTGTTCATCCGTTGGAATCGTCACTTCAATTAACGTTGTCTGTTGATCGGCAAAAATGGCTTGCAGTTGCTGATCAAGGTCGCCATCGGGTGCTAATTTTTGATAGTTTAACCCGTAAGCACGCATTAAAGTTGAAAAATCCGGCTGATGTTCGAACAGTGATTTATAGCGATGCTGATCATAAAACTGATCTTGCCATTGACGAATCATGCCCAATGCATGGTTGTTCATCAAGAAGATCTTAATATTCAAATTTTCAGCTGCAATGACTTCGAGTTCCTCACTGGTCATCTGAAAGCCGCCATCACCGACAAATAATACAGTTTCACGCTCCGGATGGGCAAACTTCGCCCCAATCGCAGCCGGTAGACCATAACCCATTGTCCCGAGTCCGCCAGACGTCACTAATTGCTTAGAGTGGGTGAACGGATAAGCCTGTGCCACCCACATCTGGTGCTGCCCAACATCTGTTACCACCGTAGCGCGGCCCCTAGTTATTTTCCCAACTGAGCGAATAACCGTTAGCGGATCAAAACCCTGTTTAGTCTGTGTTTTTTTAACGCTTTCGGGTTTAGTCTGCGCCCACATCCGCGTGGTTTGTTTCCAAGCAGCCGTGTCTGGCTTAACCGTAACGACCTTATTCATAGCGGTTAAAGCAACTTTAGCATCCGCATTAATTGCGAATTCAGTCACTAACGTTTTATTCAATTCCTTAGGATCAATATCAATATGTAAAATAGTTTTGTCATCGGTATAATGATCAGGTTTAGGAATCAGCCGATCATCAAACCGTGACCCAATATTGACGATAAAATCAGTGTTGGCTAATGCCATATTGGCAGCATAAGTCCCATGCATACCGCCCATTCCTAGAAATAAGGGATCCTGGTTGCTGACGGTTCCAAGTCCTAATAAAGTGGAGACCACTGGTAGCTGCCAATTATGTATAAACTCGTTGAATTCTTTAGTGGCTAAAGCCGCTGAAACACCGGCACCAACTAGTGCTATCGGTCGTTTAGCCTGGCTAAGCGCCTGCATCGCTGCTTCAAGCACTTTCGTGGGAAAGTTAGCTTGCTTTGGCACTGCTTGTTTAGGGGCCTCGGCTTCAAACGAAGTGGTTTCATCTAGAATGTCCTTCGGTACATCAATTAAAACGGGCCCTTTTCGACCGGCTTGTGCGAGTGCGAACGCCTCTGCAATTGTTGCTTGCAGCCTATTAACGTCTTGAATTTGAAAATTGGCTTTCACGATTGGTTTCGTGACGCCAATAGTATTCAGTTCCTGAAACGCTTCGCTGCCGATTACCCGTCTGCCGACCTGGCCAGTAAAAACGACCATCGGTACCGAATCCATCATGGCATCCGCAATACCAGTTACGGCATTACTTGCGCCAGGGCCACTGGTAACACACAGAACACCCGTTTTACCAGTTACTTTAGCGTATCCTTCAGCAGCATGCGCAGCCCCCTGTTCATGTCTAACTAAAATACAGTTAAACTGTTGATCATACATCGCATCGAATAACGATAGGACCGAACCTCCCGGGTAACCGAACAAGTGAGTGACACCTTGTTGTTTTAAACTACTCACTAAGACGTTACCGCCTGTCATTTCCTGGGTTAGTGTTTTTTCTGCATCCAATTTCACATCACATCCTTTCAAACGGTCATGACACAAACGACTGAAAAATTAAAATTGCTCGTTCGTGATGGTTAATACATTAGCATACGAATTTTAATTGTCAACCAAGAATCTCATAGTTTTTTAATAAAAATGGCTTTAAAAAATGATGCGTACTACTTATTACCCAAGCATTAATATTTTTTATAATTGCTGTCCTTGAGGTATTTATAGCATAAGGTCTGTATATTTAAGTCACCATATCCCCCCTAAAATAGCCACTAGTTTGAAATGATTTTCCAGTTCTTCTCATTTTATTTTAACCTTAAGGTATTTCGCGTTGTTTGGCCTGCGATCAAGTGAAACCGAAAAAGGGCGTGAGGCTCAGCTGATTACTGAGTCTCACGCCCTTTTCTCT
This sequence comes from Secundilactobacillus pentosiphilus, assembly GCF_002217985.1. Lineage (GTDB taxonomy): Bacteria > Bacillota > Bacilli > Lactobacillales > Lactobacillaceae > Secundilactobacillus > Secundilactobacillus pentosiphilus. The sequence goes on from NZ_BCMI01000011.1 coordinate 25,265, forward strand.
CGATTCTCTAGGACAAACCTTTCTTATCCTAGCGACATCATTTATGCTCTTTTTTTCTTCTTTTTACCCGGTTTATCACCAACGTACTCGACGGCTCGTAATTCGCGAATCGTTGTGACCTTGATTTTACCTGGGTAGGTCAGTTCGTCTTCAATCTGATTCTTCACGTTTTCCGTCAATTCAGCACTAGCCTTATCGTCCAGAACCTTTGGCTGAACCACGATTCGAATCTCACGACCAGCTTGAATGGCGTAACTTTCTTGAACACCCTTTTGATCGTTAGCGATCTTTTCCAAACTGTGAAGGCGATTGATATATTCTTCAACCGACTCGCTTCTGGCACCAGGACGCGACCCTGATACGGCATCCGCAATAGCCACCAGTGACGAAATTGGTGAGGTCACTTCAACGTCCCCGTGGTGAGAAGCAATTGCGTTAATCACAACCGGATCTTCACCGTAGGCCTTAGCCAAAGCTACCCCAATCTCCACGTGGGTGCCTTCGATTTCATGGTCAATGGCTTTCCCCACATCGTGCAGCAGGCCAGCTCGTTTCGCTAAACGAACGTCCAGCCCTAATTCGGCAGCCATAACACCCGCCATCTGAGCCACTTCAATGGAATGGTTCAAAACGTTTTGACCATATGACGTTCTAAACTTCAAACGACCGATAATCTTCATGAAGTTTGGATGCATGAAACCAACTTTTAACATGCTGACCGTTCGTTCACCAGTCTGGCGAAGGTCTTTCAGCACATCGTACTGGGCAGTTTGCACTTGTTTTTCAATTGCAGCGGCCGTAATTTTACGGGAAGCCAACAAGCTCTCAATTGCGATACGCGTCGTCTCACGCCGAATCGGGTCATGGGTGCTGATCAATAACAGGTTCGGTTGATCAGGATCAAAGACTAAATCGGTACCCGTGAGTGACTCTAATAAGCGAATATGCTGACCGTCTCGGCCAATCAATTTACTCTTAGTCTCATTAGTCGGTACCAAAACCGTGTGTTCTGCGTGTTCGCGAGGCCAGTCAACCGGCCCGCGCTGAATCGATTCAATAATCAGATTACGCGCATCTTTATCGGCGGATGCCTCAGCACTTTCAGTTAACTCGCGAACCGTGACGTCTTCTTCCTGTTCGAGATTACGAGCGGTTTCCAGCCGGATGTGATCCTTTGCCTGGCTGGTAGTTAACTCAGCACGCTTGGCCACTTCGTCTTGTCGATCAACGAACAGTTGTCGCGCCTGATTCTTAGTCTCATTCAGATGAGTCTGATCATCATTCAGCGCGGCCTGTGTGTCTTCAATGGCCGCTTGACGCTGGTTTAACCGTTCTTCCATCTGCTTCAAAGTTACCTGACGCTGTTCGGTCCGCTTTTGACGGCTTTCAGTCTCCGCCTGCTGATCGACCAGCTCGGCTTCCGTTGAGCGCCGATCTGCTTGAATCTTTGCTTTCGCTTCAGTGAGATATTTTGCTGCTTGCTGTTCCGCGTCTTTACGCGCGGACTCCCGAAGTGCCGCTGCTTGTCGGGTTGCTTCGGCCACTTCGCGCTGGTGCTTCTGCCGTCGGACAATGAATCCCGCCAGCAGTCCAATCACGAGGGTCGCAACCACAATGATCGTATTAATCATGTCGGCACTTCCTCAATTTATAGTTTCGATATACGTTTGTTATTATACGCTATTACGCGTTATTTCTAAAGCGACTGGTCAGGTAAATAACCAGTAAACCAGCTGCGTTGATACCCAGAACTGCCCATAAGACCAAATTCGAGCTGATTTTTATGCAAACCATCGCTGATAGGCCAGCGCCCGCAACAAACATTGCCATGGTTGCAGCCAGCCATAGAAACTTGGAACGATCAGCACGATCATGATCAATTAGCCAGTGATACAGTGCCACCATCATATTCTTAGTGTTCCCCGTCATGATACCATTATTGACCGTGGTATCCTTTACTTCGCGAAAACTGGTCAGTTCATACCCTGCAAGCCAGCCCAAAATAAAAATCATTACCAGTTCACCGAACCATTCCTGTCCCAGTGTAACCACTAACAAAGTGAACACCACGATTCCCATCAGCCGTAGATAGCGCTGCCTTAAATTGGGTTTATGATTTAACCAGCTTAAAGCAGCCTGTGCCACAAAACAGCCCAGTGCAAACCCTATCCAGATCGGCAGACATACCCAGGCCTCACTAAAACCGCCATGGGCAAACTTCACCGCAAAAACGATCAGGTTACCAGTCTGTGCGCTGGCAAAGGTTTCATTATGAGCGATATACGTGTACGCATCAACAGCCCCCATAGAGAAGGTGGCTAGAAATGTAAGCCAGCTAAACGATAGACGATTGGTAGTCATCGTACCATCCCCTTGAAAAGGTTTCTAGCTAGATTATATCATCAACTAATGAAAATACCGATCTAGAAACGCTTTAACGGCATTCCGGTACAGTGCTGGTGCGTGCTCATATGATTGGGCGTGCTTCGCACCGTTGACTAATAGCAGCCGTTTAGGCCCCTTGTCAGCTTTATAGAGCGGATAAACCATCCGGGTCGGCACGAACGTATCATTAGTCCCGTGAATAAACAGCATCGGCTTATGATTTTGGGCAACCTGTTTCAGCGCGCTAGCCTGCTTAAAGGTATAGCCGTTTTTGAAGTAATTGATGCCGCTAACCACAGGTACTAACGGATATTCCGGAATATTATACATCGATTTAGCCTGGTATTTAATTTCATCGTAAACGCTGGTATAGCCGCAGTCTTCAATGTAGGCCTTCACTTGTTTAGGCGTCTTTTCACCGCTGACCATCATGGTAGTCGCACCGCCCATGCTGGTTCCAAACATTACAATTTGCGACTGCGGGCCGTTTCTGTGAATAACCTGCTTGATCCACTTCAGGTAGTCCAACCGGTCAGGCCAGCCGTAGCCGATGTAGTTGCCCTGGCTCTTGCCCGCACCACGATCATCTGGTAACAGTACGTTGTAACCCAACTCATGAAATAACCCTGCGTATTCCCCCATTTTGTCACTGTTACCGCCAAACCCGTGAGCAATCACGATGGTTTTCTTAGTCTGCTTGCTGGCTGGGACGTAACTTGCTACTAGTTTAAGGTGTCTAGTCGCGGAAGTCTCGTGCCAAACTAGTTTTTTGGTCCCCTGATACCAGCTTTTTTCATGAGCTAGCGGATCATTCTTCTTTATCGCGTTGCTATTATTAATAAACGTCTTCTTACCACGAGCCACCGCCATATTATAGAAGTAAAAGCCCGCTGAGCCGATGCCAATACAGATTACACCAACGACGATCAAAAGTCCGATCAGCCAGTGTTTCAAACGTTTATTCACTTTCCTGCACCCCATTCTTCAAAAGTATACGGGGTATATCATACCATAGGAAATGTGACACTTAAATTAACTATCGCCACTCACACGAAATGTGAATCAGCACCCACAAAACGCTCCGTTAGGTATACAATAGTAATTAGAGGTGATGTGCATGTTTTCCGAACGACTCCGGGCGCTGCGCCGTGGTCAGAATTTAACGCTGGGCCAGTTGGCGACCGCTTTAAATCAATTATTTAAACCAGACAAAGAACATCGAAATACTGCGGCTCAAATTGGTAATTGGGAACGCGGTATTCGTGTTCCTTCCTATATGGAAGTTCGCAAGTTAGCGGAATTTTTTGACGTAACAATGGACTATCTCGCCGGTAAATCCGAACGCGATGAATACGATTTGGACCGGTTGTTTTTATCCGGCAAGGAGCTGAAATTTGGCGATAAAGCATTGTCATCTGACGATCGTTATGCCATTTACCAGTTGATGAACGGCTACATCCATGGCCGCTCACGTAGGTTAGATACAGACGACGAAAATACGCCCATTACCCATCAAGAATCACTTGAGCTTGGACTCGATAACGATAAACAAAATTAAAACAAAACGCGCCATTCGGTTTTCTGGTCGAATGACGCGTTTGTGTCTGGAGGTCTCCCTTTGAAACCAAAACAAAAAAAGAAATTGCTCAAACGCGCGCGTAGCCAGCATGCGGCTAAACCGTCGGGCTACATTGCCACTATGGAACGATACAACGGTCTGTTTGCTAAATTTCCAACCATTAAGCTGCTGATTAATAACGTTCTGCAAGCTGACCGGCTGCTTAAGCAAGGCCTTTTACCGCAAACCTTACCGAAACTTTTGCTGCCTGATGATACTCAAGACGTCATTTTCAAACAACTCAACGAGACATTCCCAGTTGGTGATCCTGAAGGCGATAAACTCTGGAACCAATTATCCGACGCTCTGCCTGATCTGGACAAGAAGTTACGCAGTTTCCGCGATTACTTAGAAGACACCTATGGCATGTGGGCCTATATTTCGGCGCCGGTTGCCAAAGATTTGGCTGACTTTGTTAACGGCCGACCGGCACTGGAAGTGATGGCTGGTAACGGCTACGTCTCAAAAGGCCTACGCGATAATGGCCAAACTGTGATCACTACCGATTCCAAGGACTGGACCAAGGAAAACGAAACCGGCAAACACCCCGTAACTGAAGTCGAACAGCTGACCGCCAGTGAAGCTTTTACCAAATACCAGAACCAAGTCGATGTTATCATCATGGTTTGGTCGCCAGATGGGCTGGAAATCGACTGGAAACTGCTGCAGCAGATTCGGGCTGCCGACAAAGATTACGACTTTATCGTCATTGGCGAAAAGGATGGCGCAACTGACTCAAAGGCCTTCTGGCAGAACGCTAAACTGCTAGATACGCCTGAGGTTAAGGCACTGAATAAGCACTTCAATCAGTTTGACTTGATTCATGATCAAATTTATCTAGTGAAATAAAAGAAGCTGAGAGATTAATTCTCAGCTTCTTTATTCGTTCGTATGAGTAAATTCAAATTAAGCTTTCAGTTCAACCTGCTTACCCGCTAAATCAAGGGTAATTGGGTCACCTGACAAGAGCGTTAACTTTGTCCCATTTTGATCGACTCGAACTCGGATTGAACGGCCCCGGAACTGGATCCGGAACTGATAACTGTTCCACTTCTTAGGGAGGAAGGGTGCGAAGTGTAATTGATCATTGCGGACCCGCATACCAGCAAACCCTTGAACGATAGCTAACCAGCCACCGGTCATGGAGGTAATATGCAACCCATCGACCGTGTCGTTATTGTAGTTATCCAGATCCAAACGAGCAGTCCGTTCATACATTTCAACGGCTTTATCTTCATAGTGAAGATCCGAAGCTAAAATAGAATGAATTGCGGCAGACAAACTTGATTCGTGAACCGTTAATGGTTCATAGAAATCAAAGTTAGCCTTCTTTTGTTCCGGCGTAAAGTCATCGATAAAGTCCCAGACACCTTGCAAAACATCGCCTTGCTTGATATAAGGTGAGCGCAGAATCTTATCCCATGACCAGTGCTGGTTAATTGGTAACTGATCAGCTGGAATGGAAGAAACCGGCTTAATGTCTTTGTCCAAAAAGCCATCATGCTGGACGAAGATGCCAAGCTTCTTATCCTCTGGCAGATAGAAGCGGTCAACAATGTCTTGCCAGTGCTTCTTTTCATCATCAGTAACGGCTAACTTTTTAGCAACTTCTGGTGAAACTTCCTGCAAGATTTCCAAGGTATACTTCAGCGTCCACTTAGCCAAGTAGTTCGTGTACCAGTTGTTATCAACGTTGTTTTCGTACTCGTCAGGACCAGTAACACCGTGGATCATGTACTTTTGATTACGTTCGCTAAAGTGAACCCGATCAGCCCAGAACCGAGAAATTTCGGTGAGGACCTTGCTGCCTTCGTTTAAGACATAGCTCTTATCGCCCGTGTAGCGAGTGTAGTTATAAATAGCAAACGCAATATCACCATTCCGGTGAATTTCTTCAAACGTGATTTCCCACTCGTTGTGGCATTCGATCCCGTTGAAGGTCACCATTGGGAATAAGGCACCTTTAAGACCCTGTTCCTTAGCGTTAACATAGGCACCATCTAATTGCTGGTAACGGTACATCAGCAAACTGCGTGTCACTTTTGGATCCGTAATTCCCAGGTAAACGGGAACGGCAAATGCTTCGGTATCCCAGTATGTGGCACCACCGTACTTTTCACCGGTAAAGCCTTTAGGCCCGATATTCAGGCGGCTATCTTCACCGTAGTAAGTGGAGAATAGCTGGAACAGATTGAAGCGAATCCCCTGCTGCGATTCAGTATCGCCATCGATTTCAACGTCCGACTTTTCCCAGCGGGCAGCCCAGATCTTAGCATGGGCAGCAAACAAATCATCGTAAGAAGTGGCCGTTACCTTTGCACTAAGATCATTCATCGCTGCTTCTAGTTGAGCTTGCGTATCGTAGTCGCGAGAAGTCACAACGGTGATACGCTTAATGATCGTGGTACTTTGGTTGGGTTTTAGTTCACCGCTAAATTGGTTAACAACTTCTTTGTCGTTTGGCTGATCAACTTTTTCCGCTGCTAAGCCGGTTTCGTTGGTCATCTTAACACCAACGGTAAACCGCGGCGTGCCAAATGGATTTTCTTTGGTAATGGCAACGATTGCGCCATCGGTTGTATTCTGTTCCGTTTTAAGAACGTCCCAGAACCGTTCGTCATAGTTAGCGTCCTCGTTTTGAACGTCCGCATCCATCGCTGACTTAAAGGTAATCTTGACGGCATCGCTACTCTTGTTGGTAGCAGTGACGCGAATACCAACTAATTCCTTGTTAGCGACGCTAATAAACCGTTCAAAGTTTAACGCAATGGCGTGGCCGTTCTTCGTTACTGTGAAGGAGCGGGTCAGCTTAGACTGCTTCATATCGAGGTTTAATTCGAAGTCCGAAACTTTATCCTTTGCTAAATCGATGGGCTCGCCATCAATCAAAACGTTTAGTTTAATAAAATTGATGGCGTTAATAACTTTACCAAAATACTTAGGGTAGCCGTTCTTCCACCAGCCCACCCGGGTCTTATCTGGGAACCAGACACCGCCAAGGTAGATTCCCTTTAATGTGTCTCCTGAGTAGTCTTCTTCAAAAAAGCCGCGCATTCCCATGTATTCGTTACCTAAACTAGTCATGGATTCTTGAAGACGCTTGTCTTCAGGATCTAATTGATGAGTAACAATATTCCAGGGGGTGACTTCAAATGTTCGTTTCATATTAGTCCTCCTTGATTACTTGCGTATTGAGTGTGATAAAATTTCTTCAAATTAGTCTTCGGCATCTGCTGGTTCTTCTTCAGCATCAGACTTGCGAGCCCAAACTTCCTTCACAATGCCAACGCTTAAAGCACCGAGAATCATGAAGATTCCTGAGAGCAGTAACATCGTTGGCATGTGTGAACCTAACAATGGGAACAGGGCGAAACTAGCAATCGAAGCAACGATTTGCGGCAAGCAAATACTGCTGTTGAACAGGCCCAAGTAAGTCCCCATATTTTCTGAATCTTCGATGGCATTGGTCAAGAAAGTGAATGGGAAGGCGTTCATAGCAGCCCAGGCACATCCAATCAGGATAAATGAAATGACCAACGTATATTTATCATGAATAAAGAACATCGAACCGAAACCAATACCACCCATGATTAAACTCAGTGAGTAGTACAGCTTGTGGTGGTTGTTGCCAACCCGTGAAAGAACCAGTGCCCAGATAACGGCAGCAATCGCTTGAATGGCTGACATCACACCGTACCAGTTACCAGCAGCTTGATAGCCTGCTGAAGCAACATTGGCTGTGTGCCAGACATTGTCGGCAATGGCACCAGTTGAGTAGGTCCAAAGGTATTGGAAGCCCATCCAGCAGAAGAATTGAACCACGGAAACGGTCCAGAAAATCTTTGGCGCGGTCTTTAATGCTTCAAAGATACCCTTCTTTTTGCTGTCATCAGCAATACCATGATACTTAGCATAGGTAACTGGATCGTATTCCTTAACCCGGAAAACCGTCAGCAAGCAGCAAAGTAACAGAATAATGGCACCGGCATAAAATGACCAAACAACTGAGTTAGGAACGGTCCCCTTCTTAGCCACGTTAGCAATCCCCAACGCGGTCAAAGCGTATGGAAAGATACTTGCTAATAAGGCACCGGCGTTTGATGCGAAACTTTGAATCGAGTAACCAAAACCCTTTTGCTTTTCGTTAACCATGTCACCAATCATCATCTTAAATGGCTGCATCGCAACGTTAGATGAAAGGTCCATGAACAGCAACGTAATGGCACCAAACCAAAGTGCGGCCAGCGATCCATAACCGAAGCCAAGACTACCAGCATTTGGCAGCAGGAACATGACGATCATGGCAACAACGGCACCAATCAATAAATAAGGAATCCGACGACCTAGTTTAGGCATCCAAGTCCGGTCTGAGAAATAGCCGACTAACGGCTGAACAATCATCCCAGCCAGCGGTGGCAGAATGAAGAAGAAACCTAAATTATTAGGGTCGGCACCAATGGTTTGGAAGATCCGCCCCATGTTAGTGCTTTGAAGTTGAAACGCCATTTGCACGCCCAGAAACCCGAAGTTGATCAGGAAGATAGTGCTCGTGGGTAATGATGGCAATAAGTCTTTTTTGGGTGCAGCCGCTTTGGCCGTCCCATTTGTGACATCAGATGCTGATTGTGCCATATTGAATTCCTCCTCAAAATAGATTAAATAATTGCAAACGCTTTCTACAAAAACAATTATGCAACCGTTTCCACTTTAATGCAACCGGTTGCATTAAACTTTTAAAGAAAAGCGAAATCAGAAATTCCGCCCTAGCCTATTCTGGTGGGCTTCAATCCAATTTCACTTTTTTTCAAAAAAATTGACGTTTAATGTGCTTTTCACTGCTAACTACACAAACACGCTTAACCCCGCTGCATTAGTTGTTTCAGGCAACTTACCGCTCAATCGTAAAGGGAATTATTTCTGATTTTTTATCTGGATCCATAAGCACACGAACAGCTGCTGCCCCCATACTTTGGGGATAGAGTTCAACAAAGCGAACCGAAGGCCCCATCAGCAAATTATTGGTTCGATTCCGGTTAAAGCAAATCAAGGGAACACTCCGATCAAGATGCCGCCACAGTAGTTGATAAATCATTTGGCCCAACGTATCATCGGTGGTCACGATACCATCGATGGTCTGTCTGGTCATCAAGAATTGTGCCACGGCATCATCCAGCTTCATTTGACCCTTTTCGGATATTTTTAGCACTTCAGAAGGAATATTTGCCGCTGCCATCGCTTGCTGGAAGCCTAATCGCCGCTTACGCTCGAAACCTTGCTCTGGTTCAGATTCTACAAACAGCGTCCGACTGGCGTTAAACTTTTTCAGCATATATTCACCGGCCTTTTGCCCCGCTAATTGATTATTGTTATTAACAAATTTCTCGTCGTCAGCATTGGGATCCCCAATGACTACGTAGGCCACTTTTTGGGCTCTTAATAGCTTAATGATTGGGTCGTTTTTCTTGGAATATAGCAACACGAAGTAACGGATCAGCCCCTGAGTGATCAGTGCTGAAACGTTGGCAGCTAATTCTGCCATCGTATTGGCAATCGCCACTGACAGCACACCGTTTCTCGGCCGTAATTCTCGGTTGATGCCCATTAAGATATCAACGTAGAACGGATTAGCAGCTGAACTCATTTCACCAGGCGGAAACACAACCCCAATCGCGTTAGAGACACCATTGGTTAAATTCTTAGCGTTGTAGTTGGGCAAGTAGCCCATTTCATCAGCAATTGCTTTGATTTTATCCCTGGTCTTCTGACTGATCTTGGGATGGTTATTCAACGCACGGGACGCTGTCGAAACCGACACACCCGCATGTTTGGCAATATCTCGAATTGTAACCATGGCGACCCCTCCCTTCACTTTTCTCCATTGTATCAGAAAACTAACGATTCGTATTGAAAGTACCAGGGATACAAAAAATTCTGAGGCGTTCATTCCCCAGAATTTTTTTAAACTATTTCAAATTTTCACAAAATGTCCTTCACGCTGTAACAACGCCTTCCCAAACATTGTTACCACGCGTTATCGATGACTAATCAGCCACTGATAAATGTAAAAATGATGCAATTTCACTACTTGGAATCGACTTGATCTTAGGTTGTCCGACGGCCGTCAGATAAACTAAATTCAAGTGACCATGCCGGTTTTTCTTATCGTTTTTGACCTTGTCTAATACAAGCGGCGAGGTCAATAACTCATCCGTTACCGGCAAACCAACAGCCGCAAAGCGATCGCGTAATTTCGCGGTGATACCCTTTTCTGCTAAACCAGCGTTTTCAAACACCCGCATAATTGCCACGGTCCCAATGCTGACTGCTTCGCCATGACGCAGGCCACCATCAGCCAACGCTTCAACCGCGTGGCCAATCGTGTGCCCAAAGTTCAATAACTGACGAGTACCGCTTTCCGTTTCGTCAGCCATCACCACCGACGCCTTATAGTGAATCGAACGTGCGCTCAATTCTGGCGAGTGGGTAATCAAATCAGCTGGACTGTTAATGGTCTCAATGAGTTGCCAAAAGTCACCACCTTCCAGTGCGGCCGTTTTCACAATTTCGCCATAGCCTTCAACTAAGTCACGCTGTTTCATGGTGGCTAAAGTATCCGGGTCAACTATCACTAAATCTGGTTCGTAAAAGGCGCCAATAATATTCTTAATGTTATCCAGATCAACAGCGGTTTTACCGCCTACTGAACTGTCTACCTGCGCCAGCAGTGATGTCGGTATTTGGATAAAGGACAGCCCGCGCATGTATGACGCAGCCAATAAGCCCGCTAAATCACCTGTAACGCCACCGCCTAACGCGATAACACTGTCATCACGGTTGAAAGCATCACCAGCCATTTGACGCGCTAAATCCGCCAAAACTATCAGCGACTTTGAGGCTTCGCCTGCCGGAAAAACGTAGCGGTGAACGTCGAAGCCAGCCGCAGTTAATGACTTGGCAACTTGCTCTTGATATAACGGTGCGACGTTGTCATCACTGATCAGCGCAATTTTCCGTGCGGACCACTGCTTACCTACCAATTCGCCGACCTGTTTCAACAGACCGCGCTCAATTAAAACATCGTATTTTGTCTCTGGTAACGTCACAGAAACAGTCGTCATTCTAGCGCCCCGCTTCCGCTTGCTCTTGTGGCATTTCCGTTAGTAATTCACGAATGGCAAATGCTTTGTCGGACAATTCTTTGAATTCGTTTGGCTTCAAAGCTTGCGGTCCATCAGAAAGGGCGTGAGCTGGATCATCGTGAATTTCAACAACCAATCCTGAGGCACCAGCCGCAACACCGGCTAAGGCTAGTGGAGTGACGAATTCAGTGTGGCCTGAAGCATGGCTTGGGTCGATGATTACTGGGTAATGCGTTAACTTCTGAAGTACCGGTACCACACCAACATCCATGGTGTTTCGGGTGTATTTGTTATCGAAGGTCCGGATCCCGCGTTCAGCGATCATGATATTGTGATTGCCACCAGCAGCAATGTATTCTGAAGCGTTTAGAATATCATCAACGGTTGCCGACATCCCGCGCTTCAACATCACTGGAATGTTGGTTTTACCAACCGCTTTCAGCAAGGAGAAGTTTTGCATGTTACGGGCACCGATTTGGAAGATATCCGTGTACTTAGCAACCAGTTTCACGTGCTCGTCATCCATGACTTCAGTCAGCACATCCATGTTGTACTGATCAGCGGCCCGGCGTAAGAATTTCAAACCGTCTTCGCCTAATCCTTGGAATGAGTATGGTGAGGTCCGCGGCTTGTATGCACCGCCACGAAGAATCGTTGAACCATTAGCTTTAGCAACCGCCGCCATCTTCATCACGTGTTCCTCTGACTCAACGGAACATGGACCAGCCATCATAGTGAAGTTATCGCCGCCGATAATACTGTGCTTGGTTTTGATGACAGTGTCTTCTGGGTGAAATTCACGACTGCCCTGAACTGCCTTTGGCACGTTATTGATCAGTTCAGTAGCTGCTGCCCGTTCAGTGTCTGATAAGTCAGCTTCTGTAATGCCTTGAACTGCTACCCGGTTACGATGGACAAAAATTTCATGGGTATTACCGAAATGCTGCTGAAGTTCTGCAATGGTGGTTTGGTCGTTATTCTTTAATACAATAATCATAATTATCATCCTCACTTTTTGGTGTGTTCTAGTTGTTGTGTAATTGCGTCTTTAACTTTATCAACTGGCATTTCCTGATGTGTCCAGCGGTTAAATGAACCCGCTGCCTGCTGCACCAGCATATTAATACCGTTCATCGTTTGGCAGCCTCGCTGTTTAGCCTGGGCAAGAAATGGTGTTTCAAGCGGTGCATAGATTGCATCGGCAACCATCTGCCCTGAATGGAGACCCTGCATGACTAGCGGTGAAACTGGGCTGCGTGTATCATCCGCCATACCGAGGTTCGTGGTGTTGACGACGACATCAGCTTGCTGAAGCACTTCTGCCATTTGACCTTCATCTTCGTATGGTAAAACGCAGATGTGATCTGACCAGCTGGTAAGCCGGTCCTGCAACGCGTTAAACGTGCTGTTCTGCCGTTTAAAGACGGTAACTTCTGCGCCTTGATCAGCTGCTGCTAAGATAATTGCCCTGCCGGCACCGCCAGCCCCTAACACCGCTACTCGCTTACCCTTAACGCTAACTTGCTCATCCTGTAATGCGCGAATGAAGCCTTCACCGTCAGTACTGTCACCAACCAAATGACCTGCTTGGTTAATCACGGTGTTGACCGCCTCCAGTTGTTTAGCCACCGGAGTCAGCTCATCAAGAAATTCAATAATTTGCTGCTTATAGGGCATCGAAACGTTAATACCGCGAATCGGCAGCGCTCGCATCGATTGAACCGCACTTTCAAACTGTGCTGGTTCAACGTCGAATGCGAGATAAACGCTGTTGAGGCCTAGAGCTTGAAAACTCGTGTTATGAATCAGCGGCGACAAACTGTGCCGCGCGGGTTTAGCGATAAAGCCGTATAAACTTGTGTGTGCATCAACCAATTTGTCACCTCCTTAAAATTAATTCAAAATAAAAACGTCCCGCACTGCTTTGCTTTCACAAAACACTGCGAGACGATTAGACGTCGAATTTATAACAACGGAACTTATCCGTGTCACACAGTGTTTTGAAACCTTTCTGTGTGACCGGCAAATGATGCTGAAAAACTATTGGCCGCACAGATTGCAGTGATGCGTGTCTGCAACCTGTACGGTGTAGACACTACATTGACCAATAGTAACTAAATCGATTTAATTGTCGGTTTAATGCTTGCGTATTCAGTATCATCATTTGGAACTCCCTTACTGTTTTGATTTGTTGTATAAGACAATAAACTATTAGAATTAGTCTGTCAAGCATTAATCTATTTTTAATCTATTTTAATTTTTAAGCATCACTCACAAACTGCATATTAACGGTCTTTCTTAATCAATAATTAATTTTAACTATTTTGACTGTTTTATTTTCAAATCTCATCAAGCGTCTGATTGCCTAGAGTATGGCGTTTATAGGAGTCCGGTATTTTATAACGTCAATTGATCCGGTTAAAACGACCATTGAACAAATTTGAATATGCATCAGAGTTTTCAAGCTACATCCAAGTTTTATGATAAAAGTGCTGTTTCTTCATTAATGATTATGAGAATTATATCAACCAATCGTCTTGCGACTTGACAAAATTTAAATTATTGCGTATTGTAAGTGCCAATTAAACACCGTCCATACAAACCAATGACGTGGAGATCAAGATTACCGTGCACGTAAAGAGAGCCGCCGTAGCTGAGAGTGCGACCGAACGCAGGTAGTTAAATGGACCACGGAGGGTTCCCTTGAAAGATCAGAGTGTGGAAGCTGGCGTTTAAAGACCGGCGTATAAGCAACTCAGACAAAAATCCTGGTTTTGGATTTATGGCTGAGTTGCTTATACATAGGTCTTTGCCAGCTGGAACACGTTTCGGCATAGAAGCCGGCAAGTACGGGGAAACGTACAGACATACGTCAGTTGTCGGAAATGTGATCACGCATTTCGCTAAGGGTGATGCGAGGGAGAAGTCCCTGCATCAAATTAAGGTGGCACCGCGGAATTTAAACTCCGTCCTTAACTTAAACGCTAGTAATAGCGTTTAATGTTATGGGCGGAGTTTTTTTGTTGCAGAGCGTGAGAGAAAACGTCTTGAGACCGGAGTGTAAGGGACTTAAAATAAAAATCCCGGTCTTGGATTTATGTTTTAAGTCCCTTACATGCAGGTCTCAGTTTTCTCGAACGCGTTTCAGCAATATAACTGTAAAGGAGTGCTTAATAATGACAAACCTAAACCATCAAAAGCGATGGCAAACTCCAAAATTAAATGTACCCGAACATCGTAAACATTAAAATTTGGAGGAATTTTACCATGACATTAAACGAACTGCTCACCGCCGCCAAGGGTTATCCAGCTGTACCCGTAACATTAGACTTTCAGCTGCAAAACTTTGAGGCCGTCACCTTATTTAACGCTTTAAAAGAAGCCCAGGAACCCGGTTTCCTGTTAACTGGGAAACCCAAAAAGACCGAAGACGGCTACACCTTCATTGGTTTAGCTCCTAAGCAAACCTTCACCTATCGTGATGGCGTGCTGACGACCACGGTTGATGGTGGTGAAGCCACCACCGAAAAAGCGGATTTAAAACCCATTTTGGAAAACATTTTAAAGCAGCATCAGACACCCCTTATCCCTGGCTTACCACCATTTACCGGTGGTTTGATTGGCTACTTCAGTTACGATTATGCCAAATACGCTACTACGGCGCTTAAACAAAAAGTTGCCGACCCAATGGGATTGGACGACGCTGACCTACTCCTAGTTGACCGAGTGATTGCCTACAACCATCGCCAGCAAAAAGTCACCATCAGCCAGATCATTCCGACTGATGAACTCGCTGAACGTTATGATGACGTCATGGCTGATTTAAAACGGCTGCAGCAGTTGATCCTCAAGGCTCAACCAAAACCATTACCGCGGTTTGCGCTGACTCAGCCCTTTCATTTTCAGTTCAGCCTTGAAGAATTTTCTGAGAAAGTGGCGGTTGCCCAAAATCACATCGTGGACGGCGACATCTTCCAACTGATCTTCTCCAATCCGCAACAAGCTGCCATGAGCGGCTCATTACTGGGCGTTGCCCCAACCTTATTTAAGGATAGTCCCAGCCCTTACCAGTTCTACTTCCACCATCGCGACTTTGAAACGCTGGGTGCCTCACCCGAAACGCTGATCACCAAGCGTGGCAACACCCTTTTCACCTACCCGCTGGCTGGTACCCGTCGCCGGGGAAAGACGCAGGCAGAAGACGATAAGTTTGCCCACGAACTACAGACTTCCGAAAAGGAAAAGTCCGAACATAACATGCTGATTGACCTCGGCCGCAACGATTTAGGCGTCGTGAGCCAGTTTGGTTCCGTCAAGGTCACTAAGACCCGCAACCTGCTGAAATTTGCTAACGTGATGCATCTCGGCTCAACCGTAGAAAGCAAAGCTAACCCTAAAGCATCCGCTATGGATATCGTTAACGCGGTGCTGCCCGCGGGAACCCTTTCCGGCGCACCGAAAATCTCAGCCATGCAGATCATTGCTAAGTTAGAAAACCGCAAACGCGGCGTTTACGGCGGCTGCCTGGGTTACCTAGATTTCAGCGGTGACTTGGACCTTTGCATTGGCATTCGGCTCACCTACCGCAAGGGGGATCAAATCGTGGTTCATTCCGGTGCCGGTATCGTGGCTGACAGTATTGCTAAGTATGAATATCAGGAATTTAACAACAAGGCCAGCGCGGTCGTGAACGCAATCAACACCGCAGATCAAGGAGGCGTCGCCCATGCTTTATCTAATTGATAATTACGATAGTTTCACCTATAACTTGTATCAGCTCATTGGCACACTCAGTGAGGAACCCATCACCGTGATTAAAAATGACGAACTCACCGCTGATGACATGATCGCTAAACACCCAACCGGCATCATTGTTTCACCAGGTCCTGGCCGGCCAGAAGATGCTGGTAACATGATGCAGATTCTCCGTGTCTTTATTGGCCGGGTACCGATTCTTGGCGTTTGCCTCGGCCATCAAGCAATCGGTGAAGCTTACGGTGCTCAGGTGGTTCACGCACCGAAACTGATGCACGGCAAGCCGTCACTCATGACACAACAGGGTCACGCTGAGATGTTTGAGGCTTGTCCCGTTCAGTTTGAGGCTGCCAGATACCACTCACTCGTCATTGACCCTTCAACCATGCCGGAAGATTTGACCGTCACAGCAACGGCCGATGACGGCACGATTCAAGCTGTGGCTGATGAAGCTAACCAGGTTTACGGTGTTCAGTTCCATCCTGAATCCATTATGACCGATCCCGAAGTTGGCAAAACAATTATAAAAAATTATTTAGCCCAGATTCGCGTTGCAATGGCTTTAGGAAAGCTTGCATAAAATTAAATTTAAGAAAAAGTGTTGACATTATTTTCATAAAGTTTTAATCTATTGTCAATCAAATAAATTCGCTCATACAAACCAATGATGTGGAGATCAAGATTATCGTGCACGTAAAGAGAGCCGCCGTAGCTGAGAGTGCGACCGAACGCAGGTAGTTAAATGGACCACAGAGGGGCGCCTCGAAAGATGAGAGTGTGGAAGCTGGCGATTAAAGACCGGCGTATAAGCGACTTAGACGAAAATCCTGGTTTTGGATTTATGGCTAAGTTGCTTATACATAGGTCTTTGCCAGCTGGAACACGTTTAGGCTATGATGCCTATCTTGCAAGTACGGGAGCACGTACAGACATACGTCAGTTGTCGGAAATGTGATTACGCATTTCGCTAAGGGTGATGCGAGGGAGAAGTCCCTGCATCAAATTAAGGTGGCACCGCGGAAATAATATCCGTCCTTAATGTAAACGCTAGTAATAGCGTCTATGTTATGGGCGGATTTTTTGTTGCAGAGCGTGAGGAGAAACGCTTTGAGACCGGAGTGTAAGGCGCTTCGGTCAAAAATCCCGAACTTGGATTTTAGACTGAAGCGCCTTACATGCAGGTCTCAGTTTCTCCGAACGCGTTTCAGCAATATAACCGCAAAGGAGATCTTAATCATGACAAATTTAAATCAGAAACGATGGCAAAGCCTTTCAGCTGAATCAACTCAATTGATGAACACGAACTGACAATAAACTGGAGGAATTGACCATGACAATGACTATTGAAAACGCAATTACTAAAGTAGCAAACCGCAACGATTTAACCTTTAACGAAATGAATGACGTGATGAACGAAATTATGGATGGTAAAGCTAACGACATTCAAATTTCAAGCTTACTCACCGCTTTAACGGTCAAGCACGAAACGGTTCAAGAAATTGCTGGTGCTGCCAATTCAATGAGAGATCACGCCCTAACGTTTAAGGCTGGCGAACCGGTCCTTGAAATCGTGGGTACTGGTGGTGATCACGCCAACTCATTCAACATTTCCACCACTTCATCCTTAGTTGCCGCAGCTGCTGGGACACCAGTTGCTAAGCACGGTAACCGGGCCGCTACTTCTAAGAGCGGTGCTGCCGATGTTCTTGAAGCCTTAGGCGTTAACATCAACGTCACGCCAGAAGCTAGCGAAGATATCTTAAATCAAATCGGTATCTGCTTCTTGTTCGCTCAGGAATATCACAAGGCAATGCGCTTCGTGGCTCCCGTTCGAAAGACACTTGGTATTCGGACCCTGTTCAACGTCCTTGGCCCGCTAGCAAACCCAGCCCACGCCGGCATGCAGTTATTCGGCGTTTTCGATGACGCACTGGTAGAACCAATGGCACACGTGCTCCATGAACTAGGCGTTGAAAATGCCTTAGTGATTTATGGTACCGATGGCTTAGATGAAGCCTCCATCTCCGCACCAACCCACGTGGTTGAGGTTCGTGGCGATGACTTCAAATCCTACACCATCACACCAGAACAGTTTGGTTTGAAGCGGGCTAAGAAACAAGATATTGTCGGCGGCACCCCTGCTGATAACGCTCAAATCACCCGCAACATTCTGGCTGGTAAGAAGGGGCCACAACGTGACATCGTTCTCTTGAATGCCGGTTTAGCCCTCTACACCGCTCATCCAGAACTCACCATGGAAGGTGCCGTTAAGAAAGCCGCTGAAGTGATCGACAGCGGTGCTGCACAAGCTAAATTGAACGAATTCATCAATTTAACGAAGGGAGCCCAAGTAGCATGATCCTAGACGACCTTGTGGCAGCTACCAAAAGCCGCCTCCAACGTGAAAAAGAAATTGTTTCAGTTGATGAAATGAAAGCTAAAGCCGCCGCAGCGCCGACTAAGGATCCGCAAGCGGTTTACGACCGCTTCAATGCGCCTGGCATTCATTTGATCGGCGAAGTTAAGAAAGCTTCCCCTTCAAAGGGCCTGATTGCAAAGCAGTTCCCCTACTTAGAAATTGCCAAGGACTATGACCGCCACGGTGTCAGTGCCATTTCCGTACTGACCGAACCCGATTATTTCAAAGGCGACATTCACTACTTGCAAGAAATCGCCGCTAACGTCAGTGTCCCCGTCTTGCGAAAAGACTTCGTCGTTGATCCTTACATGCTTTATCAAGCTAAAGCAGCCGGCGCCAGTATCGTGTTATTAATAGTAGCAATCCTCAGTGATCAGCAGCTGAAAGACTACTTTAAGCTGGCACATGACCTGGGTTTAGCAGCCTTAGTTGAAGCCCATGACGAACAAGAACTTCAGCGGGCACAAAGCGTTGGCGCCAAGTTGATCGGGGTCAACAACCGCGATCTCCGAACCTTCGATGTTTCACTGAATAACAGCATCAAGCTGCGTAAACTGGTTCCGAATAATATTGCCTTCGTTGCCGAAAGCGGAATTCATACCAGAGATGACGTCAAGGTAATGGAAGAAAACCATATGAACGGTATCTTGATTGGTGAAGCCCTCATGACCGCACCGAACAAAGCTGATAAGATTACCCAACTGTTAGGAGTGTGATGACATGACGCAAATCAAAATCTGTGGGTTAATGCGAGAACAAGATACGCAAGTGGTTAATGAAGTGCACCCGGATTTCGCTGGTTTTGTATTTGCGAACAGTCGTCGTCAGATCTCATTAGCCACTGCCTTAAAGTTCCGGCAACTGCTTGATCCGTCAATTCCAACCGCTGGTGTGTTCGTCAACGAACCACTAGAAAAGATGTTAAACATCTACCGCAGCGGTGCGATTCAGATCGTCCAACTGCACGGTAACGAATCTGAAGAGACTGTTAAAGCACTAAAAGAAGCGGGAGCTACCGTTTTTCAAGTCTTTAAACCAAATGCCGAAATTACCCCGACCGCAGCTGATTACGTGATGCTGGATAGCGGCAATGGTTCAGGAATCGCACTGGATTGGTCACGGGTACCCCAAGCACCACACCCCTTTATCCTGGCTGGCGGGTTGACTCCCGATAACGTGACCACCGCGATTGCCGCTGTTCATCCAGACGTGGTCGACGTCTCCAGCGGGGTTGAAACCAACGGTCAAAAAGATGCTGATAAAATTCGTGCAATCGTTGCAACTGCACACGCTAACTAAAGAAAGGAAAATCATTAATGACAGAACTTAATTTGAAACTTAACAAAAACACTTCCGGTCGCTACGGCGAATACGGTGGTCAATATATTCCTGAAACACTGATGAACGAACTGGATCGGATGGCCAAAGCTTACGAGCATTACAAGAATGATCCAGAATTTAAAACCGAACTCCATGATCTGTTAGTGGATTACGCTAACCGCCCGTCATTGTTATACTACGCAGAACGCATGACTAAGGATCTTGGCGGCGCGCAAATTTATTTAAAGCGTGAAGACCTTAACCATACCGGTGCTCATAAAATCAACAACGTGATCGGCCAAGCTCTACTGGCAAAACACATGGGTAAAACCCGTTTGATCGCTGAAACCGGTGCCGGCCAACACGGTGTGGCTACTGCTACCATCGCTGCTTACTTCGGTATGGAATGCGAGATTTTCATGGGTAAAAAGGATACCGACCGGCAAAAGTTGAACGTTTACCGGATGGAATTACTGGGTGCTAAGGTACACCCCGTTACCAGCGGTTCAATGGTCTTGAAAGACGCCATCAACGCGGCGCTGCAAGACTGGACTAAACGGGTCGATGATACCTTCTATCTGATGGGTTCAGCTACTGGTCCACATCCATATCCACTAATGGTTCGCGACTTTCAATCCGTCATCAGTCAAGAATCCAAGCAGCAGCTCAAAGAAAAAACCGGCAAATTACCCGACATGGTCGTGGCTTGTGTCGGCGGCGGTTCAAACGCCATCGGTTCATTTGCTAACTACATCGATGAACCTAGTGTTCAGCTAGTTGGTGCTGAAGCAGCTGGTAAAGGTGTCGAAACCGACTTAACTGCCGCAACGGTTGAACGGGGTTCTGATGGGATTTTCCACGGCATGAAGTCCATGTTCCTGCAAAACAAAACCGGTCAAATTATTCCGGTTTACTCCATTTCAGCTGGGCTTGATTACCCAGGTGTCGGTCCAGAACACGCTTACCTAGCCAAAACCGGTCGGGCCAAATACGTCGGGATCACTGACGACGAAGCTGTTCAGGCCTTCGAATACATTGCAAAAACGGAAGGCATCGTTGCCGCTATTGAAAGTTGCCACGCGGTTGCCTACGTTGAAAAAATTGCACCCAAGATGCGTAAGGATCAAATCATCGTCTGCACCCTTTCAGGTCGGGGCGACAAAGACGTTGCATCAATTGCCAAATACAGAGGAGTGGATATCGATGAGTAAATTAACTGATGCCTTTAAAAATCAAAAAGCCTTCATCCCGTTCGTTGCTGCCAATGACCCGGACTTTGACGGTACCGTCAATAACGTTGTTGCATTAGCTCAGGGCGGCGCAGATATTGTTGAACTAGGAATTCCCTTTTCCGACCCGATTGCTGATGGTCCGGTTATCCAAGCTGCGGATCTGCGGGCGTTAAAGGATGATCCTGATTTACCGATGGATACCATCTTCGATATGGTTAAGGCAGTTCGCAAGCAGACCGATGTCCCGCTAGTCTTTTTGACCTACCTCAACATTGTCTTCCGTTACGGCTACGAAGCCTTTACCGCCCGTTGCGAAGGACTCGGTATTGAAGGCTTAGTCATTCCTGACATGCCGCTGGAAGAACGAAACGAATTGGAACCCATTGCTGAAAAGCATCACGTTGACTTGATCCCGCTGGTCACCCCAATTTCTGGCGACCGCATTGAAAAAATCGCTGCCAGCGCTACTGGTTTCATCTACGTGGTTTCCTCACTGGGTGTTACCGGCGAACGTAGTGAATTTGCTAACGGCTTAACTGACCTCGTTAACCGCATCCGTAAAGTCACCGACGTCCCAACCGCCATTGGCTTTGGCATCCATACCACGGAACAGGCTACTGAAATGGCCCAAATTGCTGACGGTGCCATCGTCGGCAGTGCCTGCGTCAACATTGTGGCCGAATACGGTCGCCAAGCACCCGCAAAATTAACCGATTATACCAAACAAATGAAAGCAGCTGTTAATGCCAATCCAGTGAGATAGGTACAGCACGCAAAAAGTCGCTCTAGCTGTCTGCTCGAGCGACTTTTGTTTAACCTAATTTAACGGGGACTTGCAGGTAGGAAACGTATTCTCCACCCGTGTGAATCACTTGCTGGCCCTTGTTTTGGGCTTGGTATGGCAATGACCATGGCACGATGGCGCCGGATTCGTTCTTTGAACTGATCACTAACCGCAGCTGCTCACCAGGATAAAAGACCATGCCCATTGGCATCATCACGATATCAGCGGGCACGCTTTCGCCGGCCGTTAATTTTTCAACCCGGTCGAAACTGTGCACTGGGATCACGTCGGTGGACTGTTCTTCATCTAAGTGACGTGCCGAAACGCGCAGGCGGCCATCCGGTCCCTTGTATTTCATAACGGTACCGCCATTATCCGTGAAGTCGTGCATCAGCGCGCCGTGGTTGGGTACCACGAATTCAGATAACTGGTTGCCGTTAACGTCCAGCTTCTGCATCACAACGAATAATTCCATATCGTCGGCAGCCTTAGCTTCCACGTTCAAATGAACTTTAGGGTAGCCGATCAAGGTCGTCTTCTGGTCAAACCGCTTGATGAACGACGCCTTGCCTGGACCCATTTCCGGGGCGTAAGTCACTGGAATATCCTTCTGAGTTGGTGCTGATACCAATTCGCGGCTGCCACCATTCAGGTAGAGCTTTTGATATTCAACGTAACTTGGTGGGAAGGCGTCACCCGCAACGTCAGTCTGATTGCCGCCTTCCATATCGAGGACGGAATAACGAACCTTAGGGGTTTGATCCCAGCCGTTTTGGATGCCCTTCAGGTAGAAATCATAGAATCGCTTACGGTCAGCAGTATTCATCATGTCGTAATAATCTGGCCACTCCTGGCTGTCATGGATCCGCAGCCACTTGTTTTCAGAAGCGATGCCGCGCCATGCCCGGAAAGTACCGTTAGTATGCAAGGTATTGCCGTAACTGGCAACGAGGTATGTTGGCACCTTGATTTGATCCAGTTTAGCAATTTTATCTCGCCAAACGGGATGGTTAGCTAACGGGTACTGCTTCATTTCCTCGGTCACATCTTCGCGCTTGTTATCAGCCACGTTAACGTGGTTGGACTGCAGCCGGTTCACGAAGTCCTCATCTGGAATGCCGCCTCTAAAGGCAATGTCACGATAACCGTCACTCAAGCCTTCATTCGGGTTGATGGCAGCTAAATGTGGTGGCTGTTCCGCAGCGATGTACCATTGAGAAAACGACAGGTATGACGTGCCGCTCATTGCAACCTTACCGTTACTCCAGCTTTGGTCAGCCAGCCATTCAATGACGTCGTAGCCGTCACGGCCCTCTTGAGTGCCCATCATGCTGACATCCCCTTCGGAATGGGCAATTCCCCTTTCGTCCGGGTTAGCAATAGCGTATCCTTGAGCACACCAGTAAGCTGGGTCTGGGCCTTCAAACTTTTCAAGGCCAGAAACGATGTTATCTTTTAAGCCGATCAGGCCAAAAATATTTTCGTAACGCGGTGCGGTACCAGCGCTCTTCCCGTATGGGCTCCACGCCATGATTACCGGCACCTTTTCATCGGTTACGGGGCGGAAAATATCCGTGTAGATAGTCACGCCATCCCGCAGTTTAACGGGAACATCCTTTTCAAAAATGATGTCGCAGTCTAACGCCTTAAACTTGGGACTTACCTGATACCCTTTAGGCAAGGTTTGCTTACCTGGTTTAAACGGGCTGAGGATCCCGTGTTCGCGGCCATCGTCAACGTAGTGTAACGTTGGTTTATAGGTTTTTAATTGATTCAAATCGGTCATGATGAAACCTCCTTGGTAGTTTCTGGTTGTGATTACTGAACCATCATAACGAGTTGCGGCGGTTTAAGGTATCATCAGCTTCCGTCAGGATGATTGCTTATTACCGATAATTAGGTGTATTGTCTATTCATACGACATTATGTCTTAAATTGTCTAAGAAAGGCGGTCATCATTTTGCCCCGAAATGCACAAAACGCGCGTACAGAACGCGATATTCAAAATGCGTTTATTACTTTAGTTAACCAGAAAGGGTTTCGTAACGTTACCATTAACGACATTGCTCAATTAGCCATGATTAATCGACAGACCTTCTACTACCACTATCAAGATAAGTATCAGCTAACTGAGACAATGATCGATGACTTGGTAGAAGCTTACGATGAACTCTATAAAAAGTACGTTGCTGTGAAGCTCAGGCAGGTCACGTTAACAAGCCGGATTCCAATGTTATTTCCAGAAACCATTTCGCTTTGGGCAACGAACCGTCAAAAAGTTGCCGCTTTGTTCTCCATTGAGTACAACAACTACACGTTAGAAGGTGAATTAAAAAAGCGCTTCCGGAGCTACTTACCCACACTGCTGGGACGAGAACCATTACCGTTAGAAAAAAACGTCTTTCCAGGAATTATTTTGTCCGTCATTGAAACGGTTGTCGAAACCGGACAAGTACCGACTCAAGATGAGATTATCAGAACCTTTAGTAACATCAGCGACGTTTTTAAATAAGCAACGACACTTTAACTGCTGACATTGGTAGATACATTTTTAAAAACCTGTTTACTTAGATGTAACAATTTTGTAATGTCATAATCAGTAATCGCTAAATATCAGCCAAAGCTTGGGCTTCTTAACCATTGTAACGTCAATAGATTGACATTTATTTGTCAAAATCAAGTCTTTATGGTTGTGAATGCAAGCATATACTGGTATCCTACAGTCGAATTACATTATGAGGAGGGGGCAACCTTGAACAATAAAACAACCGCAAGTTTAATTCACCGTATTGCAAGCTTTGAGACCCAGTATTTGAACCAACAGCTTCGTTCACTCGATTTGAATTCGGATCAGGCACGCGCTATCAACTTTATCTCCAGTCACCCTAATAGTATGCAACGAGATATTGCACACTACCTCAACCGACAAGAAGCCAGCGTCACCAATTTGTTAAAGGGATTAGTTCGCCGTAACCTTATCGTCCGCACGATCCCGCTAGAAAATGAGCGCACCAAACTACTCTCCTTGACACAAGCGGGTGCTGATTTGGTTGAAAGCATTCAAAAATCCTTTACTCAAATGAACATCCTGCTAGAAGATCCTTTGTCCGATGCTGAAGCCACGAAGCTGACGCAGTTATTAAATACCGTCCAAAAGGAAATTGATGCTAACCAGGACTGAATTTAAATTTGTATAGCTTGGGTAAAGCTAAGCTTAATTCTGACACTTTAACGCAAATATCCCCTGAAGCCAAAATATTTTGACCTCAGGGGATATTTTCAATTATAAAGCGTCTTGAAGTTAGCTGTCATGCAGGAAAGTCGGGTAGAATATAAGTAATCTCATTTGTTAAACTGAAAGGAGGAATTCTCGATTTCAATCGATATCAATTGGCTCTACCAGACTTTGTTAAATCACATGGGCCCTTCTGGCTGGTGGCCAGCCGAAGACAAGCGTGACATTATCGTAGGTGCCATTCTGGTTCAAAATACCGCTTGGCAAAACGCCGATGTTGGTCTGAATCATTTAAAACAGCGTACCAGGTTAGCCCCCGAAGCAGTGCTATCGTTATCACAAACGGAATTAATTGACTTAATCCGGGCCAGCGGCTTCTACCGTAATAAAGCCAAAGCGATCCATAACGTTTTCCAGTGGTTCGACGATCACGACTGGGACTACGCCGGCATAGCTGCCAAAGCCACCCAAGCTGAGCTTCGTCAACAACTGCTAGCACTGCCTGGCGTCGGCCAGGAGACTGCTGACGTTTATCTGGTCTATCTTTTTGACTTGCCAACCTTTATTGCTGACTCATACACTCGCCGTCTATTCACGCACTTGGGTTATCAGCACACTGATAGCTATCAGCATCTCAAACAGCAGATTACGCTCCCCAGCAATTTTACTGCCGAAATGGCACAGGATTTCCACGGTCAGCTAGATGAATTCGGCAAACACTACCTTCAACGTGAAGATACGTTTGCTGACAGCTTTTTGGCCCGCGCCCTACTTAAAAAACAGCAGGCTCAAAAAGGCTAGCAACCCGGGAATCCCCTGCGTCCACATAATCTGCCGGTTAACCGTCAAGCTACCAAAAACACCGGCAATAAACACAAACCCGGTAAACAGCAAACAGCCGGCTATCGTTGCATTTCCAGGCAATCCGAAACGCATGAACAGTAGTCCCGCACCTATGAACCCGTTATATAAACCAATGTTGGCCATCGTCGTTTTCGTTTCCGGACGATGCTGATACTCTGCCGAAAACCCAAAAGCTTTCTGCGCTGCCTCTGACTGAGAACCAAACATTTCTAAACCTAATATCAGCAGTGCTTCCACTGCGACAATGATGACTAAAACCGTACTAATCAATGACATCCTTATTCCCCCTAAAATAGCTTTGAGTCCCCTGTTGGCACTAGATAGATGCCAAATGAACCGTAACCGCTTGGCCACGTGTGATAGGCGGACGTTGACCCGTGGGGTGTGGCATAAATACCGATTTGATAACCCTTATACTTTGCCCGCTTTGAAGCAGTGTATCCCTGTGCGTTCAGAACCGCTGCAGCTAACTTAGTATAATTAGTCTTACTGGAAGTACTGGTCCAGTTGTACGGCGTAAAAATGCCGATCGCGGTGGAATTTTTATTGAGCTTCGAATACTTGGCCGTTTTGCTGGCTCCTGCATTCAAATCGTTGCGGGCATCGTTTGAGTAGCTGTTGTTAAGAATGGTCCCTGGAAATAGCGCCAGAATATCAGCCTGTAATTTGGCTGATTCGCGAACGGATTTAATACCCGCTAAGCCGCCACCGTAGGATTTCACCACGGCGCTATGGGCAAAAGCATCATCAGGATTGTCCCCCTTGGTGAGGTACGACCGGTAAACTAGGCCCTTAATTTTATCCTTGTTATCGGTCAATTCATAATAATAACCTGACTTTTTCCCGTGCTGAAGCTTTACCCGTTTGTAAACGTACCAGGTCGTCCGTGGATAGTGCTTTAGATTGTGAATCTTTTTAGTGTGCTTTAAATCCCACATATATTCATTCTTCGTTGTTTTCACGTAATAGGCAATGTGATGGTAACTTTTTGTGCTGACCGTTTTCCATGACGTCGCAGCCTGACCCGCTGCTGAAAAGCCGGTACTTCCTATCCCCTCAAGCATTAGCCCCGCAGTTAATGCCACGATTAATTTTTTCATCTGAAATTCCCCCATCCAGATATCTTGTTTGCTTCAAATGTAGCAGAGGGAAACGCTGGTTGCAAGGGGATTAGGTTACAAAATAGCCCGTTGATCCGTGATCGATCAACGGGCTATTTTAATTCATTTCCAACAAAAAAGACGCTCCATTTCTGGAACGTCCATACAGCCACTTAGTCGAAACTAAATGGGTTCTCAAAAATCCACATTTCCTTTGAACCAAGGCAGCCGCAAATCCGGCGGTGTTACATTGCCTGCTGTGCAAAAAAATCACCTAGTTGCTTGCGCAAACTGCTATTGCTAACAGTGTGATATTCTCGACTCATCGCATGTGAACTATCATAGCACGGATTGAAGCCAGACGCAAATCAACACGGTTACTTGTCACTATCATCCGTCTCTTGACTGTCGTCTGCATCCTTTTTTGCCTGATTTTCTTTGATTTGATCCAACTGCTTATCCAGCCACGTTGCGATTGCCGCTGCCATGTCGCCCTTATGGCTCACAAAATCATCCGCAGACGCCACCTTATCAATCCGCAAAGAAGACGGGTTAATATCTGGTGACTCTACGATACTGTAAACACTGACAGGCATCGTATCATCATCTGCCAGCATCTTCTTCATCGCATTTAAATAGCGTAACGGCAAGTTAACTACGCTGGTTTCCAAAGCAACTTGAATATCAGCGTCCGTCAATGTCAACGTGGCCTGCGCCAATTGATTTTCACCAACCGCTTTAACGATCATCTCAACCATTGGTTCAAGGGACTTAGCCACCCCATTCTTTTTGATTTCAGCTAAACTGCTGCCAAAATTTTGTGTCTCATATTTTTCAGCTTCAACTTCTTCTACGAAGTCCTTTACTAAACTCTCCATAGTTACCTCGATTGTTTATTTTGTTTGCGTTTTTCCTGCAATTTTTTAATTTCTGCCAGTTTTTCATTATCACGCTTATTATCAAGCCAGTGGCGATAACGGAGTGCCAGCACCATCCAGTAGCCGTTAAAAACGATCACTAGAAAATTAGCAAACGTCACCCCGGCTTTGATGCCAATAACTGCTGTACTACTAGTTAACACCGTTACAATACCATTAAACAGGCCAAATGAATAGATGACAATCACCATGGCTAACAGGTAGTATCCCGAATTATGGCCCAGAGCGCCCCAAATCATTGGCAGCGCGTAGAGTACCAGCGAGATAATAATTGAACGTATCACCGCTGTCATTTCAAAGTGATGTCCTAGTGCAACTAGCTTAGAGGACAACAATAGATTCATGGCGGAGAAAAGCACCCATGATACGATGCCGTATGTGATTAATTTTTGCTTGAGCATGTGGTTCTCCTTAATCGTTATTAATAGTTCAAATTGTAGCATAGTTCTATGTAGAAAATACAGGTTTACCCCTAGCAATGTGTGCTGGGGAAGCCTGTATTTTGGATTTTTGAGTTTATATTGGTTGAAGAACTGCTCAACTCTTATATAGCCGAATCGGGCTACTCCAGGCAGAGGCTTGCACCTAAGTCACTTCGGACACAAATCCAAACCCGGGATTTATATCCGAAGCACCTTAGGCTCCAGCCTCTAAACGCCTGGTTCCGCACCTTGTTTTAATCGGGCTACAACAGGCAGAGGCTTGCACCTAAGGTACTCCGAACACAAATCCAAGACCGGGATTTATGCCCGGAGTACCTTAGACTCCAGTCTCTAAACGCCTGTTTCCGCACCTAAGCTAACAAATCCACCAACTCATCCTTCGTAATACCCATGAAGTACTGACTGATATCCACATCATCCAAAACCTTTTCCAGGTTTTCACGATCATAGCGGATACCCTTCATTTTATCAGCTAGTTCGCTAACATCCTTTGGGCCGAAGAAGTCGCCGAAAAACTTGATTGTTGAGATTTTACCCTGTTCTACCAAGATCCGTGCATCAATGGTACCTGAATCAAAGTGTTGACGCTTCTTGACCGTAAATTCTGGTGACGTACCGTAAACCCAGTCCCAGTTGTTGTAGTACTGTTCGTAGATCTTGTCGATTTCCTTTTGTTCATCAGGGGTAACCACGTATTCCTTATCCTTGATTTCGTCCAAGCTGTCAACATGGAACAATTCCTTCAAGAGTTTGTCACGAAATTCTGGTACCGTAATATTTTGATATTCGGGTGCCAAATATGGCTTCAAGTTAGTTACACGAGAACGGACTGATTTAATACCCTTTGAAGCAATCTTATCTTCTGGGACATTTAAAGCATCCGCAATCACGTTTTGATCCACGTCCAGCATCAAAGTACCATGAGAGAAGGTCTTACCGTTCTTGGTGTACATCGCGTTACCAGAGAATTTCTTGCCATCGACTAAGATGTCGTTACGGCCAGAAACTTCAACTGACTTTGCACCCATATCATGTAAGGCATCAACAATTGGTTGAACGAAGGACTTGAAGTCCCCGAACTGTTCGGAATTACTGTCCAGCACAAAGCTAAAGCACAGGTTACCAAGATCTTGATAAACCGCGCCACCGCCAGATAAACGGCGGGTAACCGTAATGTTGTGTTCTTCAACGTATTTTTGATTGATTTCCTCTAATGTGTTTTGGTTTCGGCCAACGATGATACATGGCTTTTCATAGTAGAAAAGTACCAGTGGTTCGCCAAAATCCTTATTATTCATTAAATATTGTTCAGTAGCTAAGTTACGGCCAATATCGTGGGCCGTCATTGAAACATACCGCATGTCCAAACTTCCCTTCCAAATATTAATAACCAATCTTGTAACCGCTTTTCATTTTAACATAATCATGTAAGGGGTTACAGTTTGGACACCTGAATTGTGCACTAAAAGTGCATTGCCTTCGCTTCTAACCTAAGAACTGCACAAACTCGTCCAGTGTAATACCGTCAAAATAGTCGCCAACATTAACTTGGGCCAGTGCCTTTCGCAGCGAGGGCTGATCATAGCGAACTCCCTTAAGCATCTTAGCTAAATCAACCGCATACTTCTCACCGAAGAAATCACCAAAGAAAGTGACCTGTTCAATGCGTCCCTTTTCAACTAATACCCTAGCATCGATCGTTCCTGAATTAAAATGCTGGCGCCGCTTAACGGTAAACTCTGGGGACGTTCCGTAGACCCAATCCCAGTTATTGTAGTAATTATCATACAGCTTTTGGATTTGTTTCTTATCTTCGTCAGTCAAATGGTAGGCTTTGTCGGCAACTTCAGCCAGATCGTTGACCCCGTAGACTTTCCGCAAAATCGTATCGCGAAACTCCGCAATAGTGAGGTTTTGGTATTCCGGTTTCAAATGCGGCTTCAAGTTCGTCACCCGTGAGCGAACCGACTTGATGCCTTTTGAGGCCATTTTATCCTTGGGAACGTTTAGCGCACGAGCAATCACGGTTTGGTCAACGTCGTACATCAGCGTACCATGTGAAAACATCTTGTTATCCTTCACGTACATCGCGTTACCAGAAAACTTTTTGCCGTTCACTAAAATATCGTTTCGGCCAGAGACCTCAATGGAAGTTGCCCCCATCTCTTTTAATGCATCAACGATTGGTTTAGTAAAGGCTTTGAAATCCCCGAAGCGGTCATCATCACGATCGACCACAAAACTGAATGACACGTTTCCCAAGTCATCGTAAACCGCGCCGCCGCCAGATAGCCGCCGCGTGACCTGGATATTATGCTTAGCAACGTAATCCTGGTTGATTTCCTCCAAAGTATTTTGATTCCGACCAACGATGATGCAGGGTTTTTGATAGTAAAAAAGCAAGATAGGTTCGTCAAAGTCCTTATTATTCATCAAATACTGCTCGGTTGCCAGATTATAGCCGATGTCTTCGGTTTCCATATTGTAATAGTACATCTGTGTCCTGCTCCTTCAGTTGTTTTACTCTCAGTTTACCGCATTATAAGTAAAATGAAACCGCTGTAATCAGCTCAAAGCCAATTACAGCGGTCTCTTAATGACGGCCTTGGTCGCCAATCATTTCTATACCTATATTATGTCGCCATCATTGGGAAATGGCAACCATTTTGCTTCATAATCAACCCCCAAAATTACCTGATTAGATTAACCGGTTCTTTTTGTTGTAAATAACTCAATACCATCCCGTATCATGATGGTAAATACAGGTAAAATTTAAGCGCGTTTACAAACCTTTCATGGACTATGAAAATTCAGCTATTACCCAACTTTCACCGATTATCCGCGAATAAGAAAAGATTCAAAGTGTCACTGCAATAACAAGTTTTCATTTTCTTAAAATTAATGGCTAAATTATGGTAAAATGAAGTGTGAAGTACTAGTGGTTCGTTTTGTTGGGCAAAACCATGGCGTGCTTACGAAAAAGTTTATCATGTACTTATTTATTTTGTGAGGGAGTGGCGTATATGGACCAGCAATACAATAACATTCTCGCACCGGTTGATGGATCAAAAGCCACTGATCCGGTGTTAGATAAAGCAATCGAAGTCGCAAAGTTAAACGATACCCACTTGGATATCCTAAACGTTTTGGAAGTCAATCAATTCAGCGACACTTATGGTGGTGCCGTTAGCGGCGACGTCATTTACAAGCTTTCAGAAGACGTACAGGCACGTTTAAATGAGTTAAAGCAAAAAGCACTTGATGCCGGCGTTAAGTCGGTTGATATTCACGTTCGGTTTGGTAATCCTAAACCGGTTATTGCGCGCGAATTTCCAGCTGATCACGACACCCAGTTGATCATCATTGGTTCAACTGGCTTAACTGCCGTTGAACGCTTGATGATTGGTTCTGTAACCAACTATGTCAGCCGTTCTGCGGTTTGCGACGTACTCATCGTTAAACCCGCTGAATTAGCTAAGTTGGGTAAATCCGGTAAATCAAAATCAAGTAAGAAATAATTTTTAAAAACGTCAGCACCCTTGCCCGTAACGGGTAAGGGTGCTTTTTTGGAGGCATCATAAATGGCTCAACCAACCCAGTGGCAGTTTACAGTACGTCTGCCACGTAATTTTCAATCTAAAGCATTGCGCCAACTGCTGATGGCAGACTGGTATCTGCCGAAACACTTAGTTTTTAGTTTAAAACGCGGTGAACGGGTATTGGTAAATGGCCAATACCTGCCCGTTAACTTCGACGTGCATCCGGGCGACCAGATCACGCTCACGTTTTTGGCCAGCGATTTCGAACATCCGTACCCAAACGTTATCCCGGACAGCGCTGCCACCGTTAGCGTGCTGTACGAAGATACCAACTTGCTGGTAGTCAACAAAACTCAGGGCAGCAAAACCCACCCTAATCAGCCAGGTGAAGTCGGTACAACGTTGAATCATGTAGCGGCCTATCTGGCACCCAAGAACCAGCAACCCTACGTGATCAACCGGTTGGATCAGGAAACCAGCGGGGCACTGCTGATTGCCAAGAACCCGGCAGTGGTCCCCGTCCTAGTCCGCTTAATTAAGGAAAAGCTGATTCAGCGGACTTATCTGGCCTGGATCCACGGCCAGCTTAACCAGCCTCAGGGGATTATTGCCATGCCAATTGGCCGTAACCTAGCTGATAAACGGAAACGGCAGGTAGATGGTGATCATCCTCAAATGGCAATTACACACTATAAAGTGGTGGCGCATCTGCCAAACGCAACCTTAGTCGCCGTCCAGCTGCAAACCGGCCGCACTCACCAGATCCGGGTTCACTTCGCCAACCTTGGTCACCCAATTGTTGGCGATCCGTTATACGTAAATGATCCGCGTCAGCAGCGTTTACTGTTGCACAGTTGGCGGTTACGCGTGCCGCTGCCCTTTTCATTTAACCACATCACGTTGACTGCCAGCCTGCCGGAGACCTTTAATCAGTTTGAAAACCGCTATTTTAAGTGAGCCTTAGTGGATCACGATTCTTCTAGCAGTCGGGTTGACGGTTTGGTGCCAATCGGTTTCACGCAGCGAAGAAATGCCTACACCGCCAGTATCATCCGTGCCAATGTCGTGCAAGAACAGCTGGTTTCCTAGGTAGATGCCAATATGATTATTAGCGCCTTGTCGCCGATTGGAAAAAAGAATCAAATCACCTCTGTGCAGCTTTGAGATAGGTTCTGCTTGTCCTTGAGTTACTAGCGTGTAAGTGGTGACACTGTCTAAGGGACCCAGTTTAATCCCTGCATGCTCGTAGCAATACCAGACAAACGACGAACAATCAAAACGCTTGGCAGCATACGTTTGTGCCGTGCGGCCACTGCCTAATTTATACTTGGAACGGCCAACTAACGCCGTGCCGGCCGCAATCGCTGTTTCAACCCGCGGATTATGGCCCCTTAAACGGCTTAAATGACGAAAGGCGACATCGTGACTATAGATCCAGAATGTATGTCCCCTTTGTTTAAATTGAACGTACCCTTCGCCCCGCCGATGGTTGAGGTCCGCTCGCTTAATTCCCGTAATCTGGGGATTTAACCGCAATGATTTCACCGTGCCATAGGTACCAGCAGACCGGGTACCGGCTGGCGCCGAATAAATCTCAGCATTATTATTGGTAATCTTGAGCTGATACGGATATCGATAACGCTGGAAAACCTCGTTTGGCGCAACACCTTGCTGAATCTTAGCCGTGATCACGGACTCCCCAGTCTGATCGGTGCGCCCAAAATAGTGGTGTAAAACGCCGTCACCGACTGCCATGACGATTACTACCCCAATAACAACATACATCAATTTACGCTTCATTCTTACTCCCCCTATTTCAATTTAATTAAACACTTCTTTGTATTTGTTGCCGAGAGATTTCCAAAATACTGAACCTTTCTTAAACATTTACTTACTAAGCCTCTCGAAACCAAAATAAACCAGCTGCTACTTCTTTCCAGAAATAGTAGCTGGTTTATTCTGACCATTTTTACCGCTATCTATTTATAAGTGAGTCCCTTACGTAGTCGCTGCCAGAAATGACTTTCGTCCGCCTGTAAAATTAGTCCCTTATAGATGCTGCTGATATACCAGGTTAACCCGATAATCGTAAGGATCAATACTGAAAGCGAGATACCAATTTCTAACGGACTAGCCGATTGATTGATGATCCGCAACGGCATGAAATATGACGAGAAGAACGGCACATACGACATAATCTTTACCATTAGTGCATCCGCGTTATTTTGAAATGGAAACGTGGCAAAAAAAGCAATCATACTCAGATAAACAGCCGGATACGCGGCTTTCGAAGCATCTTCAGCTTTAGAAACTAACGCCCCGCTAAAGGCCGCTAGTATCGTATAAATGATCACTCCTAAGAATAGGAATAGTAAATTGACGTTAACGAGATTATGAACGACTTGATCTACTAATGAGCCGTATTGATCGAAGAATGGTTTCGCCATATTCATCCGTTTGGCAGCTACAAGGCTTGCCCAACCGCCAATTAGATACACCAGTAATTGTGTTGCAATCACCATTAAGACACCCAGAATCTTGCCGCAGAAATACTTGGCTGCCGTGGTACTGGAGAAGACCATTTCCATCACCTTGGTCCCCTTCTCAGAGGCAATTTCCTGCGCGGTAATTGATGAATAAGTCGTTAAAATCATGTAAACCATGAAGACTAGGATCCAAAACGATGCCATTCGGGCAGTCTTAACTAACCCCTCACGTTTCTGCACAACCTGTTTAAAGGTCGGCTGCACGGATAACTGTTTCAGCTGCTGGCCCGATAGCTTAGCTCGAGCAACGTTGTTTTGTGTCTGCAATTTACTTAGATAACCCGTTAACTGCGCTTTATCGGAAGCCGGCATGGTTTCCTTACCATGATAAACCGCACGATACTGCTTACCTTGGCTCAAAATAACGTAGCCGCTGATGTCGTTTTTCTTCAGCGCATGCCTAGCCGCTTTCACGGTTGTGAGTTTGGTAGCCACATGATCTTTGCCGGCGACTTGAATGTAGCCTTTCCGAAGCGTTGGCTGCTTGGCTATGATCGCAATATCGTTACTATCAGAGGCTGAATTGGCAGAAATAAAACCAACCCCAAATGTTGCCAGCAGCATGATGAACGGTGACAGCACCAAAATCACAAAACTCCACGACTTAACCTGACGCAAATAAGTGGTTAGCGTTACGATCCACATCTTTTTCATCGGGGATCACCTGCCTTCATCCGGAAAATTTCATCAAGGGTCGGTGGCTGCTGACTGAATTCTTCCATGTATTCGCCATTTGATAGCCGCTGAAAGATCTGCTTACCAGCTGCTGGGTCGTCTACCCGTAGCCGATACCGGTTACGGGATAGCATCGTTACTTCCACCACGTGTGGTAACTGCGATAACGCCGCGGTGGACCAGTCAGTCGTCACGAAAATTTCATTTTTGCCAAACCCATCACGGATCGCCCGAATCTCCCCATGCAGTACTATTTTCCCTTGCCGCATCATCACCAGTTCGTCGCAAAGGGCCTCCACATTCCCCATGTCATGACTGGAAAAAATGATCGCCGCGCCCTCTTTTTTTGCGTTTAAAATGGCCTGTTCCAAAATATCCACGTTCACTGGATCTAAGCCGCTGAAAGGCTCGTCCAAGATAATCAGCGATGGTCGATGGATCAGTGTACAAATCAGCTGAATCTTTTGCTGGTTCCCTTTTGATAATGATTTAATTTTATCAGTCTTCTTACCTTTAACTTCAAACCGTTTCATCCACTGATCAATCGCCGGTTTAATTTGCTTAGCGGATTTGCCCTTCAATCGTGCTAGGTAGAGAATCTGCTGTTCAACCGTCATTTTGGGCATCAGGCTGCGTTCCTCGGGTAAGTAGCCGATTTGATCAAAGACCTGTTCGTTGATAGGCTGGTCTTTCCAACTGATCTGACCGTCATAGTGAATGAAACTTAAAATGCTGTGAAAGGTAGTTGATTTACCAGCACCGTTTTGACCGATTAATCCAAGAATTTCACCTTTTTTAACGTTGTATGTCACATCATCTAAAGCCTTCAGATCACCAAACCGTTTCGATAAGTGCTCAATTTTAAGCATAGTACCCTCCCCATTTTGGCTTGTTCATCGTTGAGTTAATCATACCAAATGAATTGGGGAAGTAAATGTTTGAATGTTTTCGAGATTGCACATTAAAAAAGCTGACGAAATCCTACAATCAGAATTTTGTCAGCTTCTATGGTTATTTACAATTTAAGCGCCCTGTTTCACGCTCTCAAATTGATTTTCTACGTATTCACGGTACAGTGGGTGCTTCTTAACCAGTTCTTGGTGCGTCCCATGTCCGCTGACCTGACCATGTTCGATAAAGTAGATCTGGGTTGCATCGACAATGGTACTTAACCGATGGGCAATCACCAACGTCGTTCGGTTATGCATCAGCTTTTCCAGTGCTTTTTGAACCATGATCTCTGATTCGGAATCAAGACTTGCTGTCGCCTCATCCAGCATTAAGATCTTCGGATCACGCAAGAACGCTCTGGCAATTGCCAGCCGTTGCCGTTGACCACCAGAAACCTTAACCCCGCGTTCACCAACTTGGGTATCCAAACCGTCTGGCATGTCCTGAATAAAGCTCTTAGCATAAGCCATCTCTAACACGTTCCAGAGCTGGTCATCCGTATAGTCACCGTCCAACCCATAAGTCAGATTGTAGCGAATCGTTCCCGCCATAATGGCAGCATCTTGACTCACTAACCCGATTTGGCTGCGCCAGTTATTCATGTTCACATCATTAATTTCGGTATCACCAATCTTAATTTGACCCTTATCTGGATCATAGAACCGTTCCAGCAGACCGAAAATGGTTGATTTACCGCCACCAGAAGGTCCAGCAAAAGCAATCACGCTGTTCGGTTTTGCGGTAAAGGAAATATCCTGCAGGATCGGTTGATCTTTTTCGTACTCGAAATCAACGTGTTCAACGGATAACGCTTGGCCATCCATGTCGATAGCTTCACCAGAAGTTTGGTCTTCTTCGCCAGCTTGCAGCAGTTCTTGAATACGAGCTGTCGAACCACTCGTCTTAGCCATATCAGTGAAGAACTGGCTTAACTGAGTGAATGGTCCAATCATCTGCGTCAGATACATCAGAAATGAAATCAAGGTGCCGAAGGTCATGGTATCCTGAGCAACCCGGCTGGCACCATAGATCAGCATACCGATCATCATGCCCATCATCATCATTTGCATTAGTGGGCTGGCAACGGAGTCGTAAATCGCTTCTTTCAAGCCGATTCGATACAATTTATCGATCTTCTGATGGCCATCTTCCCGCTCAACGTCTTCAGCAGTTGATGATTTGACCAACCGAATATCGCTGAGAATTTCACTGGATTGACCGTTAAAGTCAGCCAAGGCATCCTGCCGCGCAATGGAAATTTTGTGTGACTGCTTGATCACAGGCATCATCAAAACCAGCACCAACGGTACCGCGATGAACATGATCAGTGTCATTTTCCAGTCCATCACTAACATCAAGACTAAAGCACCAACCAGCTGCAAAATTGAAGTCACCATGTTAGGAACGGAATTTGCCAGTAAATCCTTGACCTGGGATGTATCATTGATCAGCCGGGAAGAAATCTCACCTGAACGGGTCTCGTCGAAGTAACCCACGGGTAACCGCAGAATTTTATCCCATAAGAACTGACGCAGCTTGCTGACAACGTCTTCACCAAAGAAGCCAAGAATACTGCCAGAAAAAGCGCTGATCAGCGCACTGCCAATAAAAGCGGCAATGACTAAGAACATCAACTGAGAATTCATCACGTGACCAAGTTGATTGATCAGTTGCTTCGCTAGCTGTGGCACCGTTAATTGAATCCCGGTAGCAATCAGACCAAATAGTAAGCCAACACCAAGCTGCCAAAAATGGGGTTTGATTTTGACGACCAACTGTGCAAAATCTTTAAAGTTAAATTTTTGACGTTTGAAAGGAACGCCGCCTGCTTGTGGGCCTCTTTGTGGGCCGCCCTGTGGAGCTTGTCGTTGCATGTCTATTTGCCTCGTTTTTGTGATTTAGTAGTTGTTACGTTCTGGGTCAAAGCCACCTTGATGCGGATCAAACCCATCGGGACGTGGCCCAAATTGACCGTTGTGTGGGCCTTGATGACCAAACCCGTTACCTTTAAAGCCGCCCCAGCCCTGAGGTTTCTGACCTTTAAAGAAGGCGTTTGGCATGTTATCCAAAAAGTCTGGCCGTTCTTCACCGTCATCCCACTTAGCAAACTTTTCGTTTAAACCAGTAGTAAGTTTGTTCAGTAATTTGCCCAATGTTTCTTGTTCTTCCTTAGTGAGTGAGTCAAACAGTTCATCAGAAAATTCGGTTTTAAAGTTATGAGATGAAGTAATCGTTTCTTTCCCTTTTTCAGTGAGTGAAATCAAACTAACACGCTTATCTTCAGTTGAATCATGGCGTTCAACCAAACCTTCTTCTTCCAGTTTCTTAACCATGACGCTAACGGAACTTGGCCGGATGTCTAATTCATCAACGATTTGTGAATTAGTTAATTGATCCTTATCGTTAAGTAATAGCAACACACGCATTTGGCCACGTTGCGGCTGCTTAGCCCAGAACTGCTGGCCCCGTTTAGAAAAAGCGGAAAAACCGCGTTGCTGAAAAGCCATCATGAAGTCGCCAAATTGTTTTAATAAATCTTGTGAGTTGTATGTCATTTTAATAATCTCCTGTCAGTTCATAATGTTTAGTTAGTTTTGTAAATGATTAACTAACGATTTAAACTATAATTCATTAGTTAGTCATTGTCAACACAAACTAACTATTTATTTTTAGTCGTTATTTCCCCATTTCGTAGTACTATAAAGGCAAAGGGGGATTTCACATGAAACTCAATAAAATAGTTGGTCTCACCGTAGCGACACTGTTAGCAGCTGTCGGAGTCGGTCTATCAACACAAACGAATGCTTCTGCCAAAAGTTACTCAGGTTACTCATATGCCGAAACCACTCGTCAAATCAAATCTGGTAAACTAAGGATCCCTGCAAAGACACGGGTTTATCTGTTTGCACCAACAACCAAAAATCATAAAGTTTACGCTAAAATTGATGTGGGAGACTTAAACTACAACATCAGGCATACCAGCAAGAACGCAGAAATGATTGTTCCATACAGTGGTAATTTAAAGGTGTTAAAAGGAAATTATCCACGTCCTGTGACGATTGCTAAAGGCAAACAATTTACTACTCAGAGCAATTTTATTAAGGCACCAAAAATTGCCATTACATCAAATAATTATGTCGAATACTTTGCCAATGGCAATACCGGTACTAAACCAACCTCATCCACAAAGATTACTGCCACTAAGCAAAAAGGGAATTTAACGCACTATTATGCGAAGAAAAACATGTTAAAGCTACCAGACCGACACATCTCAAAAAAGGGAAATTATCAGTATCGGTTAGCGGTTCGCCTCAACAAGAATCACTTTAGCAAATTATCTACTAGCTATTCAGTTGGTACGCTTAAGAATTACTTCTACTTGCCAGCACCAATGGCCTAAAGTTAACACCAAAAGGGTCTAGACAGTCTAGACCCTTTTTTAATATAGGGGCATTTGCGACAGCAACCAAACAATTCTGCTGACTAAACATGGCAAAGTACATGTAGCGGAGTAAGAAGTTTGGTCGGTGACATTAAAAGAGAAGCCAAAGGACTTTCAAAAGTCTTCTGGCTTCTCTTTTTTTGTAAATCACTAGTTTATTGTTTCTCATGCCGCCTTAGTCTTCTTTTCTTTTTTTCGTTCAGAATAATGAGAACGATAATACCTATCGTCTCCACAAAACCATCCAAAACTAACACACTAGTTAGCCAAAAAGACGGGAAATACCAGTCCAAAATTAGTAACACAATTCCGATACCACCCAAAATGTCTAAAGCATTACTCCATGAATCAAATGGTTTCAAAAACACCTTCGAAGGTTTCATCAGTTATTCTACAAACTTCTTTCTATTGATTTTTTGATCC
Source organism: Secundilactobacillus pentosiphilus (assembly GCF_002217985.1). Classification (GTDB taxonomy): domain Bacteria; phylum Bacillota; class Bacilli; order Lactobacillales; family Lactobacillaceae; genus Secundilactobacillus; species Secundilactobacillus pentosiphilus. The sequence goes on from NZ_BCMI01000011.1 coordinate 65,073, forward strand.
AGCGTATTTCCAGTGTCGCATTTTGAACATTTTGCCATTTTTAACTTTTGAGGCTTTAACTGTATGATCAATAGCTGCACCAAACGATTTTACAGCACCGAAATAATTTTCAGCATACATATTAACACCAAATTTTATCAAATTTACAGCGGCTAACCCTGCATGACCACCAATAATTGTGTTCTTAGATAGATAAATATCAACGTTCCCTTTTTTTACTGCACCATGCCATACGATTTTTGTTACACCAGAGCTACGGTTACCCACTACCAGTACGTTAGGTGCCAAAACTGAAAGGTATGCGTGCTCAACAGCAGCATCCTTAACTTCCATAGTAGTCTGGCCACCTTGGGTCGTGATCGTTGTGGCAGCTTTAACCTTTTGAGTAATCTCGGCCATTTGTGCTTCAGAGGCATCGTTTATCTTATTTTGGATCAATTGAGGCACATCAGCCTCTTTCACCAGCTGTGTTTGAGCAAATGTGTTCACATTAGCACTGTTAACTACATTCATAGTTTTTGAAGATGTAACCGTATCAGCTTGAGCTGTAATTCCCTCTGATAGAGGTACCACAGCTACGCTGGTTGTCAGCATCGTTAAAGCTGTTAGTGTTGTTAATTTAATAGCGTTCCTTTTTGAACCTTTAACCTTATGATCTTTGTTGTCTATGCTAAAAAATGTCATATCGTAAACCTCTAGTAATGTAATTTTTTCTAATGCGCATTAGGGTTTAGCTGTTAACATCATTCAGCTTAGATGAATCATGACATTTTGACTAGAAACCAATAGTTTACACTGGTTGCATTCTTGTAACATGTTATTTTTAACCAATCTAATTAACCAAAATAATTTTCATGAAATTTCAAAGAACGGAGTCACATCAGGTTATTTTTTTAGTTACCATCAGTTCTGATAGCTAATTTTTAATAAATCTATGAAAGAACCCCATACTTTCACTTAACTTAGAACTACTATCATTCTGTTTGACGTCCCCGTTGGTTTGAGAATTACGACTATCAGTTTGCCCTCCCAAATTCACGTGATCTTCCTGTGTATGTGTTACTACCGAAGAATTGTCACGTTCTGTAAGTTTGCAGGTATCCGAGTGTATATATTCTTCGAACGTTTTAATCTGCTGTCTTAGGTCTTTATTTACCTTAGTTAACTCAATTTGGAGGTGTTGTTGTTGATCCAGAAGTTTTTGCATGTTTTCTATTTGTCGTTGTGTAATCTCAAGTTGAGCATCTTTGACTTTAAGTTGTTCCAGCAACAATCTATCGTTACAAAAAAATTGATCTGATCGTTTATCGTTTGATTGACTTTGACTAGTTTTATTATCAATATTTAACAATGCCTTAACACCAGGTTCATTAATTACTAATCGATTGCCGATTCTTCTAACGTACTCATCCCTAAATCCATCAATCTGATTCATACGATGCTGCACAGCTGGTTTTGTAATACCTAACTGAGCCGCAACTTCTCTTACCGTTTGTCCCAAAATCCCCACCAACTTTCAATAATAAAGTATATCACATGGTATGAATACAAATCTTCTAACCAAATTCGGTCAACCGATAATTATCAAATTAACTGATTCTACAAACAAGCACCCTCTGAGTTACAGAGGGTGCTTGTTGTCTTCTTATGTTAATGTAGTCAATTTTGTAACCTCAAATTATGGAGGTTACAAATATGAAAAAAATTATTTTAAGTCTCGTCATCATCGTATCGTCACTATTATTTCCAATAACAGTTCAAGCAGCCACAGTTCATGTCAATCATATTAGCCGTGGTTCCTGGTCTATGGGATGTAATGTCACTACTTCAGGTAATAAGATCACAGGAATTAGAGACTTATCGATTAAAGTTAGCAGTGGCTCTGTTACAAATAAACAAGCGTACTTAAAAAGCGGGAGTGCCAAAATACAGTTCACACGTCATTTGAATTTACTGACTTACCACTCCTCGGCAATCATAAAAATTAAAAACGGTAAACTTTATGTGACTGCTAATTAATCTTATAGACAGTTGTTTGACTCGGCTTGAACCAGTTGTCAGCTGCATAAATACTAGTATTGATAACACTAACTATAATGACAACTAATGCTATCGCATAGATTGTTTTAAAAAGCGCATTATACTTGGTGTTTCGCCACATAACATAAATGGGCAACAAGACACCGATTGGTGGAATAATCCCCGATATGAGCGTCAAAACCAACAGGAGAATTCCCTCGTCGCGATTGCTATACAACGATTTATTAATTTGCTTTAATTGCTTCTTTTTATCATTAATCACAGTTTGATTAGTTTGGATTTTATTCTCCAGATCTTGATTCTTTTTCAAAAGCTTATCGATCGATAACCCATAAATATCACTTAAATAAATCAAGTTATCAATATCTGGATAAGCTCTTCCTGTTTCCCACTTGGAAACAGACTGCCTCGTGATATGCAGCATCGTTGCTATCTCATTTTGCGAATAACCTCGGCTAATACGAGTAGTTCTTAATTGTTCTGCTAAAGTCCCCATGCTTTCCTCCTCAAAGTATTTAGACTAGCACACCATTTCAAAAAATCAAATTGAAATTTTATTTTTGCTACTTTAGTTTAAATAAATTCAATAAAAAATAATTCCCAGAATATCAACGTCACCACTTAATTAGCCAGCAAAAACAGTACGGCCACCTAAATTTGGCATCAGCATATTTTCAAAATAAGTCATCGGTACCGTTCGGATAAAATCGACACAAACTGTAACCCTATCACGCACTAATTGACTCGGAACATTATCAATCAGGATACGCTCGTAACCTTTTAAGAAACTAACCCTATTTGGTCGGATCATCGTAAGTGAACTAAGTCGTTTTATTGATATTCACCCGTTTGCGACAGCAACCAAACAATTCCGCTGACTAAACGTGCCAGCGTAAATGCCGTGGAGTGAAACCAGTCAGATTGTGGTGTAGAAAGCAGTTAGCCTCCGTCCTTTGGAGGGTTACTGCTTTGCGCAGACGGAGGAGATCCGCCCTGAGCGAAGCGCTAGCTCCGGAGCAAGCCACGACGAGCTGCCTGGTTTCACGCAACGAAATGATTCCTTAACCAATCCCCTTACCTAATATCGATCTTACTCAGAAAAAAGCACTCCGAGAACTAAATCTCGAAGTGCTTTTAAAATGCTTTCAAGCAATTAAATTACTTAAGTGGTGTCCACTTCCAGTTCGTGACTTCTGGCATATCAGTACCATTTTCACGAATGTAAGCAGTGTGCTTAGCAACCATGTCATCCATGCGTTGTTCGAAGGATGCACCCTTAACAGCGTATTCTGGCATGCTCAGCAAAGCATCCTTTGCCAAGTGGTAACGGTCGAGTTCATTCAAGACACGCATATCAAATGGTGTGGTGATATCACCGTTTTCACGGTAACCATGAACACGAAGGTTGTGGTTGTGACGGTCGAAGAACATGTCGCGGACAATGTCTTCATAACCGTGGAAGGCGAAGATGACGGGCTTGTCAGTAGTGAAGTAACGGTCGAATTCTTCGTCACTCAAACCACGAGGGTCCTTTTCTGGTGAACGGAGCTTCAAGATGTCAACAACGTTGATGACACGCATCTTCAATTCTGGGAATGCGTCATGCAGCAATGATACAGCGGCAAAGACTTCCCAAGTTGGTTCACTACCAGCAGCAGCGAAGACAATGTCAGGTTCTTGACCCTGATCAGTTGAAGCCCAGTCGATGTAACCTAAACCATTGTGAACCAGGTTAGTGGCTTCATCGATTGAGAACCATTGTGGACGTGGGTGCTTTGAAGTAACCAGCAAGTTGATGGTCTGGTAGCTGCGGAATGCAACATCAGCAACAGCCAGCAATGTGTTAGCGTCACCTGGCAAGTATTCACGAATTAACTCAGGCTTCTTTTCGTACAAGTGAGTTAACATACCTGGGTCTTGGTGAGTGTAACCATTGTGGTCTTGCTGGAAGACAGTTGAAGTATCCACGAAGTTCAATGAAGGATATTGCTTGCGCCATTGTTGTTCTGAAGCTTTACGTAACCACTTCATGTGTTGCGTCAACATTGAGTCGACAACACGGCCAAATGATTCGTAAGTTGCGAAGAAGCCATGACGACCAGTTAAGACATAACCTTCCAACCAGCCTTCAGCTTGGTGTTCGGAAAGTTGTGAATCGATAACACGGCCTTGTGGTGCCATGTTTTCGTCATTAGGTTCCTTGATAGGTTCTTCCCATTGACGCTTACCAGTATCAAGCATTGAGTACAGACGGTTTGACTTCGTTTCATCAGGACCGAATGCACGGAAGTTGGTAGGGTTCAGCTTCATGGTGTCAGCAACCCAGTCAGACCAAACGATCATGTCTTGAGCAGTGATAGCACCTGGCGTCTTAACCTTGATAGCGTACTTCTTGTAGTCAGGCAGCTTCAATGGTTCTGGCTTGATCCCACCATTAGTGATAGGGTTCATGGCCATCCGTTGTTCACCCTTAGGGGCCATATCGCGAACGGATTGTTTGATCGTACCGTCTTCGTTAAAGAAGTCTTCTGGTTTGTATGACTTCAACCACTTAACTAATTGGTCAGCATGTTCCATGGCACCTGAGGCAATTGGTAGCGGAACTTGGTGAGCACGGAATGAACCTTCAACGGGGTTGCCATCGAAGTCTTCCTTAGGACCAGTCCAGCCTTTAGGTGAACGGAAGATGATCATTGGCCAGTTAGGTAATGAATTGTCATTGTTTTCGCGGGCATTCTTTTGAATGGCGTGAATCTTTTCAATGGCTTTATCCATGGCCTTAGCCATATCTTCATGGACGGGTTCATGATCGTCAGGGTTCTTAACTTCAACGAACTCTGGATCCCAGCCCATACCTTTGAAGTAGCTAGTCAAGTCTTCATCACTCATCCGTGAAAGGATGGTTGGGTTAGAAATCTTGAAACCATTCATGTTAATAATTGGTAAAACAGCACCATCTTTGATTGGGTTGATGAACTTGTCTGAGAACCATGATGTCGCTAATGGACCGGTTTCAGATTCACCATCACCAATTTCAACAGCGGCAATTACGTCTGGGTTATCTAAAATTGCACCAGTACCGTGTGAAAGTGAGTAACCAAGTTCGCCACCTTCGTGGATTGAACCTGGTGTTTCAGGAGCAGCATGTGAAGCAACGCCACCTGGGAATGAGAATTGCTTGAATAACTTCTGAAGACCCTTTTCGTCTTGAGAAATGTTAGGGTAGATTTCTGAATAACTGCCGTCAAGATATGAGTTAGAAACCATAACTTGACCACCATGCCCTGAACCTTCAATGTAGAACATATTCAAATCATACTTCTTGATGACCCGATTTAAATGTGCGTAAATAAAGTTTTGAGAAACAATTGTTCCCCAGTGACCAATCGGCTTAATTTTAACATCGTCTGAAGTCAAGTCGCGGTTCAATAATGGGTTGTCCCGTAGATATAGTTGACCAACAGACAAATAGTTGGCGGCACGCCAATACGTGTCAACGCCTTCCAAATACTGTTTGGAATCGTAATCTTCTGCCATTAGAGTAACACTCCTTTGAATGATTAAAGATAACTGCACGACGTAATCAATGCAGTTGAAACAAGATGTGTGAATTACCAAGTACGAATTGTATCGATAATTTACACACACTATGATAGTCCCATTTACATAAAAGTCAACCGCTCTGAAAATTGATACGGTCCAATTCATAGACATAATCAAGTTAATCGCGTTACATCGCTAAAAAGGCGATGAGATCAAGCCTTATAGCAGCTCAAATTAATTTTCAAAACCCATGAAAATATGAAAAAAACTGTCCAGTAATTGTAACTGGACAGTTTTTTGAGTCATTATGCTATTCTTCATCCAAAGTAACGAAGGTATTGTAATTGAAGTAATCGTAACGCAGGCGCATATTGGAAACCTCAAAGGGCGTCCCGTCATCTAAAAAGAAGATTCCTTCCATAACGGCGACCGGTTCCGTAGGCTTTAACCCCAATAATTCCTGATCTTCTTCGTTTGAGGGTGCCACTTTAACGGTCATAAACGACTTGGTGACAACCTTATTTTGAACGTCTTCCAGGTAGTTAAAAATCGAACCTGATACGACTTTTTGCGAGAGTTCTGGTACAATCCTAATCGGGATAAACCCCCGTTCAATCATAAACGGATGGTCATCAAATAATCGCAAACGTTTAATTTCATACACAAAGTCGCCCTTTTCCAAGAAAAGGTCCTGCTGCATCTCTTCATTAGCCGGCACAACTTTGAAGGATAGTAACTTAATCCCCTGGGTCTGGCCGTCGTTTTTAAAGCTGTCGGTAATTCCCAAATTGGAACCCTCATAATGAAAAATCGTTTGGTTCTTCATGTATAATGGGTTAATAAAGGTGCCCGAACCACGTTTTTTGAAAATGATGCCTTGATTTGCTAAGACACTAAGTGCTCGCTTGATTGAACTGCGACTGACGTTGTATGCTTCACTTAGGCTGCGTTCATCTGGTAATCGTTTGTTTGGAAACTGATTATCGTGAATTCGCGATTTTAAGTCGTGCAATACTCTTCTGTAAACTAAATCTGCCATTCCAATCTCCCTTGCAACCAGCTCACTGATTTAATGATTAAATCGAGTATAACAGATTTTAAAGTTTTCGGATAGATTGAAACGCACTATTGTGTAAATTGGTCCCTATTAATTTGTCGTCTGGACTGCACCAAATCATTTATATAAGGAATGGTCGTTATGTCAAAAAAGAAGAAAAAAAGTCAATTACATAAAACGCTCGTTGAACAGATCCTGGATAAGGCTAAAATCAATTACGAACAGCTATCGTTTGCTACCCACGAAGCTGGCGATGTGCAACAAATGGACGTTGATGAAAGTACTTTTGATCAGCACACGATTTACAAAACGCTGGTGGCTTCAGGCAAAACAACGGGTCCAGTTGTCGGCGTGCTGCCAATAGATACGCACTTAGACCTTAAAAAGTTAGCTAAAGCTTCCGGTAATAAAAAAGTCAGTATGGTGCCGCTAAAAGAACTGGTCAAGACGACGGGTTACGAACACGGCGCTAACACCCCCATTGGTATCTGGGAAAAGCTGAAGTACCCGATCTACTTTGATAACACGGCTAAAGAACAGGGAGAGATCATCGTCTCCTCCGGGCAGATTGGCCGCTCTGTGAAGGTAAATGCCCAGGCCGTTTGCAAGCTAGTGAAGGGTAAGTTTACGGATCTACTAGAAGAAGAATAGCACCGTAACCGCATATAACAAGTAAGAGGCATCGTAAATTCCAGTTGGGATTTACGGTGCCTCTTACTTATACATCTCTCTAAACACTCATTTGTGCGCTTACTTCATACCATTCCACTCAGCCTTAAAATCTTCCAAAAAGGTCGTCATTGTTTTTTGACGCCCCTTGGCGATTTTTCTTGCTACCGGCGTATTCATACTGTCCGGCAGCTTCAGCAGTTTTTCGTAGAAGTGATTAATGATCGTTTCGTTATCTAAATTACGATACTCCGCCTTTGTCATATTTGTCCTAGGCTTGATTTTAGGATCGTAGATTTTTTCACTGTGATGACCGCCGTAATAGATTGCCCGCGTGATGCCAATGGCACCAATCGCATCTAGTCGGTCCGCGTCTTGCACGATCTGACCTTCCAGCGGCAATGGATGCTGGTCATCCGTCAGGGACTTACTAAACGACATGTTATTAATAATGAACATGACCGTTTGTACCTGGTCTGGATCAAATTCAATCGAACTCAAAAAGCTCTCAACGTTTCGTTGGGCTGATAACACATCCGAAACGAGTTTGTCATCGATCACATCGTGTAAATATGCCGAGCTCAGGGTAATCAAATAGTCAGCTGAAGGCTCTTCTGCCAACAGCATTTTGGCATTGGTCACCACCCGGTTAATGTGGTCGATCCCATGACCAGTGGCATCACCTGCTAATTTTTGCGAGGTATATTTACTAATTGCAGCTAATTGATCAGTTGCTTCCAAGTCGCTCACCTAAACTTTCTCAATAATAAGAGACATCATACTTTATTTTTATTAAAAGAAAATTAGAACTCATTTTCCACCTGCTTTCAGCAAAACTTTTACAATCAAACAATTTGCTAGGCTTGTTCCAAAATCATCTCACCAAAGTACCGCGCTAGTTTGACATCTTTTCTTGCGTCGCCCTCTTAAACATGCTAAATTCAGATGAGAAATAGATTAGTTAAGGAGGAATGAACAGTAACTATTTTATTGTAAAAGGATATCAGTCTTTGTAAAGTGGTGCTCCTATAATATTTCGTATTCTGATAAGTCTGGTAAAAGATATCACAAGGTTAGAGTTAGGAGGTAAATTTTCCGTATTAGCTAATAGCATATAAGTAGTGATTTATATGAATTTCATTAAAAGGCCGTTTGGGATAAAGCCATCCGGTATAATATGAGGGACACTTTACCTTGGTGATTAAATTCAATAAGGCGGAACACCTGATGTTACTCACCTATCAAGTCGAAATTAAGCCGACTGAAAAACAAACTTGGCAGATTGATTGTCACATTGGTGGCAGTCGTTGGGCCTATAACCTGTTTTTGGATATCAATCGGCAGCGTTATGAATACGGTTATCACTATATGGGCGCTTATGAGTTCAGTAAGTGGTTTAATCATGAATACCTTAAAAGCAATCCTGATGACAGGTGGATCAAAGATCTATCCAAATCAGTTAAACAGGCCTTTATCGATGCCGATATAGCTATGAAACATTTCTTTAAGAAACTGAGTGGGTTTCCGCATTGGCGGTCATCTAAACGCGGTCAAGGCAGTTACTACTTTGTTAAGGACGGTAAAACGCAAATCATTCCTTGTCAGCGTCACCGAATCAAGCTACCCAAACTTGGCTGGGTACGCCTCAAAGAATTCGGGTATATTCCCACCGATGCAGACCACTTTGTGATCAAACAAGGCCGGGTCAAATTTAAGGCCGGTCGGTATTATTTGACCTGTTTAGTGGAACAGAATGAGTTGCCAAAGTTAGAACTAACTGGTGAACCTGTCGGCATTGACCTTGGCCTGAAAGAATTTGCCATCTTAAATGATGGTACTTTGTATCCTAATCACAACAAAAGCAGTCGTATAAGGCGCATCAGAAAACGTCTGCGCACGCTGCAAAGAAAAATGTCCCATCAGTATCACGCACTGAAAGCTAGAAGACAGAAAGAAGGAAAGTCTGCTACTGATTTAAACCTAGCCAAAACTCAGCGGAAGGTGCAACGCTTGTACCAACGATTAACCAACATTCAGTCGGATTATCAAAATAAGATTATTGCCACTGTGGTGAGAGCCAAACCGCGGTGGGTGGCCTTAGAAAATTTGAATGTTACAGGTATGATGAAAAATCGGCATTTAGCTAAGGCAATCAGTTATCAAGGTTTCTATAATTTCCGGCTTAAACTGATTGATAAATGCCAGCAGTTAGGCATTCCGGTGCACTTAACCAATCGTTTTGAACCAACTTCTAAAGTGTGGCAACGGTGTGGCCATAAAAAAGTTGATTTGAAACTCAAAGATCGGGTGTACGAATGCCAAAACTGTGATTATACCGAAGATCGCGATATTAATGCGGCCTTGAATATCAGGGATACTGAAAACTTTGAATTAGCCTACTAAAACAGGCATCAGAGTATGTACCGGTGGCTAGCCGGGAATTAACGCTTGTGGACTATCATATCAACTGTATTAGCGAGTTTCGTGCGAGGCAGGATAGGAAGAAGCAAGAATGATCTATAACTTTTTATAAGTTATCAGTAGCAGGCCCACCATTCATATGACACCCGTTTCTTTTAAGGGGCTCTCGCTTGGCAGCGGAGTTCCCAAAATTTGCGTTCCAATTACAGGCGCCGATCCTAACCTCGTCATTGGTCAGGCTGGGGAAGCCGTTTCTTCTTCCGCTGACATCGCCGAGTGGCGCCTAGATTACTTTAACGATTTAGAAGATACTGCTGAAATTCTCTCAACGGCAAGTCGAATCGTTGAAATTTTGGGTGATTTACCATTGATCATCACTTTACGTGACCGTGCCGAAGGCGGTAAGCGGCAAATCGCTGATGCCGACTATTTAAAGCTTTATACTCAAATCATGCTGCAAACCGAGGTCACCGCGATTGATGTCGAATGGCAACGGGAGTCAACTATCACGAATCAATTGATTACTTTTGCGCGAACGCATCAAGTCAGGACGATCATTAGTCACCATGAATTTAAACGGACCCCAGCAAGGACTGAAATGGTGGATCAGTTAATGAAAATGTCACGCTTAGGCGGCGACGTTGTCAAACTTGCTGTTATGCCTAAAGACAACGAAGACGTCTTAAATTTAATGGTTGCCACACACGAAACCAGTCAACAAATCTCACAACCGATTATCACCATGGCAATGGGATCACTTGGTGCCGTGACCCGAGTTGCAGGCCAAACTTTTAACAGTGTTTTAACCTTCGCCACCAACTCAGCGCTTTCCGCTCCTGGGCAACTAACTGTCGATGAAACACGTAAAATTTTGAAAATTATTGCACAATAAATTACTTTAAATACCATTTAAGATACACTGATATCAGGACACCGAAAGTTGAGGCGGTAATGTTGACCGATCAAGTAAATGAGAATTTTACCAGAATGATTGAAACAGCTTACATTATCTGCTATATTATTATGAGTAAGGTACGTAAAACGTTTTACTTAAATTTAATTGTAAAAAAATTCACATTTTGAAATGAGGTTTATTAAGATGACTAATCGCGTAACTGTAATTGGGAGTTTAAATGTCGACACGATCCTTGAAATCCCGCGCCTGCCAAAGCCCGGCGAAACCCTAGCAATGGGTGACCAATCCTTTGCTGGCGGCGGTAAGGGTTCTAATCAAGGCATCGCTGCTGGCCGTGCCGGTGCTGACACTTACTTTATTGGTAAAATTGGTGATGACGCCAACGGTAAGTTTATGGTGAAATCCATGACTGATTCTGGCATTAACGTGGATCACGTCACCGTTACTAATGATGCTAAGACTGGCCAAGCCTTTATCTTACTTGATAAAAACGGTCAAAATTCCATTTTAGTTTACGGTGGTGCCAACCAAGTATTATCAACTAAGGACGTTGATAACGCTAAAGATACTATCGCTAAGAGCGACTTCATCATTACTCAATTTGAAACACCGCTTGACGTTGCTGAAGCAGCCTTCAAAGCTGCCAAGGAAAACAACGTTGTCACTATTTTGAACCCGGCTCCTGCTCAGGAAACGATTCCAGCTAGCTTATTAGCTGTTAGTGACCTGGTTGTGCCAAACGAAACGGAATGCCAAACCTTAACTGGTGTTGAGATCACCGACGAAGCATCGATGATCAAGGGTGCTGAAAAGCTCCACGCCATGGGTGCTAAGGGTGTTATTATTACCGTTGGGAGCAAGGGAGCCTTCTACCACACCGCTGATGGTAACCACGGCTTCGTAGACGCCTTCAAGGTTAACGCCGTTGATACCACCGCTGCCGGTGATACCTTCATCGGTGCTTTGAGCTCTCAGCTAAAGCCGGACTTCAGTAATTTAGCCGAAGCTATCCGCTTTGCTAACCGTGCATCATCCATTACCGTTCAACGAATGGGTGCCCACCCTTCAATTCCGACTTTAGCTGAAATTGAAGCTGCTGAAAAAGCTGATAAATAATTCTGCAACATAAAAAGGATGTGTTCTCACTAAAACTGGTGAGAACACATCCTTTTTCATTGTCTTGTACGCTTAATGTTCACTACTGATTTAAGCGATTGTTTCAATTGGCAAGTGCATACCCTTCCAGCCTTCTAAGGCACATGAAAGTTCGTAAGCTTTGAAACCAGCTGAAAGTAAGGTCAGCAAGGCTGCTTTACCCAGTGTCGTGCCGGCAGTCCAGTCATATACCACGTAAGTCTTAGATTTATCCAATTCATCAAGATGGTTAGAAAGATCCTTAGCAGCAATGGCAACGGCACCCTTAATTTGGTCCTTTTTGATTTGAGCTGGGGCGTTTCTAACGTCTAACACAACGTACTTTGAGTCTGGTTTTTGCATTTCTGGTAAAACCTCGTCATGGCCGATGTAGAGACTCATATAAGTTTTTAAGAAGTTAATTTTTTCGTTTTCCATGATTATTTCTCCATTTCTTGTTCAAGTGTCTGTGTACCATTCTGAATCTTTGCTAACAAATGTGACAGTGTAGTTAATTCGTTTGACGATAAACCGCCAAATAAAGTTTGAACCGCATCAAAATTATGCGGTAGAAAAGATAATAAAACCCTTTCGCCTTCCGCCGTTAAACCAATTAAGGTAGCTCGCTTGTCCGTGGGGGACGGCTGCTTGTTAACCCGTCCCTGGTCCACTAAGCCCCTTAATAGTTTGCTGACAGTTGCCCTAGTGGCACCTAATTTTTCAGCGAGTTGTAACGGCAATAACTGCTGATGCGGTGCTTCGTAAAGAAACATCAAAATAACGAATCGCGATTCCGTTAAATGATATTTCGCTAGCACCGCGTCATACTGCCGCTGCATCTCTCGATACGAATACTGGAAGTTTAAAAACTGCTGAACAGTATCAATATCAATGTCGGAATTAACTTTGCCGATACTTAACGCTAACCGAGTAGCATTCGGACGATCTTTAAAATTACCTTTTTCCATCTTTTTCAGACCTTTATAATTTAATTAGCCGGCTAACTATATTACATTGAACAGTATACTGACTTTTAAAAATAAGTCAAGCGTGAAACTCAAAAAGCGGTAAACTCTAATTTCACAGAGTTTACCGCTTGATGTTTTACTCATTACTTTTGTGTCTTGATCGACTGATTCTTATAGGTTTCAAGGCCAACATTAGCCGTTGCCAACTGGTTCTTGTCGGAAGCAGTGGCTTTAAAGCTGACTTTATCACCAGCCTGAATGAACTGGTCAATTGGCTGGAAGGTCTTCGCTGAAGTATCCATCCGGTAAACGTGGCTGTCACCCTTCAAGATAAACAGGATTTGCTTATCATCCGGTTTAACCACCCGTTCAACGGTGCCGGAAATGGTCTTGCCAGTCACTTTCGGTTCAGTCGTCGTTCCCGTCTTAGCACCCACACGCTGCTGGAAAATTTCTAGCGTACTCTGGGCATCGTCACCCACCGCATAGGTGCCGCTTTGGTTATTACCATCCGCCAGCAAGTAGACAAACTTCATAAAGGAGTTGTTATCCCGATCAAGCATGGAAACGACCCAAGTTGGATTACCATTAATCCTGTACAGTAATGGTAAAGTCCCCTTATAGTTTTGTGGGTTAATATCTTGCTGAGCGTAGGAAATGGCCCGTTCTGGTGTCATGACGTTGCCGTGTTCACGGTAGTAATGCAGCGTATTGGTTCGGGCATCCACAAAGGAATAGCCTAAAATTGAGCTTTGGTGACTATTAACACTGGTCATCCCAGTGAAGTAGTAGATACGACCCTTGTAAGCGTACGGCGTTAAGGTGTCGCCACCTTCAGTACCAGCCTGCGTCGGTTTCATCACATCATTATGACCACCAAAGCTGGTTGCATTCCAAAAACCATGACGGTAACGGCCAAACATCGAAACTTCTTTTTCGACTAGTTCTGGAGTTGCCGCCACATCAACGAACTTTGGTACTTTAATTGGTGAATAAACCTTCACCTTACCGTTGATCGTGTTTAAAACGGCCACTTTATAGTGTTTAAAGTCATAGTTACGGTTGAAGTATGAAATCGGCTTTGCTAGTGTTCGGACGTAGTAAGGTGTCCCGTTATTATCCACTTCAAGCTGAGAAGTACTGCCGACCATGGTATACCCCATACTATAGGCATTGATACGGCGATCCGCATCACGGTTAAAATAAGCACTTGGCGTATAACGCATGGATTTGGCCACAAACTTCGGGTCAGCATTCTTATCGGTAGCATTGGTCATGAAGTAGCCTGGTACCTTCTGGTAATGAATGTAACGCCAGAAACCACCGGAGAATTCAACGGGGGCAACATACACCATTTTACCGTTGTACATCTGAACCCGCATATGGTTTAGATCATAGACGTTCGAGTTCTTAAAACTGTTTAACGAGTTATTCATATCAGTAGAAACGGTTTGCGGTGCGTTCACTACGGGAGTCTCTGCACTATTTTTAATGACTGGCATCGGCGCGCCATCCGTGGAATTATTCATGTCCACTTTAATGGAATTCACCGCCGGCTTAGGGTTCATTGTCGTCACAACTGAAGCCACGCTGCTAAGAATAACAACGGCAATCACGGCTGCAACGGCAGCGCCAATTAAGCGGCCCACCCAGCCGATGGTAAGCCCAAAACTGCGCATTAACCGGCTGAAATAATTATCTTCATTGACCGCACGTTCCTTTACAGCATTCGGATTAAATACGAAGCGACGGAGTACTGCCACTACCACAAATCCGCCAATCAGCCACAACAGCCAGCCATCGATCAAAGATGGGTAAGCCAGATCCGGCAGATTAAAGTACGTGTTGATATAACTAACGATAAATAACGCAACAATGGCAAGTGTTCCCCAATAACGCCATCGTCGGTTACTGATCCATAAAAACCAAATAAACGGAATCAATAACCCTGATAACTTAACAAGTGTAATCAAGGCAAAATAACTTAGCATGGCTAGTCCTCTTTCCTGTTTCCCAAATACAGATTTTGTTAACTGTAGTATACCAAATTGTCGGCACTGCTGTCTGAGAGTTTACTGCTAGAACCCAACAAGGGCCTGTGACTTAAGTCTATATCGATAAGGATGCCAGTTAATTCCTTGACTAAAACACAGCGTAGGAGTTACTTTCGTTCACTCCTTTAATGTAGCCTTAACCCGCTCCATAACTCAGATTCCGGCCATTTAACACCCAAAAGCGCCCTCCTGATGAAAAAACCATCGGAAGAACGCTTCTGGGTGTTAAATTCTGGAATCTACCGAGTTATGTCACGGCTTCTATAATCAATTGTACTCTAAAATAAGCTATCCGATCACGATACACTGGCGGCAAATGTATCGATCAACCGGGCAATTTCTTTAATTACGTCAACAACGTTGATGTTATCTGCTGCTAAACTACCAGTTGCCAGTAATTTTTCAGCTTTTGGCTTGTCAGTTAACTCGATATGGTATTTTTCCAACAATGTATTTAATAAATAGTCTGCACTGTTTTCACGAGCTTCTTTTACTTTAAAATCTTCAGCATGTCCAGATTCATCCACCCATAAAGTAAATGTCTGTAAGTTACGACAAACATGAGAAATGAAATTCTTATCTTCTGGCGTTAGCAAGTAGATACTGTCATTCACTTCGAACCACCACTCTCAATTTAAATTCATGATTCTCTCATTTTTCTTTAAGTTTAACACAAGTCCATGTAGATTGAAAGAAACGGGGTGCAATCGCTTACTTGACTAATGAATCATGAATTTTCGGGCATGCTTATCAAGGCAGGTTAACCTCACATGCTCGCGTTAAGAAGCTCAAGCATTTGTGGATATAAAAAGCGTTCAACAGCATTTGCTGAACGCTTTTTGATTATTTTAAAAAGCCGCATACTTTGCGTTCCACGACTTATAATTAATAATTTCGTTAACATCTTTAAGTAAATCATCCACATAAGCCTGATTATCATGTTTCCCACCATGGTAAGCAATATCATTGTACAAGGCCACATAATCATTTAAATCATGTTGGGCGTAGTACAGTGAATTCTTTTGGTTGTAGTAACCAGGATGCAGGCTAACTTGCTCATTTGCTTTAAGCAGTGCCAGACGTATGTCATTGAGATGCTTAAATCCATTGACATTGGTGTTCGAGACACTCTTTTTTAAAACCTTAGGAATAGCGTAAGACGTTTTATCAACTTTTACATGGTGCACCTTTTTAGGTGAAGATTTAGGTGTCAAATAACCGGCGAAAAGCCAGCCATCGATTAACCCATATTTCCGATTAGTCCCATTGCCACCTATAACATACCGGTATTTGGCCATTTTACCGTTCGGCAGTTTGACCGTTACTTCTGCCTTAGAATCAAACGCCCTGATCGAAGTCGTTACTGAATATGACCGCAGATACTTACTGTTGTAAACGCGAAGTTTTTTGTTCTTCGCGGAGGCAACTCTGTGGAATGTTGATTCTTTATACGTTATTTCACTCTCTAAAGTTGCTGCCGAGTGTGTATAGTAGGTTTTCCGAGTTTGCGTCATCCCGTCGCCAATACTTGGATGGTGCCATTGTTTTGCCGATGCTGTTGTTATTGATGAACCCCCTGCAAGACCAGCAACAGCTAACGCCAATGCTAGTGCTTTAACCCCTTTTTTCATCCTTATCAACCTCACTTATCTGTAAATTAGCTCAATTTTATCGCTCTTTTCTTATAATGTACATTCAAAATTTCCAAAAATTATGCTCTCTATACTGATCAGTTGTCCATCAAAACGTCACCCAACCAGTAATTGATTGTGGTGCAGTTGTTGGCGCATCCTCATAGCCTTTTCAAAATCATCCGTAAAGATACCATCGACATCTTGTGAAAACAGTTTGATCATTTGGTCTTCATTGTTAACCGTCCAAATCCGTTCAATCAAGCTTTCGCTATTTTGAGCGTGATGCAGATGCAACCCGTTTAAGTGCTCTTCTTTCATGAACTGAAGCGGATTGGGAACCATCTGTCCGGTTAAGTAGCAGTAGTTTTGACTATCATCCAGTCGCTGACAAATTTTCAAGCTTGCCAAGTTAAACGATGAGTAGATGACTGGGTGCAGCAAATAGGCTTGACTAACCTGCCGTAAAACAATTTCTTCAATTCCCCGGTAGTGAATTTGATTAGTTTTAAATTCAAGGTTTAATACTACATCGATGTTTTGGACCAGCTTTATCAGGTCATATAACGTTGGAATCGGTTCGCCGTTGCTCAGTTTAAACGTCTTTAATTGCTCATAATTGTAATCGCAAATTCTTCCCCCACCATCCGTTGTCCGATCGATCGTTTCATCGTGCATGATGACTGGCAGTCGATCGCGGGTTAGGTGAACATCGAATTCGAGCCCTTCAACGTGATGTTCAATTGCATACCGAAAACCCTGCATTGAATTTTCCGGAAATTTTGCTGGGATCCCGCGATGACCAAATATCAAAGTTGACATAGTCTACCTCCAGATTATAGTGATTTGCTGAGTTAAAGTAGCCTTACACCATGACCTAAGTGTAGCCGATACCTATTTTATTTCTGCAAGTTTTACGTATTAAATGTGTAAAGATGACTACAACCGCTCTATTCAGCCACAGGCCACCAGCGGGTTCGTTGCTGTGAAGGTGGTGTTAGGGCGTTTCGCCCTTACAGCACGGGACGACATTTAAGACACACGTTTTTGGTGTGGCTTAAATGCGAGGCGAAAGACCTTGGCTTTCGCCGGTCCCCACAGCAATGAACCCGCTGGTGGCTGAAGGCGGCCCATTCAAAGAGCTGTTGAGTCCCAACAACCAAACCCAGAATTATCACTTCTACATTGCCGAAACGCGTAAAAAAAGACAGCTCCCGGCCATATAAGAGAAGAGCCCCACACAGCAAAATCAGCTCATCACTTTTACATTGCCGAAACGCGTAAAAAAAGACAGCTCCCGGCCATATAAGAGAAGAGCCCCACACAGCCAAAACCAGGCTGTGACGTGTACCCAAAAAGTTGGAACTAAATAGTTTTATTCTTCTAGGCAAC
>NZ_BCMI01000012.1 GCF_002217985.1 Secundilactobacillus pentosiphilus
TCATCAGATGAATTATTGTATTTCATCTGACAACCATAAAGGGATTATCGCAGATAATTAAAAGGCGTTTTTTCTATTTAACTTGCACTTATGGTGTTTTACTTAGCGCTTGCCTTTTTAAAATTGTGATGCCGTAAAACACCTTGATGATGGTTGCTAATCGCCAGCGCTTTATTAAAGAGTTCTTGCGCCTGCGTCACGTGTCCTAAGCCCAAGTGCCCCAGTGCCATCAAGTAGTAGCAGTGAACGGAATTCCGGTCCTGATAATTTTCATCAAATAGCAGCGCATCCGGTAATGAAACGGCAAAGTAATCCATCTTGAATTGATCGAATAAGTGTCGTTCCCCAAAGCTGATCAGCTTATAATAGCGGGCATCAGCTTGACTAATTCGGTGCAGCTGTTCAAACGCCAATCCTTGATAAAAGATCGTGTCAGCCGGTTGATCGTTGTAGTACATCATATCGGTCGGTTCACTCAAACCACCCGTTGCCTTCTCGAAGTGTTCCTTTGCCTGGTCATCATCACCACTTGCTTTAAAGGCCAATCCCAGGTAGTAGTTAATGATATTGTCAACGGCAATTGGCAGTTTCCCTTCGCCTAAGCTGCGTGGATAAGTCAACGCTTGTTGAAGTTTACCGATGGCATCTTGTACCTGATTAGCAGCCAAATCTTGTTTCGCCAGCTCAACCAGCGCATATTCGTACTGCGTGCTGACCTTGCCTTCACCGCCTTCCCACGGGTGGAAGACATGGTCCATCACCTTCTCATAAGCCTGCTGATAATCCCCAGTTTCATTTAACAGCGTCACCAATGAAATATAGCTGTCGTCACGCTGCTGAGTCAGATCAAAATGATCTTGCAGAAACTTCAGCCGGTCAGTCAAGGGCCGATTGAGCTTCTCGTAGAGGGTATCCAATTCAAAGACTAAACGACTGTTTTGCGGATCCAGCTTAAACGCTAATTCCAATTCATGCAGTGCCTTTTGGGGCTGATGCTGCCGGTTAAAGTAAGCAATCGACAGGTTCCGGTGTGCCATTGGATAATCCGGGTTAGCTTTAACACACTGTTCCCATAACTGCGTCGCGCGGTCATAGACCTTTCGATCATAGTAGAAATCGCCGAGATAATAAGCGGCCAGCCCATCGCTTGGGTTTTGCTCAATCGCAGCGTTTAAAACGACGACATCCATTAACCGGTTTGGAAAGACGTAGTCCGGATCACCAGCTGCACCCTGCTTAGCAAGCGCTTTAGCAGCCTTGGAATCACCTAATTTATTTGAGAGAAAGGCTTCGTAGTAACTCTTGATTGGACTGTCAGCTGAATATAGTTGGATAATAGCTAAGGCATCCGCGAACTGACCCGCTTTAATGTACGGCTCTGCTAAACTCAAATGATTATTTAGCTTGTGATTTAAGGCTTTTTCCAGCGCCTGTTGATGCTCTGTGCTCGGATCCAGTCTCCAGGCTTCGTAACGGTTACCCAGACTTAGCGGATCAATAGCAGCGTTTTGCTTTACCAGTTGCTTAGCAGTTTCATTTTTATGCGCACGGCGCAGCAAGTTTACCTTGAGTGTCCGCAATGTCATATCACGATAGTTGGTATTTAACCCCTTATCGACATCAACTAGCGCGGCATCTAAATCGCCTTCGAGACTCTTCACTTGTGCCAACGCTAAAAAGCCGACTGACTGTGTTTCATAAGACCAAGTAGCTTTAAAGAAGTGATCATAAGCCTCTTTAAGCTGTCCTTGCATCATTAGGCTAAGCCCTAAGTGATAGTGTGCAGCACCGGAAAATGGGTTGGTGTTGTGTTCGGTCTCACGTGCGATTGCCCGTTCAAAATACGTTTGACTTTCGGCAAATAATCCGCGCCGATAGAGTAAAAGACCATAAGCATCGTTGATCCGGTCGTCATCTTTATCACGCTTAAGGCCTTCAAGATAGTAATCATCGGGTCGATAAGTGGCGTGCCGATACTGTTCGAGATGCTGAGCCGCAAAGTATAATTCATCGTTGGTCTTGATTTCTTCTGGCGCAGCAATGGCCTTAGCAGGATCTGGAATCGGTTGAATTTGGTCTGCTGCCGGCTGATAAGTGACCAACTGCTGTTCGTCGGCATTCGTTACAACGAGTTTGAACTCGGACTTTGCGCCCTTTAAATCGTATTCTTTCTCAAATGTCTGAGTGGGGCTCAACGTCACCGTTTCATCTGCCACCAGTTTACCCTGCTGGTACAATTTAACGTGTGCATCATGGTAAACAGACGTCGCGTAAGCTTTAACTGCCACACCCTGATCGGTGACTTCCAGGTTCACGGCCGCGTTAATGGTGGCGTTTTTAACCGCCCCAACGTCCTTATACGGCATGAAATACTCCGTAGAAGTCTTTTGTTCGTGTGGCTTCAACCAGGTAAAGTCTGGCTGATTGTCAGTATAGGTACCAACCATCAGTTCAATATACGGACCGTCATTATCCGTCAGCTGGTTGTCCCAAGACTGGCCAAAGTCGGCGTTGCCCCATGTCCACTGCTTCTTACCAGGTGAAGTGTGGTGATCGGCAACGTGCAGTAAGCCAGCCTTCTTTTGGTGATCGTAGTTGCCCAAAAAGTCATATTCGGAATGGGCAGCCATGTACGACGTTGGTACGGGCACGTTCTTGTAGCGGGAAATATCAACCCCCGCAGAATAGTCGATCTTATAGTACTCACCGGTGGCAATTGGAAAAGTGGAGACTGCCCGCTTGCCGTGATCAAAGACGGCATTAACGTCCGGCGGGAAAATTGATTGCGTATTGTCATTCACTGGTACAGCCGGATTAGCCCACCAAAGGAAGGTTTGCGGTAAATCAGTCGGGTTACTGAAGTGCTCATCTAACTTTAAATAAGCCTTGTCGGCAAACATCGTAAAGCCAACCAGGATTTTAGTCCCGTACATTTTATCAATATCGCTGATCCACAACGTTTTGGCGCCATCATGTTCCTCAATTTTCGTTTCAACCGGTAAAAAGGTGTCCGGACGGTGGTGCTGCGGCCAGTTAAATTCAATCCCGCCTGATATCCAAGACCCCGTTAAACCGACTAAAGCGGGTTTAATCACGTGGTTATAGTAAACGAAGTCGTAGTTATTTGTTTTATCTAAAGCCCGGTAGATTCGGCCACCTAATTCAGGTAAAAAGGTTACCTGGAGATACTGATTCTCCAGGATGATTGCGCGATATTTTTGATCAACCTTGTCTTCGTGGATCTTTTCCGTAACGGGGAAGGGATATACCTTGCCACTGCTGCCTTGGTAGACTCTCTTTTCGAGAAACATCGGGTTCTTTTCGGGTTTACTGGTTTGATACGTTGGTAACGTGATCGTCGTTTCCGTAATAGAAACACCGGTAATTGTATTCATTGAAATCGTCCTTTCTGTCTTTTGATTACCTAAACCATAGTACAGAAAGCGCTTTCTTAAAATGCACTATCTTCACCCAAAGATGGATTATTCGCTACAATCGGTATATAATGTAAGCGCTTTATATAATACGTTATATTTATCGATGGAGTGATACTATGCGTCGTTTAGAAAATTTCGATAACGAATATCTGTTTGTGTTACCTCCTGCCCTGCTACAGTCATATGCATCCTCACCCATTTTTAACAACCTGTACGTCACCGACTTGGGCTTTTTCCCCAATGCCGATTATCACTACGTTTCCCGTAAACACGGCACCAATACCTGGGTCATGATTTTTTGTACCAACGGGTCAGGAACGGTTGTTGTCAACAAGAAGACGTACGCAATGAAACAGCACTCGTTCATTATCTTGCCCCCTAATGTCGCCCATAAATACTTCACAGCAGCAAACGATCCGTGGGACATCTACTGGGTACATTTTCGCGGTAAACTGGCAACTAGTTACCCCTGTGTCTACCCAAGCTTTGCTTTTTATTTAGAAGAACTACCCATTAATCAAATTAAATCAGTCATGGAGTTGTTTTGGTTCATGATAAAAACCTTTCAACCAGGCTTTTCGTTTAATCGTGAACTGTATGTTTCACAGCTGTTAGGTGCGCTTCTCTCTGGCTTAAGCGTCAACAAAAGCGATGTTACTACGGGCAGTACCTACGTTGACACAGCCATTCAATACATTTATAACAACATCAGCAGCCCGATTAAATTAGAAGACATTGCTAGAAAGCTGGGCATCTCAGTCAGTTACCTGAGCCGAACCTTCCGCAAAGTGACTCAGGTCAGCGTGAATCAATTTATCACATCAGCTAAAGTAGCTCGTGCTAGCCACTACCTTAGATTTACCAATATTCCAATCCAGCAAATCGCTGCCCGGTTGGGGTACACCGACAGCTACTACTTCTCCCGCGTTTTCAAAAAGGAATACCAAGTTTCGCCAAGAGAATATCGCCAACAGAAAACTTCGTAGGGTAAAACGAACCTTGGTAGATGCCAACATTTATTATCAAAAATAGGCTACAAGTCAGTCGATGCTAAGCCGACAGCTTGTAGCCTAAATTTATAGATACTATTCAAAAATCTAAACTTTGTAAAAGTCCCAAAATTTAACATCGATCATGACATTTCTAATTCTGATAAACCCGTGGTAAGCGGTCAGTAAAGCCGCAGGCAATTTCGTAATGAATCGTGCCACAGTAATCTGCGATAGCTTGAAGCGAAATCGATTGGCCATGATCTTTACCAACCAGTGTAACAAGTGTGCCTACTGAGTATTGACGCGGTAAGCGGATCATCAGTTGATCCATACATATTCTACCAATGATTTCACAAAAATGACCATCTACTAACACATGGAAACCCTGAAGCTGGCGTCTGTACCCGTCGGCATAGCCAATCGGAACAGTGGCTACCCATTCGTCTTCCTGTGCCGTATAGGTAGCCCCATAGCTCACTGATTGACCCGCTTTTAACAACTTTACAAAAACCGTACGCGATTCTAACCGCATTGCGGGCTGTAAAACAAATGGTGCCTCAAGGTCAACTCCCGATGGATTTAAGCCGTACCCGCCAACGCCAAAACGGATCAGATTACCATTACAGGTATCATGCCATAAGCTTGTGGCTGTGTTGGAGACGTGAACGTATTTGGGCCGATTAGTAACGACCGTCATGAAGGCACACCATCTTTTAAGCTGCTTTTCGAAATACCCGGTTTCAGTCGAATCAGCTTTTGAGAAATGGGTGAAAATACCTTCAAATTTAAACTGCTTCGTTGTCTTCAAGTACGCCAAAGCTAATGATAATTCCGTTGGGGTTTGAAAACCAATTCTTCCCATTCCCGTATCCAGTCCCAGATGAACCGCTAATGGCAGCTTAACGTGAGCTGCATCTAAAAAACGACTGGCATTTTTTAACCAAGCTAGCGAACAAACTGTTGCGGAAATATGGTTAATCGCTAATAGCGCGGCATTCTGTGATTCAGTGATCCCTAGCACTAGAATGGGTTGCGTGAAACCAGCCTCCCGTAAAGCCAGTGCCTCATCTAGAACCGCCACACAAAAACCCGTCGCACCCGCACGGACTGCTATCGCTGCCACTTGAATAAGACCGTGTCCGTATGCATTTGCCTTCACCACCATGAATAAATCGGTTCCATCAGTTAGCCTAGCCTTCTCGTTTACAATATTTTGATAAATTGCGGTCTCATTGATCACGATTCGGCTCGGTCGATGTTTAGCAATTGCCATTTTACAAGACTCCTTTCAGCAAGATTCCCCGTTTTTGATAATTTCTGAATTCAATAGTTCAAACTAGTTAAATCAATCCCTTATCCTTCTTTGATGTTTCTTTTTGTAGCAGATTGCCCGTGAAGCAGGCTTTCAGGCGACAATAAACGGTCAACTTGCTCGGCAGGTAAGAGCCGATCGTCAAGAATAATTTCTCGTACGGAGCGGTCTTCGTGCAGTGCTTGTTTAATCAGCGCAGTTGTCTTGGTATAGCCCAGAATCGGTGATAGGACTGTTGCTACAATCGCAGAATGCTCAACGTAACGTTGCGTTTGTGTCCGGTTAACTTGGAGCCCGTTCAGACAGTTAGTAACCAGGGTTTGAATGCCCCTTTCCAGGTAAGTCTCACTAGCAAGTATGTCGCGAAACATAATGGGTTCAAAAGCGTTCAATTCAAGCTGCCCGCCCTGTGCCGCTAAGGTGACCGTGGTGTCATTACCGATAACCTCAAATGCAACTTGGTTAACCACTTCTGGAATGACAGGGTTTACCTTAGCGGGCATAATCGAAGACCCAGCCTGAACTGCTGGCACGTGCAATTCTGCTAACCCAGCTTGAGGGCCACTGCCAAGCAGCCGCAGATCATTAGCAAATTTGGACAAGTCAACTGCCAATGCTTTGAGCACACCGGAAAAGGCCACCGCAATATCACAATTTTGGGTAGCATCGATCAAATCCGAAGCCTGCACAAGATTTAATTGCGTTAGCTGGTTGACCTGTTCCACAATATGCGTTTGATAATACCGAGTAGCGTTAAGCCCAGTGCCGATTGCGGTTCCCCCAAGATTGACCACCGCTAAGCCATTTCGTACAGCAGACAAGCGGGCTAGATCCCGTTTAAAAAGTGACCGATATGCCGCAAAGGTTCTTCCATAGGTGGTTGGTACAGCATCTTGTAACTGTGTACGACCAACTTTCAGTACATCCTTGTTTTGCTGTGCCAGTTTCCCCAAGGCGTCAAGCAACCCATTAGTCACTTTTAACAATGATGGGAGTTTCTTTAACATTGCCATTTGACCGGCCGTTGGAAACGTATCATTAGTTGATTGCGACTGATTAACATCGTCGTTAGGGTGAATATGAATACCAGGCGTTAGTGCCTCTGCTAAGTGGGCAACTACTTCGTTCACGTTCATATTAGCTGATGTACCAGCACTTCCTTGGATCGCAGGAACAATAAACGCTTCTTGATGTTGACCAAGCAATAACTGATTGCACGCCGCTGTAATGGTGCTTGCCTTTTCCGCTGATAAAGTTCCAGCTTGACGATTAACCTGTGCCGCAGCCTTTTTGATTTGGAGGAAACTTTCAATGATTAAGGGATGGACTTTCTCATTTGAAATGGGAAAGTTCTTTACTGCTCGCTTGCTGTGAATACCGTATAAAGCATCGTCATCAATCGCTAATTTACCAATACAGTCCTGTTCAATTCTCATATCGATCTCTCCTATCGTTTAGTCCAAGTAGTTTATGTTAGGAAGCTTAACATAATGAAATACATCCTATACCTTTCTAATAGATAATCAATAAAATACCGCAATAATCAGAACTATGTAAGGTTGGCCAATAATAGGATATTAAGCCAATTACCGATAAATTAAGCGTTGACGCCATTGTAAATTATCAATTAAAGTAAAACCTATGTCATTAAACATAACGTGGGTTAGCGCAGTTTTAGCTTTTATTGCAAATCTTTACCTTGTTAAACACCCTCTAAGCCTGATTAGCCGGGAAGTGTGGCGCTAAATTCTTTTTTTATTTCGCCAAATATTCCGATATGTTTTTACCTACTCATCAGCAAAATATTCAGGTGTTGAATATCCATTTTTAAAGAAATGCATCATTTAACCCACATTACTAACATTTACTAGTAAACTTTTAAAAATCGCCATCCTTGTCTTAACCTAATAAATGACATCACTCGCTTAGTATATTATGGCTGATATTAATTCGCCGCAGTCATGTAATGGTCGGTTGATAATTGACGCCGTCATGTAATTATTTATTCATTACTATTATGCATAATTAACTATTAAAAAATAATTTGATTATATAAAATGCCGTTTGTTTCATTAAAGTCAGTGATTTCAAACCTAATAAAAATCATTTTTAATTCAAAATCTCATTTATTTTTAATTTTTCTATTGAATTTTATTTCATTTGGTGATTAAATTAACACCAATAAAAGGAGTGAGACTATGGACAAACAAGAAAACACGAATGCCGATGGTACAAAACGAACTCTATCTAATCGGCATGTTCAAATGATTGCACTTGGTGGCACAATTGGTACTGGCCTCTTCTTAGGTGCCAGCACGTCCATAACTAAAACTGGTCCGTCGATTATTTTGGTATACGTTATTATTGGAATGTTTTTCTTTTTGATGATGCGTGGCATTGGTGAAATGCTGTACCAGGATCCTTCACAGCATACCTTTATCGCGTTTATTAGTCGTTATCTGGGTCAACGCACAGGATACTTTGCAGGATGGACCTACTGGATCGGTTTGATTTTTGTCGGCATGGCTGAGTTAACTGCCATCGCAACTTACGTTCGGTTTTGGTTCCCGCACACCCCTGCTTGGTTAATTCAAGTTGGCTTTTTGGCTGTATTGACCAGCGTTAATTTAATTGCCGTCCGTATATTTGGTGAAGCAGAATTCTGGTTTGCAATGATTAAAATCGTCGCTATCCTGGCAATGATTGCTACCGGAATCATGTTGTTGCTCACGCAATTCAAGACGCCTACCGGTCAAGTTGGTTTAGCTAATATCACAACACATCTTTCACTATTTCCAAACGGCATTCACAGTTTTATCGGAGCCTTCCCGATGGTCTTCTTCGCTTTTTTAGGAATGGAGTTCATTGGGATCACCACCGCTGAAACCAAAAATCCTCGTCACGTACTGCCAAAAGCAATTAATGAAGTCATTTATCGAATCCTGATTTTCTACATTGGTGCCCTAATAGTCATTATGTTGATTTATCCATGGCAAAGTTTGTCAGTAAAACAAAGTCCATTTGTACAGGTGTTTTCATTGGTCGGTTTGCGAGCAGCTGCCGCGGTAATTAACTTTGTGGTTTTGACCTCTGCAGCGTCGTCGCTGAATAGTATGATTTATTCATCTGGTCGCCATTTTTACCAGCTAGCTACAGAATCGAACGGTCGGTTCATGCGCCGTTTTAAAATCATTTCAACTCATGGAGTCCCAGCTAAGGGCATCTTAATTTCCGCTACCCTAATTCTGTTGGCACCCCTTATCAGTGCTCTCCCCATCGTCTCAAACGCCTTTAGCTTGATTACTTCTACATCTAGTGACTTATATCTCATTGTTTATTCGCTAACCGTTGTGGCTCATTACCGATATCGTCAATCAGCTGATTTTATGCCTGACGGATTTTTGATGCCAGCCTACAAAGTCGTTGATCCGTTATTGATTGGCTTTTTCGTTGTTATTTATATCAGCCTGTTCTTCGATAGCAGCAACTGGCTCCCCGCAACGTTAGGCATCTTATGGTGTGTTATCTTTGGTTTCTTCGCCTCGAGGGAACGTTCAACGGTGCCTGCCGTCTCAGTTAGCGACGATAAAATGCTTGATCATTTATAAGCGACCATTGAAACATTGTATCAAGCTCATTCAAAATACAACAAAAAGCACCGACCCATTTCTGAGTCGGTGCTTTTTTAAAATGTTCATTTAGCCGTTAAAGAAATTACTTCTTCAATGGTGTCCATTGCCATTTAGTGAATTCTTCAATGTCGCGACCTTCGTCACGAGTAACCTTGAAGTGTTTTGCTAAGATGTCATCCATCTTCTTGTCGAAGGCTTTACCGGCAGCTTCGTCGATAACACCCTTTTCAATCAATGTGTTAACAGCATCTTTAGATTGGTTGAAACGATCAAGCTTAGAGTATACACGCATGTCGTAAGCAGTGGTGATATCACCATCTTCACGGTAACCATGGACGTGTGCACCAGCATGTTGACGTTCGTAGAAGATTGATTCGATCAAGTCTTCGTAACCGTGGAAACCAAAGAGTACTGGAGTTCCTGATTGACCGAATAGTGATGTGAACTTGTCATCTGACAATGAACGTTCTGCGTTCAGAGGGCCGTTCTTCTTTTGAAGACGTCCAAGTTCAACAACGTTGACATAACGCATCTTAACTGATGGGAATGCATCGTTGATCAAATCGATAGCAGCTAAGGTTTCGATAGTTGGTTCAACACCGGCTGAAGCAAAGACGATATCAGCATCTTCACCTTCAGCAACAGTTGAAGCCCAATCAATTGCCTTGATACCTTCAGTAGCTAATTCTTCAGCTTCGTCGATTGAGAACCATTGTTGACGAGGTTGCTTAGAAGCAACGATGTGGTTAACCTTTTGACGGTCACGGAAGGCACGGTCAAAGACAGCTAACAACGTGTTACCATCGGCTGGAAGATATTGACGGATAAAGTCAGACTTCTTTTCAGCCAAGTGGGTCAGCATACCTGGGTCTTGGTGGGTATAACCGTTGTGGTCTTGTTGGAAGACAGTTGAAGTTGAGATCAGGTTCAATGATGGGTAATCATTGCGCCATGGTTCAGCAGCAGCTTGACGGATCCACTTGAAGTGTTGCGTCGTCATTGAGTCAACAACCCGCAAGAATGATTCGTATGAAGCAAAGATTCCTTGACGACCAGTCAGAGTGTAACCTTCAAGCCAGCCTTCAGCTTGGTGTTCTGACAATTGAGCATCTAAAATACGGCCTTCTGGGGCTTCGTATTGGTCATTAGGGTTCTTGACCTTGCTCATCCATTGACGGTTAGTCATCTTGAACATATCCCAGAGACGGTTTGACATGGTTTCGTCAGGGCCGAATACACGGAATGAAGTTGGGTTCTTAGTAGCAACGCCAGCAAAGAACGAAGAAAGAACGTTCATATCCATGTTACGGTTACCATCTGGTAATAACGTTCCACGGTTGTCAGCATTGATGTCGTTGGCTAAGCTCTTCCAGTCAGGTAAGTCAAGCATAGCAGGCTTTTCGCCACGACGACGGCCACCGTTAGTTACGGGGTTGGCTGCCATCCGCTTGTCACCCTTAGGGGCAAAGTCAGCAACTTCGGCCTTCAATGAACCATCAGTGTTAAATAATTCTTCTGGCTTGTATGAGTTCATCCAAGCTTCGAATTCTGGTAATTCAGCAAGGTTCTTTTGGCTCAAGCCAAGCGGAACTTGGTGAGCACGGAATGAGTTTTCAATTGGTTCGCCAGCTGGGTTTGTCTTAGGACCGCCCCAACCTTTAGGCAAACGTGCGATAACAACAGGCCAAGCTGGAATAGTACCATCTTCGTACTTGCCGTTTTCGCGAGCATCTTTTTGGATTTGTTTGATATCAGCAATTGCTTGATCAAATAACTTAGCAGCTTTTTCGTGGTAAGTCATGTAATTGTGAATATCATCGTTTTCAAGGAAACGAGGTGACCAGCCAAGGCCTTCGAAGAACTTAGCGATGTTTTCGTCGCTCATCCGACTGAAGAGAGTTGGGTTGGAAATCTTGAAGCCGTTTAAGTCAAGAATTGGTAAAACGGCACCGTCGTTCTTAGGGTTCAAGAACTTGATTGAGTTCCAAGCAGTCATAGCAGGACCGGTTTCAACTTCACCATCACCAACAACAGTAAAGGCGATTTGGTCTGGGTTATCCAGAACGGCACCAGTTGCGTGTGAAAGTGAATAACCAAGTTCGCCACCTTCATGAAGTGAGCCAGGAGTTTGAGCAGTCATGTGGGAACCAATTCCACCAGGGAATGAGAACCGCTTGTAAAGACGTGACATACCTTCAAGATCCTGTGTGATTTCAGGGTAGGCGTCGGTGTAAGTACCGTCCAAGTATGAGTTAGTAACCATTACTTGGCCACCGTGACCGGGACCACCAATATAGAACATGTTCAAACCGTACTTGTTGATCAAACGGTTGGCATGGGCGTACAGGAACGTTTGTCCTGAAATCGTACCCCAGTGACCAATTGGCTTAACTTTTACGTCGTCCGCTTGGATTGGTGTGTTAGTAACTGAGAACAATGGGTTGTTCTTCAGGAAGATCATACCACCTGAAAGATACGTTGTGGCACGCCACCAGGCGTCAACTTTTTCCAAGTATGACTTGGAATCATAATCTACTGCCATGAAATTATACACTCCTTCATTTAAATAGCTTTACTTCTGACAATTAACGAAAAATCGTTATGGTCCATTTGCTTTATTAATAATACCAATTATCCCAAAAAAGTCAACAACTTTTTAAATTGATACGGTCCAATTAGTAAAAATGCTATGAAATTCGCATTTTCACACTTCGCAAAGTTTTGAAACTGACCCGATTTAACGTGCTTAAATCATACTATGGATGGGAGAAATGTGGTAGTTAATTTTCAATTAATTCATGAATTTCTTTCGTATTTAAATTTCTGTCATTTTAGGATTTGTTTTCATGCAGCAACTGATTCAGCCGGCGAACCTTGGCTTTAGCAATCTGCATGGAAATGAACCACATCATCACGTAGATTATGACAAACTCCAGCGTGTATGAAAGGAAGTAATGCTGTACCGGAAACCAGTCCGCAATAATGGCTAACGGTGTAAAGCACGCATAGGTCACGATAAAGTGAACGATTGTCTGATGGGTGATGCTCCATTGACTCTTTTCAAAGATCAAATAGCTGGTCACGTCAAAAACGATTCCCATCAAAGCCCACAAACCCGCTGAGACGATAGTCGCCATTAAATTATTGCTGAACCGAGCGACAAATTCCGGTGTTGACGGCATAAAGGTTGCGGTTTGATTCAGCACCGAAAAAACGAGTGCCATCATAAACCCGATGGTAATCCCGATCACCGCTCCGGAAATCATATGTCCGATTACTTTCATTTCAAAAAAGCCTCCTTGATTTGCTTAACGTAGCGTCTTGACGTATAGGTACTCGCTCCCGTTGTTAAATTAATCCGATAACTGCCGCTGCTAGTCAATGAGAACGACTGAATGGCTGCCTTGTTGACAATTTCAGCATTGGAAACGGAGATGAACGTTGAATCTGAAAGCTGCGATCTTAACTCATACATCCGCTGATGCACACGGTAGGTACCCGCTGTGGTTTCACAGACCACGTGCTTACCTTGCGTGTAAAACCGAATAATGCGATAAAACGGCACCACTATTCGCCGATTATCTTGGTAACCGATGACGGTCATTTTATTCACCAGCCGATCGATCTCAATCGACAACTGAATCAGTTCTGGGTTTTCCTTTTGCGCGTTGATACTAATTGATGGTGTGACAAATTTCTTGGCTAGATTAAAAATAACATCCACTTTCTTCCCCTCCTTTCAAAAACAGTTTATCCGCATTCTTTACTAATAGCTAGATTGTCGGAATAACTGGTCTATTTCCCCGATAAATGGTCGAAAAAAGGTCGCGGGCGATTGCCTGCGACCTTCGGATCCAACTTTAGTTTAATAGTGATATGAACCGTTCGCTTTAACAGTAACAGTTTGCTGCCCCTTATGCAGATACGTTTTATGATGCGTCAGGATCAGCGCTGATTTCAGTTTTGAACCCGTTACGCGCCATAACAGAACGGACTGAGTCTTACCATTTACCTTGTGAGTGGTCTTGCGAAAATACATGTAGGCCGACTTGCCCAAACCATGAAGACCCTGATTCTTATTCTTGCTTAATTTGGCGGCAGTTCCAAGGTTGATTCTGTACCAGCCATGAACCTTACTGATGGTTGACAGATAACCGAAGTTTCCCGTGCCTACCGGAAAAGCGTTCCAGGCAAATTTATGCGTTGACAATGTTACCTCTTCACCAGCAGCTGCTCCCCGGTAGTGACCAGTTGTCCAATACCAGTTTCCCCGAACTGACTTAGCAGTCGTGCCATAGCTGCTTGCACTGGCACTGATACCAGTCAACCCTAATCCAGCAAACAATACGACTCCAGCAACAATCCATTTCCTCATCAAAAATCACCTCATTTAAGGAGTAATATACGCTTTTGATGACGTTGAAGCAAGCGTTCCCATATGCGCTGAAATCGAATCAATCATCCGTATCGACCGTCAGTATCCTGCCCGTTTGCGCGTTGAGCTTCACACTAGTCTCCTGCCCCTGGTGTTCAAATTGGATCTCCCAATAGGTTTGTTCACTCTCTTTATCAATTGAAGCCTCCGTTGCCGTTTGTCCTTTCGCCTTTGGCTGAGCTGTTTTCACGGCACGTGATAAGCCAATCACATTATTCAGATCCAATGCGTCTTGCCGTTCTGCACCATTTGCTTCATCCGCTTCTAGCCGTTCACTCTTTTTGATCAGGATTTTGCCGCTATTCGCGTCTAATTTCAGCGTATGTTCATGATTGTCATCGACACCATCGATTTCATATTGGTATTTTCCCAATTCCCGCTCAACTGAAAGATCCGTGATCTGCGAATCAGCAAAGGTTTTCTGATACGTTTTAATCGCTGTGGCT
Organism: Secundilactobacillus pentosiphilus; assembly: GCF_002217985.1. GTDB lineage: Bacteria > Bacillota > Bacilli > Lactobacillales > Lactobacillaceae > Secundilactobacillus > Secundilactobacillus pentosiphilus. The sequence goes on from NZ_BCMI01000012.1 coordinate 14,255, forward strand.
GCTGGTAGTTTGACCTGGCTGACATCACTGTCTGACGATGACTGACTGCTTGAACTTGACTGACTGTGACTGGCAGCGCTAGAAGAAGATGCACTGCTCTTATCCTGCGACTGATGATTTGAACTGCAGCCGGCTAGCATCAGTGACGTCAAGGCTGCAGCAAGAACATATTGGACTTTCATCGATAACATCCTTCCTATGTTATTAAAAACGATCAATACGTTATTTTACAGTGTCAGTTTATCGATATTGTCGCTGAAACTCAACGATTTCACCCTATTTTTTGACGCAGAAAAATACTCATGCAATGCCCTTCACGCCAAATAGCTCGCGACTAACATGGCGTATTCCAAATAAAACTTTCGCCTAAAATCATGACGACTTATTTTAGTGCTTGTGAGTCCTTTCAGATTGCCTAAGCTGCAGCTTGAAATCAAACTAATAGACAGCATTGTCTCAGATTGTCCCAAAACAAGCCTAGTTAGTGGTGTGTCCACTCCGAATGGTCTAAAATGACGGCGCATTAGAACCGGACTTTACCGTTATCAAACAATTAAGGAGGGATTCACCATGTTCAACTGGGAAACTTACGAACCTGCTGAGTATCAGCGCACTGCAACACCGTCATTAGTTGAATTAACTACTCGCAGCTACATCACTGCTGAAGGACGGGCACTGCAGCATACGGCCGACGATACATTCGTTCTCTTGGCAAGGGCCGTGCAAAAGATTGCGGCCATCATTGCCGATAGTCAAAATATTGGCATCGAAGTCGGTGGTTTTAAGACGTACCGCCCCTACCCGCTCCAAGCGGTTTGGACGCTTGACGGCGATGGGGAAAAATTTAAGATCTGGCTTAAACAGCCCCTGTTCATCCACCAGAATACCTTCGAAGCTGCCAAGAATTACGCCAACTGGGAAAAATCACTTTCTGATCAAATCCACTTTGAACAGCTGGCTGAAGGCACCGAGATTCAAGCAACGGGGCACGGCGAAATCGGTTCGCAAGCCAAAACCTTGCAGGTGCTTAACACCGCCATTGAAAAAGCCGACTACCAGCGGACTAAAGTTGACGCCTACCGCGAACTGTATATAGACGGCCTGCCGTTTTCCGAAAAAAGCGACATCTTATTCCGTTTGGCGATCGACCCTTCAGTGGGCAACCCAACTGCTAGTGTACGTAACTAATGACCAATTTTTGTTCTAAAATAAGACAAAATATTCTAAAAGTATTATTTCGCTAACTAAATAAATCACTTATGATAACGATAATAAATTTATAAGCATTCTTCTAGAAATCACCGCTTCTCACTTGTTATGATGGTATTACAAAGAAAGGTGGTGATAACTTGCAAACCTTCACTAAAATGGGACTTGCAATCCTACTTGTTCTCGCAATACCGTTGTCTTTAGGTCTAATGCTTGAAATCTGGTCCGTAGTCGGTAAACCATTGCACTTAGCTTTCTTAGACTCAGGTACGATGCAGAACGTGACTCAGAATTACCTCTTTTGGGGTGGCTTAGCTTTAACAGTGATCCTGATTGTGATTATCAACTGGCCTAAGACTTTCCAGTTATATCGCATCCGCCATACCAATGGTCAGCTGCGAATATCTAAAAAGGCCATTGATAACTTTTACCCTTCAGCGCTTCGACAGAAACCATTTATTAGCGAACCCAAAGTTACCACTAAGCTTTCGCGAAGGCAGCTGAAGGTAAAAATTCACGGTATGCTGCGGTCATCACCAAACGCAACGTTGTAATCTAAACAGTTTACGAAAAAGATTAGCACAAGACTTGAAGACATTGCTGGTATCAATCATCGGTGGTTTCACAGGTTTAGTGATCACATTGCTGTTACTGACGATTGGTTTTTGGAAGACGATTATTTAAGTAACCCCGCGTCAAAGCAGGACGTTTAATGCCAACCACAACACTCAACAAACCCGAAACAAAGCACACTAAATCTAAAGTTAAAGGCGAATTGGCCTATGAAGACGAGGTATTGCAAAAAATTGTCAGTCTTTGTTTAGACGATATCGAAGACTTGTTCACGGTCGATGGCAGTTTCTTTACTAACGTTGCCGATAAACTAGTGAATACGAATGACGTCACCTCTGGTCTTGACGTGATCGAAGAGAACGTGACAGTTGTAGACGTGAAAACTAAGGCTGAACATGAAGCGATTCAGTAAGCATACAGGATAAAGTCGGTAAACTTGGCGACTAAACAAAGCAAACGGTGAGCAAAGGTGCTAAAAAGACAAAATCGGCGGTTTCAACCGGCGTCGATAAAGTAACACCAGGTAACAAACCTCCTCGGGTTCGCTAATTTCATATTCAAGGGCAACGCTCCTGGTGAGTGGCGTTGTCCTTTTTGATATCCTACTGCGATTAGTTTGATTAATGACGCCAAAAAGGAAGCCAATTCGTAACTGAATTGGCTTCCTTTGGTTTTAACAACTTTTAATGACTGTGTTTCTTACGTTTCATTTCATGCAGACCTATTGATCCCAGTAATAATTCGGATCCCAATAATGATGCGATTTCTGCACGCTGTTCATTAGTTTGTGGCATTTTATTAGCGGTGGTCTGCGCTTTATTCTGTGGTAATCGGTTCTGACTCGCTGATTTCTGAGATTGCAAAGTAACGCGGGCCTCTGATGTCGAAGCAGCTGCACCTGCACTCATGCCAGAATGAGTTTCTGAATTTGTGCCGATATTAGCCACAGCGCCACCATTAGACTGACCGCTGACTTCACTACTGATCTCCCCATGATTATCGAGACGATCAGCCTTCGAAGATCCGCGACCAGCAGTTGCATTTGATTCACTGACTGACGTTAAATCATCTTCAGCAGCGTGATTCTTCTGAGTAAGGTCGTAATACTTATCAAGCGCCACTGACGGACTATCTGATGACACTTGACCCTTAAAGTAACTATGAATTCCTGCCGCTAGTTGACCAGCCAGCATGTAATCATAGTACTGATTTCCATTTACCGATTGGCCATCAGATACCTGCCCCTTAAAGAAGGTTTGAATACCATCAGTTAATTGGCCCGGCTGCGTGTAATCATAATAATCATCCTGAGTTACTGATTGACTATTCGACAGTACTTTCTCCGCAAAGAAGCTTTGAATACCATCAGTATCTTGACCGGCTGGTGTCGTCACGTGATAGCCAATTGACTGATCCGAATTTTCGTCAGTTGGAAAGCTTACCATCCCATCTTCACCTGGTGCTGAGACGTATCCCTTAGGCAATTGCGAAGTGATATTAAAACTGTCACCAGCATTGCCATCAACGGTAGCAGTACCAACAACTTTTCCGCTGTAATCCGTAAAGTTAATCATATACTGGTTCGCACTCGGAACGTCTTTGGCAACTTGTTCCTTAGTACCGACTTCGATGCCATCTGCAGTTTGACCGGCTGGTGTAGTGACATGTACAGTCAACGGTTTGCTTGGATCTTGGCCCTTTGGCACACTTACAACCGTGCTAGTTTGGCCCGGTGTCAATACGTATCCTTCTGGCAAATTAGCCTGGAAGTCATAGTTGTCACCTGTATTGCCAGCAAAACTAGTTGTGCCTACGACGTTGCTATTGTAGTCCGTAAAGCTGATCGTGTATTGATTAGCACTTGCGACATCGTCGTCGACTTGTTCCTTGGTAACAACTTCGATACCCTCAGTATCTTGGCCAGCTGGGGTAGTGACGTTATAGCTGATTGGCTGACTTGAATCACCATCAGTTGAAAGACTTACCATACCATCCTTACCTGGCGTTGACACGTAACCCTTTGGTATTTGCGAAGTGATATTAAAACTATCACCAGGATTGCCATCGACAGTAGTTGTACCTACGACGTTACCATTGTAATCCGTAAAGTTGATTGTATATTGATTAGCACTTGCGACATCGTCGTCGACTTGTTCCTTGGTAACAACTTCGATACCGTCAGTATCCTGGCCGGCTGGTGTAGTGACATTTACGGTTAATGGTGTTTTAGGGTCTTGACCCTTTGGCACACTTACGACTGTATTTGTCTGACCTGGTGTCAATACATAACCCTTGGGTAAATTACCCTTGAGGTCATAGTTGTCACCTGCATTACCAACAAAAGTGATTTTACCAACAACATTGCCATCATAGTCCGTAAAGTTGATCGTGTACTGGTTCGCGCTTGGAACACCGTCTGTTGTCACTTTGCCGAGTTCGACACTCTCAATACGATTTAATTCAACTACATAAGTTGGCGTCTTACCATAAACGTTAAAAGTCTTAGTGGCACTAGAGAGGCCATTTTGATTCTTTTTGTTCAGTGTGTAACCTTGATTTAGTAAATTCTGTTGCGCTTCGAAAGCTGGCTGATAATCAATATTATCATCGGAAGAACCGCTTAAAGTAGTCGTCCCTAATTCTTTACCAGTTTGCTTATCTACGAAACGAACCTGAATGCTTTGCGAATCAGCTTTATAAGCAACACTTACAGTACTATCAGCTGGTTTTTCAGTTGCCGCCTGATTAGTTTCCGCAGGAACCGTATCTTGGTTTGCCGTATAACCAGCAACCGTTGGTACAGTTACTGCTTCATAGCCGTCTAGAGGTGTGTACGTTGTTACGCCGGTTGCCAAATCAGTATCCGTTGTCCAGTTGGCAGTTTGGGTAACCGCCTTTGGATTGGTGCCATTAACACCAGTAAAGTTGATTGTTCGAGTCGTCGCCCCGTTGAAATCAGCTGGCAAGACAGTTGAGTGTTGGTGCTTTACCTTAATCGTCAGTGCATTGCCATCAGCTGCTAACGTCTGATCAATCGTTTGGTCACTATCATTAACTAATTCATAGTTGGTTGGAACGTTAGCTTGCGCTTTGACTTCATCACCGACTTTACCAGCAAGCACTTGGGTCCCAACTGCAGCACCACCATTGTCTTGATCAGCATAAGTGACAGCTAAATTAGTTTGATTACCAGTATAAACAACGCTCACAGTACTATCTGCTGGTTTTTCAGTTGCTACCTGATTAGTTTCTGCAGGAACCGTATCTTGATCTGCCGTATAGCCAGTAACTGTTGGTACAATTACTGCTTCATAACCATCTAGAGGTGTGTACGTTGTTACGCCAGTTGCCAAGTCAGTATCGGTTACCCAATTGGCAGTTTGAGTAATCGCCTTTGGATTGGTGCCATTAACACCAGTAAAGTTAATTGTTCGAGTCGTCGTCCCGTTAAATTCAGCTGGCAAAACAGTTGAGTGTTGATGCTTTACCTTGATCGTCAGTGCATTGCCATCAGCCGTTAAGATCTGATCAATCGTTTGGTCACTATCATTAACTAACACATAGTTTACCGGAACGTTAGCTTGACCCTTGACTTCATCACCAACTTTACCAGTCATTGTCTGAGTACCAACTGAAATACCACCGTTATCCTGGTCTGCAAAAGTTACAGCTAGGTTTGTTTGATTACCAGTGTAAATTACATTCAGTACGCTATTCTCAGGCTTGGCAGTCGTAGGTTGGTTAGTATAAGCAGAAACCGTATCTTGGTCTGCCGTATAACCAGCAACCGTTGGTACAGTTACTGCTTCATAGCCGTCTAGAGGTGTGTATGTTGTCACGCCGGTTGCCAAATCAGTATCCGTGGTCCAGTTGGCAGTTTGAGTAACCGCTTTTGGATTAGCACCATTAACAACGCCTGTAAAGTTAATCGTTCGAGTCGTGGTCCCGTTGAAATCAGCTGGCAAAACAGTTGAGTGTTGATGCTTTACCTTGATTGTCAGTGCATTTCCATCAGCCGTTAAGGTCTGGTCAATCGTTTGGTCATTATCACTAACTAATTCATAGTTGGTTGGAACGTTAGCTTGTCCCTTGACTTCATCACCGACTTTTCCAGCAAGCACTTGTGTACCAACAACGGCTTCACCCTTATCTTGATCAACAAAGGTGACCGTCAGGTTAGTTTGATTGCCAGTGTAACTGACATTCACCGCAGTACTCTCAGGTTTAACAGTTGTCGCCTGATTAGTTTCTGCAGGAACTGTATCTTGATTTGCTGTATAGCCCGCAACTGTTGGTGCAGAGACAGCGGCATAGTCATTCTTAGGCGTGTACGTTGTCACACCCGTTACTAAATCAGTGTCCGTGGTCCAGTTGACAGTTTGGATGACCGATTTAGGATTGGTGCCGTGAACGCCGCTAAAGTTAATTGTTCGAGTCGTCGTACCATCGAAACCAGCTGGCAAAGCAGTTGAATGTTGATGCTTTACCTTAATCGTCAGTGCATTACCATCAGCCGTTAAAGTCTGGTCAATCGTTTGGTCATTATCACTAACCAATTCGTAGTTGTCTGGAACGTTAGCTTGTGCCTTGACTTCATCACCAACTTTACCAGCAAGCACTTGCGTCCCAACTGCTGCACCATCATCGTCTTGATCAGCATAAGTGACGGTTAAACTGGTTGCTTTCCCTTTGTAGGTTACGGTTACAGTCCTATTCGTAGGCTTTGCAGTCGTCGATTGATTAGTAACAGCAGGAACTGTATCTTGATCTGCCGTATAGCCATCAACTGCTGGTACATCAAATGCAGCATAGCCATCCTTAGACGTATAAGTTGTCACGCCCGTTGCTAAATCAGTATCCGTTGTCCAAGTGGCAGTTTGAGTAACCGCCTTTGGATTGTTGCCGTTAACACCCGTAAAGTTAATCGTTCGAGTTGTAGTCCCATTGAAATCAGCTGGCAAGGTAGTTGAGTGTTGGTGCTTTACCTTGATCGTTAGTGAATTATCGCCACTAGTCAGCGTCTGATCAATTGTTTTGTCGTTCTCATTAACCAATACAGAGTGTGCCGGAACAGTGGTTTTCTCCTGAACTTTATCACCAACTTTACCGGTAATGGTTTGCGTACCGACAACGGCTTCGCTCTTATCTTGATCAACAAAAGTGATGGTCAGGTTTGTTTGATTACCAGTGTAGTTGACATTCACTGCAGTACTCTCAGGTTTAACAGTTGTCGCCTGATTAGTTTCTGCAGGAACCGTATCTTGGTCTGCCGCATAGCCAGCAACCGTTGGTGCAGAAACCGCGGCATAGTTATTCTTAGACGTGTAAGTAGTCACGCCCGTTACTAAGTCGGTATCTGCAGTCCAAGTGGCCGTTTGAGTAACTGGATTAGGATTGGTGCCATTAACACCTGTAAAGTTAATCGTTCGAGTCGTAGTCCCGTTGAAATCGGCTGGCAAAGCAGTTGAATGTTGGTGCTTCACCTTGATCGTTAGTGAATTATCACCACTAGTTAACGTCTGACCGACTGTTTTGTCGTTCTCGTTAACTAATACATAGTTTGTTGGAACAGCGGTTTGCGCCTGAACTTTATCACCAACTTTGCCGGTAATGATTTGGGTACCGATCACCGCTTCACCCTTTTCTTGACTAACAAAGGTGATGGTCAGGCTAGTTGGATTACCAGTATAAGTGACATCCGTTTTATCCGGATTCTTTGGCGTCGTCACCGTGATTGAGCCATTTGGATTAACAACGCCAGTCAGTGTTGCCCGGTTTGGCGTATAGCCGTCAACGGACGGCGTCGGAATATTAACGGTTTGACCGGTTCTTCCGTCAATTCCAGTAATCGTCTTAGAGCCTTGGCTAGTTGTAATTACAACCATTCCATTACCTTCATTGGGCGTGTAAACAACGTTAATGTTCGTGCCGATAAACTTACCGTTTACAAAGTTTTCACTGGTTGGAACTGGCGTTGGAATCGTAATTTGCGACTGGATTGGCGTATAACCTTCAATCGTTTGTGCTGTTATTATTGACCCAGGTACCTGTTCGACCTTAGTAACGGCACTATACGGCACTGGCGTAACTGACCCATCAGTATTTTGCAATACCGGTGTCAACGTCATCAGAGCAGTTGTATTTTCAATTTTGTTCAGGTAAACAACGTAGTTTGGCGTGGCATGATCATCGCGGTCAAAGTTCTGCTCAGCTGCTGCTAAGCCGTTTTTAGCTACGTTTAAAGTATAGCCTTGGCTGAGTAGCGCCTGCTGTCTTTGAAAGGCCGGTTGGTAATTAACAACGCCATCTGAAACACCCGTTAATTCAACGTTGTCTAAGCTCTTCCCATTTTGATCCTTGAACTGAACGTTGATTTTCTGATCATTTGCCCTGTAGTGAAGGGTCACAACGCTTTGACCATTAAGAGAAGCCACCGTGAGTCGAACCGGATTATCGGTAGTGGTAGCCTTGTAGCCAGCATCGTAGGTGTAACCAGGAATTGACGCCGGTGTGACAGCTATCATGCCCTTGGCCAATCCGGTAATCTCACCATCAGGTATGATTGCCGTACCATTTTGATCAACAAACTGTTCCTTAATTTTATTAGCAGCGTATTGAACAATATAGGTGTTGCCATCGGTGCCGTTGATTGGCGGAATATCGGTGGCAGCAATCCAGTTGCCCTTGCCCTTTATCGTGTAACCAGACGTATAGCCGTCCGCTGGGCGAATGGAAATTGGTGATAGGCCAGCCGAAAGTTTAATATTTTGATTTCTAGCATCCTTGATTGGTGTTTTTCCTGGAAGCGATACGCCGATCTCGGGTGTTACCGCAACAATATTACCAACTGACGATTGCGTCACTTGGGGAACATCTTGGGCTGGGGTACTTTCAGTTTTAGGCACTTGATAAGCATCGATGGTCCGTGTCACTGACGGGCGCTGTGTATAGTAAACGTTAATCGTGTTGTAGTGGCCCTTAGATGCGTTGGTAAGCATCTGGGTGTTAACAACATCCATCGAATTCTTTTGGTAATGACCAGTAACGTCCGTCCCGACTGCGCCCAGAAAAGTGTAGCCAGGAATCACCGGTGCGCCATAACTTGCGGTCTTACCTGAAGTCGTTTCGGTAACTTCCAGCGTATTCCCAACGCTAGCGTTAATCGTAGTTGTTTTTTGGCTTGAAATCTGTTCGCCGGTATCATTGTTAATATAATTAACCGTGACAGTCTGGGGAACCTTTTCAAAACTATATGAGTTAATACGGCCCTGAATTAAGCCGCCCGGAATCGTTGCGCCACCACGATAGTGAACTTGATCTGCACCAGTTCCACCCATTGCACCAAATAGCGCAATGGAGGTTGCACTTGGTAATTCAGTGTTATCAGTCACAACTTTTCCTAACGGATTTTGCATGGCTGTATCGGTAGTATCATAGACAGCTACCGAAAGCGTACCGCTAACCTTATTGTCAAAATCAGCGATGTCACTGTTTGGCAGCCATTGAATATCAAAAAGCACGTCTAATTTCGGACCCGCCTGGTTAGGATCCGCTGGTGCATCGGGCAGACCAATCGTTGCGTAGGGGCTGTCTTGATATATATCCGGTTTCGTTCCGATCAGAAGTTGTGCTATTTTACCCAATAAATCATCTGGGCCCGCCTGCTGTACATATTGAGCATTGATGCTTTGATCATCATCAAGCGTCAGTGGATTAAACCCGCCACCAGACGTTCCTATGGACGTCGTATGATTATCAGTCTGCCGAATCGTTAAGGTACCAGGTTTTGTATCATGGTCGTCAGGTTGTTCACTTGTATACCCATCAAAGCCTAAGAAGGTCGTATTAGGCTGACCTTGAATCCCAATATCGACTGAAGCATCACTTGTCTTACTGATACCGGCAGCTTGAGGGTTTACTGGTTGCAAAATAACACCTAGTCCGCCACCAGGGTTGTCCTTACTCATATACCACTCACCCTGAACATCAAAACGAGAAGTTGTATCAATTTGGTTTTTAAATGAGTAAGAAGCAGCAACAGCGTTTTCATCATCCACTAGTTTGACCCACTGCTTATTATCAGCATCTTGATAAACTTTGCCGTAGTCACCCGTACTATCGATAGCAACGTGTTTAGAACTGTCATTTTGACCACCTTGGCCAACAAAGTTATCGTTAACACTCGTTGGAATCTTGTTATTCGTAACGGCCGCCTGATTGGCGCCGGTAGCGACTGATGGCTTAGTTGATGAAACGTTGCCCTTATCATCGATATACTGACCGTCTAATTGATTAATTGTCTTTACTGAAGACGTTGATGTATCTGTAGTCGCTTGGTTTGAGACGGCTGGAGTTGCCTGATACCCTTGTGCATTACTGGAAGCCTGTGCATCACTATGCGTACGTACTTGACCTGAGTCAGTACTGATAGCAGTAGTCGAGGGCGCCACTGCAGTGCTCGTTTGAGTTGCCGCGTGCACGTCTTGGCTTAAAAACATCCATGAGCCAAGCGTAACCATAGAAACGCTGGCATATAAAAATCGCTTACCTGCTTTATACATCTTATAATGTCTGGTCTCGTTACATTTCATAACTTGATTTCGATTCTTCAAATTCTGCTTTCTCCTTACGTTAGTTTTCAATCATTAACTTGCTAAAATTTCGTTTAAATTCCGTTTGACTAATACTAAATTAATCCTGCTTTATATTCTTCAACTAACAATTAAGAAAGTATGAATGAGGCATTCAGGCACTCGTTCAATAACATCTGAAGTTATTGAACGCCAATACCACTGATTAACAGTAGCTACTTGACAGCTATAGTAAGTGTCATGAAAGTGTCATAGTTCGCATTATAGTCCATATGTAACATTATTCATAGACTTATCAACATTATTTTCAAAAAAGTCAGTAAAACAGTTAATGACGTTAAACGCCCTTAACCGTTTTAAACGTCAAATTGTAATTTATATTCTCTGATATGTTTTTTTATTCATGAAAATACCAATCAGTTTTTGAAAATAGCAGTCTACTATCGCCACGAAACAAACTTTAATAGCATAGTAGACATTCATATTAATGCAATGGTCCCTGCTGGATTGTTTTTTCCCAATTAGTCATTCAGTGACTGGCAGCCACATGACGTCACTTTTTCCCCCAAAAACGTCAAAAGACCCCCGAATTCGCTATGGCGAATTCAGGGGTCTTGGGATCAATACTAAGCAACTGTATTGTGATCATTCAAAACATGCTGAAACGAAACCAGGTCCTTGCTGGGATTAGCTTTAAATAACCCTTTGATGTGAGTATTTTCATCCGAAACGATGACAAGATACTCACCCTCAACTTCTTTAGAACGTTCAAAGGTTTCGTACTCACCCTTGAACCCATTTTTCCTAAAAAGACCAATGATTTTTAACATTTCTTTTTGACTAACTTCGGTTTCGTTATCCAATTCTTTCTTGCTCCTGTTCAATTACTTATTTTAATCGTTACCATCATTTTCTAGTGTTGCCAGGTTTAGCACAGAAAAATGATCACCCACGGGACAGACGAACCGCCCGTTAGTGACCATTATTTTTGTTTTGATTTTGTTTGTAGGGCAGCATAGCTGAAACGTGTTCCAGCAGGCAAGGAGCTATGTGTAAGGCGATATTGGCATAAATCCAAAACCAGGATTTTTGTTTCCTGCCACATAGCCAAAACGTGTTCCGTAGACCAGACCGCTGCATGTAAGGCACTTACAACACAAATCCAAAACCGGGATTTATGTCGCAAGTACCTTACACTCCGCGGTCTAAACGGTCTACTCCACACTCTTACTCTAACCTAACTTACTCTTCCCCAACACATTCAACTTCTCATCGAAGTCATAGATAACTGGTTGGCCCGTCTTCATTTCCAAGTTGATGATATCTTCATCTGAGATACCTTCAATGTACTTGCTCAAGGCACGCAATGAGTTACCGTGGGCCGCAATGATGACGTTCTTGCCATCTAACAACTTAGGTGCCACTTCATCTTCCCAGAAAGGCATAACCCGTTCGAGAGTCACCTTTAAGTTTTCACCACCAGGTACGATGTTAGGGTCCAAGTTAGCGTAACGACGATCGTTAACAGCTGAACCTTCATCATCAGCCTTCAGCAATGGTGGCAAAACATCGTATGAACGACGCCAGATGTGAACTTGTTCGTCACCGAACTTCTTAGCTGCTTCAGCCTTGTTTTGGCCTTGCAAAGCGCCGTAGTGACGTTCGTTCAAACGCCACGTCTTCTTTTCTGGAATCCAGAGTTGATCTGAGTATTCCAAAGCGTAATGCAACGTCTTGATGGCACGAGTTAACACAGAAGTGTAAGCATAATCGAATTGAATGCCTGCTTCCTTAAGCAACTTACCAGCGTTGATAGCTTGCTTAACACCTTCATCACTAAGGTCAACGTCAACCCAACCAGTAAATTGGTTAGATAAGTTCCATTCACTTTGACCGTGGCGGATCAATACTAATTTAGCCATTAGTTAAATACCTCTTTCTTCTTTTAATTACCAAACCATTTTACACCAAATCAGTTGTAATTTCAGTACCAATTCGCGTTTCCCATCAGGAAAACGGGTTCAATCCCGAAAAAGATCGAACCCGCTGAAGATGAATCAGTTTTTAAATTAATTTTGGTAATTATTGATGACCTTGTGGTTACTCTTCCAAACGCCGATCTTCACCACACCCACCAGCTTACTCTTCGGCACGAATCCATACATCCGGCTATCCTCCGAGACGCTCCGGTGATCACCCATGACGAAGTAGCAGTTCTTGGGCACCTTATTGATCCGGTTATTGCCAATGGCCATGCTCCACTTGTTGCTCCAGTCGTTTTGACGGGCAGCAGAGACTAGGTTAAAGCCGTTTTGATAACCAGTAACCGTGCCAGCTTGCTGCTGATACTTAGAAATGTAGTTTTGCGCTTGATACTTGCCATTAACGTAGAGCTTTCCCGTTTTACTGTAACGGATCGAATCTCCTGGCATGCCGATGACACGCTTAACGTAATTTTCCTTCGGCGCGGCGTTGGCATCTACCCCGCCAGCATCAAATACGATGACTGAATAGCGCTTTACCGGCGCCGTTTTAACCGCCACCACGTGCTGGCCATTCTTTAAATTCGGCTCCATTGACGCCCCAGAAACGTTAACTGGTACCAGCCAAAAGAAACGAATTCCCAGCGCCAATAATAGTCCAATAGCAACTGGTATTATCCACGAAAGTGCTTTTTTCAAAATAAACCCTCCAATTTGTTAGTGAACAGCTGCTCTGTTAGTCATCTGACTTCCAGCGTTTCCGTTGTTCTTTAATTTTCTTTGTTAACTCTTTAGGCGCAACGTATAAGCCGTGTGCCTTCTTGACACCCAGAATGTCCAAAAAGAAAGTGAAAATCGGGACACTGACGATCAGCCCCCAGATCCCCCACATTGCTTCACCTGCCAATAATACCACGAAAGTATAGAAAATCGGCAATTCAGTTTTGCTTGACATCAGCTTAGGATTTAAGACGTAAGCTTCCATAGCGTGAACGACTACCAGCAAAACTAAGATCGTAATAACGTCTCTGGTACCGCCAACTGCGTAGCCCAAAATACTTAACGGAATGGCTGAAATGATGACCCCGGCGACGGGCACCAAGCTTAAAATAAAGATCATGATGGCGACTGCCAGCAATTGCGGAATATGCAAGAATGCCAAAACAATCGTTGTTACCGCCGTATTGAACAGCGCGATTAAGAATTGTGCTTCCAAAACGACCCCAAAGGTATCAGCAAACTTGTGGCCAAAGTAAGAAATATCCTGGAAGAACCAGCCGTATTCACTGCTTAAAAACAGTCGGGAGAAGGACTCCATGGGCTTCAATTCAATGGTGTAAAAAAAGCTTAGAATCATGGAAAGAACGATTGTGACCCCAAACGAGCCAATACTAGTAATGTAGTCGACAATGACTTTTAAGCTGCCCCTTACTTGTGGCAGGAGGTTAGATTTGGCTAACCAATCCGATATTAATTTAACCGTTTGGTTAGTATCGTTTGCTGAATCTTGATAGAAATTATAGATTGACTGAACACTTGATACCACCTGCGCCGTAATTTTAGGAATATAGATGGTAATGGCAAAATACAGGCCTACGATCAACAATGTATAAACCACAATCACGATGAGCTGATAAGGTATCCGTGCACGGCGCTGCAAGGCCCTGATCAGCCTAATGATTAAGAACGTAAAGATAAAGGTCAGCAAGATCTTACTCATTTCCGATCTGACCAGCCAAAGAAACCCAATCAAAATGCCCAAAACGACCCAGCGTCTTAGGATGACATTATTAACAAACCGTTGATATAAGCTCATAGCGTCTCTTCCTCTCACAGGTACGTAAATAGCCCTTGCAGCCACTTCTAATCGTGGTCAAACAAGGACCATTTTGTTACTTAAAGGTCTTTTGTGCGTATGATTTAAACGAGACCCCCGCCTTATTAGCGGCAATCAAACCGTTTCTAATATCTTGATCTGAAAAACTGCCTGATGATACACCAATTGACGATAAGGTTTTGCGGGCACTGGCAATCTGACCAGCCGTGATGGCTTTACCGTTGATCTCAGTTTGAGATTTTTTAACGGTAAACTCATTGGACCCCTTATAGTTCTTGGCAGCTTGCTTTTCACTATCCGTTAAGCCCGAAGTAATGCCGTGGCTAGCTGCAGAACTATCGCTGTTTGCTGAACTGTCAGAACTTGCAGAAGGCATGCTACTGCTTGAATCAACAGTACCATCTCCGTCATGATTAATGGCTTTATTGTTCGCACTGCGCAGTTCTACTGCTTTATTGTAAATGTCGGTATAATAAGGTTCCTTGGCTTCAGCATCCTTAAAAATACGGTCCAAAGTTGAGTTGGAAGCCTCATAAGACTGCCCCTGATTTTGAGTTAACGCCTGGTCATAGACACCTTGGAAGGTCTCTGCTTTAAGCTGAACCGTTTTTAACACTTTAAGCGCTGTTTTAGCTCGGTTGCTTAAAGTTGAAAGCGCCGGTTTAGCGTTCTTAACTTTCATATAATCGGACTTTGCGGCATTAAACTCATGATCGGACATTGCCGATTCGGCTGACACAAAGTTTTGTGTTTGGGTCAAATAACCCTGCGCCTGTTTATCATTGGTGCGGTGGCGCAATGCGTCTTGGAAAGATGACTCAGCAATTGAATAGTTTTTCTTGTTGACCGCCTTCTTACCGGTCGTCATTGCCGCTGTATAAGCTTTCTGTGTAATATGATGACTGGTAAAGGTGACCCCGCCGACGATGGCAACGATCACAACAACCACAATGGTCCAGATCCACTTTTTCACTGTAATTCCTCCTACTTTAGGTATCATATTCATCATTATAACATGTTGCCAATCCTTACGGCAGTTGCGTTTCATAAGATTATCCAATGCGAAGATCATCCCAGCTTGACGGTTAAGCGTATAATTAACGTTGAAAGACATTATTGCATAGAGAGAGGATTGAAACTTCATGCTTGAAAAGACGTTTTACAAAACCTTTCTGAGCCGTTCATTCAATATCCCAGTTAAAGTAACGTACTGGGACGGCAAAACAGAAACTTATGGGGATGGCGACCCCGAGGTTCACATTACTTTGAACGAGCCAATTCCCATCGGGGACATTCGTAAGAACGCATCGATTGCGCTTGGTGAAGGTTACATGGATAAGAAAATTGAAATCGACGGCAGTATCGAAAAGCTGATCACTTCAGCCTATGAAACTGCTAACAGCTTCTTTCATAACAATAAGTTTATCCACTTCTTGCCAAAGCAAAAACACGATGAGAAGGAAAGCAAGCAGGACATCCAAAGCCATTACGATTTAGGTAATGATTTCTATAAATTATGGCTTGATAAAACGATGACGTATTCCTGTGCTTACTTTGAACATCCCGATGATGACCTGACAACCGCACAGATTAATAAAGTGCATCACATCATCAATAAACTCAACCCGCAACCTGGTCGAACCTTACTTGATATCGGTTGCGGCTGGGGGACTTTGATGCTGACAGCTGCTAAGGAATACCACTTAAAGGTTACTGGTGTCACGTTAAGCCAGGAACAATACGACCTCGTTTCGCAACGGATCAAGGATGACCACTTAGAAGACGTGGCTGAAGTACTATTGGTGGATTACCGCGAGTTAGGCGATCGCCAGTGGGATTACGTCACCTCTGTCGGCATGTTCGAACACGTCGGCGAAGAAAACCTCGGTCAGTATTTCAAGGACGTTGCCAAATATCTCAGGCCTAACGGTGTGGCGTTAATTCACGGTATCACCCGGCAAGGTAAGGGTGCCAATAACGGCTGGCTAAATAAGTGGATTTTCCCGGGTGGCTACGTACCGGGTCTGACAGAAAACATCCAGCACATGTTGGATGCTGGCCTGCAAATCGATGACTTGGAACCACTACGACGTCACTATCAAAAGACTACGGAAATTTGGGATAAAAACTTTAAAATGCATGAAGCGGAAATCACAAAAATGATGGACGAACGCTTCGTTAGGATGTGGGACTTGTATCTGCAGGCATGCAGTGCATCGTTTGCATCGGGCAATATTGATGTGATGCAGTTCTTGTTGTCAAAGGGACCTTCTTCAAGGGAGTTGCCGATGACGAGGGGGTATATGTTGAAGTAAGGTGCGAAACCAGGCGGTTAGAGAGCGGAGTGTAAGGTAACTCAGCCGGAAATCCTGGGCTTGGATTTATGGCTGAGTTGCCTTACATGCAGCTCTCTGCCTGGTGGAGCCCGATTAAAGTAAGGTGCGAAACCAGGCGGTTAGAGACTGGAGCGTAAGCTACTTTCATCGGAAATCCCCGAACTTGGGATTTGTGATGAAAGTGGCTTACGTGCAAGTCTCTGCCTGGTGGAGCCCGATTCGGCTATATAACATTGTAAATCCTGGGTTTGGGATTTATAGTCAGGCCGCTTTACATGCAGCTCTCTGCCTGGTGGAGCCCGATTAAAGTAAGGTGCGGAACCAGGCGGTTAGAGACTGGAGCGTAAGCCACTTTCATCGGAAATCCCCGAACTTGGGATTTGTGATGAAAGTGGCTTACGTGCAAGTCTCTGCCTGGTGGAGCCCGATTCGGCTATATAACATTATAAATCCCGGGTTTGGATTTATAGTGTCAATGCGTTACGTGCAAGTCTCTGCCTGGCGGAGCCCGATTCAGCTACACAAAAGTGAACAGCCAAAAAGCAGCGCAACCCCAAACGGATTGCGCTGCTTTACTATTCAAAGGACTAAAAGTCCCAAGTTTTCAATTTAACTAAACGCCTCACAATACAACTGCCAGTAAGAACACGCTGACTAGGCCCACCACTACGGAAAGCGCCATCGACCGTGTAAAGTAGGCAACTAGACCTACAATAACTGAAGCGATGATCTCCGGCACGTGATGGATGACATCGAACTGATAGGTTGGACTCACGAAAACGTCCTTAACCACCAGCGCGGTGAACAGTGAAACTGGAATAAATTTCATCCATTCATTGAACCATTCCGGAATTTTACGCTGGGTAAAAATCTTGATCGGTATGTATCGTGGCGCAAACGCCACGAAAAAACCCAAGATAACTAATAAGAGATGTTGCGCTGTATTCCAGTGATTTACTGCTGTCATATCTGTCCCCTACTTAACTAATTCTCGTCTGACTCTTCTTCAACTGCCGCTTCTTTGCTGCCAGGGCTACTAACCTTATAAAGAAGGTGGCTCCCCGGTTTTTTATTACGTAAGTAATGCTCCAAAGCAAATCCGATAAACGATGAAATTAAGGTCGAAATAACTAATCCTAAGGTACTCTTCGTCAGTACCAGGAAGAATACCGCCAGTACTGCTGCGATTAAACCAATGAATATGGTTAACCGGTTTTTGACCTGCATAATAATCATGTAGAGGAACAGTGCGGTAAGCGCAAAATGAACGACCGTTAAATCAATTTTTAACGCGCTCCCGACCAAACTGCCGATAATATTACTAACGGTCCAAAAAAGTAGGGAGTAGTGTTCAACCATCAATGCTTCTCGCGGTGTCCACTTTTTGTCCGTGGCAAACTTTAAATAGTTTACCGCGTAGTTTTCATCGTTCATCGAGACCGCAAAAATCAGTTTAAACCGTTCAGAGGTGCCAATCAGGTATTTTGATAAACTTGATCCAAGCAATGCGTATCGCAATTCCAAGAAGAACAGCATCAGCACAATGGACAGCAGCGGTGCGTTAATTGTCAGCATGGACGCAATCATAAATTGCGCACCACCTGAAAAAATAAAAATTGACACAAGCCCGGTTAGAATCGTATTGAATCCAGCCGCGTGCAAAAGCACACCGCAGGCCAATCCGATAGGAATGTAACTTAAGTTCAGCGGCATTGCAACACTTAATGTTGAACGCCATTTGGGCTCATTAGGGTTTGGCACTTGTTTTATCAAGAATGATGCCTCCATAAAAGGTAAAGTGGCGAAGCAGACGATTAGAGAGCAGCAGCAAAGATAATTCTCCAGCTGCTGACGCCGTATAGGACAAGCAAATCATTCAGTTTGAAATTACTTTCCTGTCCAAACATGCATCCGCTCCACAAATCGACAATTACACAATACAAGGTCATTTTACCATGTTTCATTCTGTTTTCCTACGGTGTTTTCACAAGTTAACTGGACAATAAAACAGTAAGTTTAATTTGTGCAATCTTATTTCATAATAAATAGCAAACTATCTAGCAATCAAAAAGAATAAAGTTCGTATCCACACTTTAAGCTACTTTAAGATTTAAAATAATGACAAGAAATCACGCCAAGTACGAACTAGCCAATTTGCCTGTTTTATATTATAAATAGTTTTAACCGGTAAGCTGACCGTGTCTGAATCGTCAATTTGTGAAATTGTCTTTCCGGCTAGTGTTAACCGTACTTTTCCGACCGTGGTATTAGCTGCCAGCGGTGCTTTCAGACCATCTTTCTCTTGATGACCGGTATCGATCAGTAATTGTGATTTGAGCTGTGTTCTTGACTGGCGTTTTCCAAGCCAAACCGTTGTTGGCTTAGCTGCGGTGATTTCCGCCGTTTTTACTTTACCCATAGGTACCTTAACGTTACTCAATTGGTAAGTCTGAGTGTTCAAGGTCACCGGCCGATAGCTGGCATAGACCCAGTCCATCAAATATCGGGTCTGCACAAACCGGGCCGGATCGCCGGTTTTTTTGTTCTGCGCGTGCATCACAACGGTGATGATACGGTGGCCATGTTTAGAAACGGTGCCGGTGAAATTACCGCCAGCAGCCTTTGAAGTCCCCGTTTTTAATCCATCCACCGGCAGATTTGATTGATACTGACTCAATCCCCTTAGCATCATATCCCAATTCTGCATACGGGTTTGACTACTGCCGCCCTTATCAAACCAAGCTTTACTCAACTGCGTAGTTTGCAAAATCTCCGGATAATCCTTTAAAAGGACCTGCGCTAAACGGGCAACGTCCTGAGCCGACATGGTATTCTCATCGTTTTTGGCAACTGATGGATAGCCTAACTTACCAGCCTGACCGTTAGTGATCCCCGAAGCCGTTACGATGTGCGCGCTGGTCAAATGAAGCTGCTTTGCAGTTGTCCGCATCTTATCTATGAACCGGTGCGGACTGCCCGAAACGGCGTTGCCAAGTGCGGAAACCGCCCCATTGGCCGAAGTAATTAGACTTGCCTGGTACAGCTCGCGAACGGTGTATGTCCGATTGGCACTTAACGGTACGTTAGTAAGATCAGGATTACGGCTCATCTTGGCGATCTCTGGGCTGATCGCCACTTGCTGGTTCCAGTGCAATCGGCCAGCCTTAATTTCTCTTAAAACAATGTAAACCGATAATAGCTTAGTCATAGAAGCAATCGGCAGCTTCTGCTGATCGTTTTTCTGGTACAGGATCTGGCCAGTATTGGCATCAACCGCAATCGCTGATTTAACCTGTAAATCGGGGGTAGCTGCTCTAGCACTAAACCCGCCGAACAATAACGTCACCACGAAAACGCACAAAAATAGCCCGAATCGCAAGCTATATTTAGGAGATTTATTTAACATAATTCCCTCCATAGGATCATTTTTTATGATCATCTTTTAATTGAGTTCCATTTTTAACTGGTAAATGAATAATGAACCGGGTCAGTTCATCGGTTGACGTCACGTAGATGTAGCCGCCATGCCGATCAACAATACTTTGAGCAATCGCCAGCCCTAATCCAGTTCCGCCCGTTGCCTTAGACCGCGATCCTTCAACCCGATAAAACCGTTCAAAGACCTGCGATAACGCAGCTTCTGGAATCTTTTTGCCGTCATTTTCCACGCTAATGACAACTTGCTGATCATCCGGCTGTTCGGCCCGCAAATTAATGTGTTTACCGCCCTGACCATACTTCAAAGCATTGGTAATCAAGTTATTGAACACCCGACCCAGCTTCTCCGCATCCGCTTCAATGTGAATCGGTTTATCGGGAACCTCAATGTTAATGGCCATGCCCTTCTCGCCAGCTTCCAGTTCAAAACTGGCTTCCAGCTGCTCTAACATTTGACCAATGTCTAACGTAGCAATCGATAACGGCGTATCGGTCTGGCGCATTTTCGTATAAACAAATAAGTCATCCACTAAAGACTTCATCTGTTTAGCTTTATTGTAGGCGGTATTCGTATATTTCAAGAGGTCTTCTTCGGAATGGTACTGTCGATCTTCCACCAATCCAAGGTAGCCAATAATGGAGGTTAACGGCGTCCGTAAATCGTGGCTGACGTTGGTGATCAAATCGTCCTTTGATTTCTCGATTCGCCGTTCTTCATCCATTGAGGCAATGACGGAGTCCACCAGCGCGTTCACTGAAGTGATCACCCGTTGTGTTTCCCCCTTGATCGTAAACGGAATACGGTGGTCAAAATGGCCGTTGGCAATGTAATGCAGTTCATCAATAATGTGCCGTAATTGCATTTGCCGGTAACGGCGAATCAGCCGCCAGTAAACAACCCCTGCATCAAACAGGATCATCAAGACAATGAAGATGTTTTCCCAGCTCCAAAGCTGATAGTGAGCGGGTCCGATAATGATCGAGCGCTTGATGATGAAGATCCCGTCTTGAAGACCTGGGTTCGTCTGAATCATTTCGTTTAAAAGGACGATCACCGACAAATTAAGCAACAGCAAAAGCACGACGGTCACGATACCTTCCATGATCAGCGCGCTTTTTTCCCTGCCTGTGAGCTTCATTGCCTTACCGTCTGTATTCATATTTCCCCTAATGTGTTTCAATCTTGTATCCGACACCCCAAACCGTTTGAATGACCTTCTCGCCGCCAGTTGCTTCTTCGATCTTATCCCGCAAATGTGATACGTGGACCATGACCGTCTTAGCGGAAACAATCGACTCCTGACGCCATACCCGTTCGAAGATCTCGTCAGCTGAGAAGACCCGGTTAGGATGACTAGCTAACAGGTATAGAATTCCAAATTCTAAGGCCGTCAGATTCACCAGCTTACCCGCTAAGGTCTTCACTTCATGGGAGTCCTTGTTAATGGTCAATGAACCAATATCAAGCACGTCTGGCTTTTCGTCAGTCACGTGATCGGAAGCCCGACGCAGCAATGACTTGACCCGTGCCATAACTTCCAGCGGATTAAACGGCTTAGTCACGTAATCATCACCGCCACTGACTAGGCCTTGAATCTTATCCATATCATCGGTTTTCGCAGACAAAATCAAAATCGGCAGTTCAGAATCCTTACGAACTTCCTTAATGACTTCGATACCGCTCATTTCAGGCATCATAATATCCAAAATCATCAGTCCGATATCCGGTGTGGTATGCAGCTTAGTCAGCGCTTCTTTACCATTGTAGGCGGTAATTGGTTCATAACCCTCGTTTTTAATGTAGATTTCCAGCAATTGTGCAATTTCTTTATCGTCGTCAACAACTAAAATTTTCATGATTTTTGAGTTCTCCTTATTATTCAAGCAATCGATCAAAATGGCCTTAGCCACTTATTCGTGAGCAATCCGTGAGCGTAATTCAACCACCCCGTTTGCTTAGGTCTATCTTACCAAAAGATAATCAGTCATTCATTATTATTCCGTTAATTTAAGGTTCTCATTAAATTCTACAGCAGATTTCTGGAATAAACAAAAGAAGCCCAAAGAGAAATCTAATTGATAACCTCTCTCAGGCTTCTAAACGTCTTTAAACTGGTTTAATTATTTGTAATTAGGTGCTGCCTTAGTCAACTGTACATCATGGGGATGCGACTCAATCAAGCCAGCGTTGGAGATACGTACAAACTGTGCGTCATCAATAAGGTCTTGAACCGTTTCACAGCCTGTATACCCCATCCCAGAACGTAAACCGCCGACCATTTGGAAAATGATGTCGTCGACGCTGCCCTTGTATTCCACGCGAGCTTCGATTCCTTCTGGCACCAGCTTGTTGGCTTCGTTGACACCGCCTTGGAAGTAACGGTCAGCTGAACCATGTTCCATGGCTGCCAGTGACCCCATACCACGATAGGTCTTGTACTTCTTCCCGTTATCTTCAAAAACCTCACCGGGCGCTTCGTCCGTACCTGAAAGCATTGAACCAAGCATAACGGCATTACCACCGGCTGCTAACGCCTTAACGATATCGCCGGAGTACTTGATGCCGCCATCAGCAATGATCGGTTTGTGGAATTCCTGAGCAACTTCAGCGGCATCGTAAATCGCTGTCAGTTGCGGAACACCGACACCAGCAACGATTCTTGTGGTACAGATGGAACCAGGACCGATACCAACTTTCACAACGTCAACACCGGCTTCGAATAATGCTCGGGTACCTGCACCAGTGGCAACGTTGCCGGCAATCAGGGTAGCATCCGGAAGCTGTTCGCGAATCTCAGCAACTTTCCGCAAAACACCCGCTGAGTGACCGTGGGCCGTATCAATGATGATGGCATCAGCACCGGCGTCAAGTAAGCCTTGAGCCCGCTCGAAGGTGTCGGATGTCACGCCGACAGCTGCGGCAACTAATAGCCGGCCCTGATCATCAACGGCGGCGTGCTTGCCAATTTGATCACTGGTCACAGCTTTAACCTTAGCCACTTCGCCAGCCTGAGCTTCTTTGGACATATTTTTGTGAATAACACCTAAGCCACCATTATTGGCCATGGCAATTGCCATTCTTGATTCCGTAACAGTGTCCATACTGGCACTGAGAAACGGTACGTTTAATTTCAAATTATCAGCTAACTGGACCCTTAAATCTACATCATTCGGTAACACATGACTTTCTGCAGGTATCAGCAACACGTCATCAAAAGTAATCCCTTGTTTTTGAAACTTCGAATCCCAATTAGTTGTCATTGAAATGAACGCTCCCTTATTAATTTTTTTGTTATTGTTTGGTAATATACCAGCGACTTTCAGAAAATGCAAGGATTCTCATTAACTTGTAAGATTTAAGTTTCGAATTCTCATCAAACATGTTCTCAAAGCACGCTCTTAAGCTTAATTTTTAAATAATTTGGGAACAATTTATTAAGTTAGCTTCGTTTTGTTCGGAGCATCCTCATCCTAGGTATACAAAAATCAGCTTGATCACTGACCAAAACGGTTGCTTATCAAGCTGATTTTTAGTTGAGACGACGTAATGTCTCTTAATGACGCATTATTTACGACGGGTTGGTGCTGTACTGCCAAAAAAGCCCTGGGTCAATTTGTAATGGCTTTTGACGACGAATGATGTCAAAGCGCCAAATACCCCAACAATAAGCATTGGCCATGCACCGATAGCTGGGTTCAAATAACTTGGCAGCATTGATGTCAATGTGAATAACAGCAACCATAGAACTAGGAATGCCAACGCAGATAAGACCCGAATCCAAAGCGAGTACTTATGTTCACGTTTGGCATCGAAAGCCCGTGGAATAATCGGTAACGCTAATCCTGCAATCACTGAAGATAAAATGATTGAGAACATGCCGACTGCTTGATTATCCTTCTGTGAAGCCGGTGCAAACAGGAACATGAGGCCAAACATAAAGCAGAACATCGTGAAAAAGTTCATCCCGTTATAAAGTACACTTGGCCAGTAGGGGTCCGTGGCACCAGCCGGCCGTTTGGGCCCTTCAACAATCTCTTTAATACGGGCGTCAATATCACTGCCGTACAAGTTACGGGCGGTTTTACCCGTTTTTTGGCCTTCCAGCAGTTCACTCGTCGTCTGCTTGACGATTTCTGCCTTCTTTTCGGTCGTTAGCTGAGTTGCTTCCAACGCCTGGTTAAACCGGAATAAATAGTCTGCATTCCGTTTAGTCAAACCAATGTTATCGAAAGCAGCCCGCTCATTTTTAGCTGCACTATTACGATCCTGGTGAACAGCAGCGTTACGTTGACGCTGCTGCGCACTAGCATTGCGTTTATCATTCTCGCTCAAATTGGAATCTCCTTTTCTGGTTGGATTGGGGTGGTCTAATTTTATATAGCTGAAACGTGTTCCGCCAAGCAGATAGCTGCATGTAAGTCAGTTCCGGTATAAATCCAAGACCAGGATTTTTACCGGAACCGCCTTACACTCCGCTATCTAACCGCTTGGCTACACACTCTGCTTTTGAAACGTGCTCCGCCAAGCAGGGAGTTGCATATAAGTCACTTTTGACACAAATCCCAGGTTCGAGGATTTCTGTCAAAAGCGCCTTATACTCCACTCCCTAACCGCTTGGTTCCGCACTCTAGACATTGAACCTAAACTCCGCTATATCCCCATCTTGCATGACGTAATCCTTACCTTCAACACGCAGCTTTCCGGCATCCTTTACCGCTGCTTCCGACTCCAACTTATCTAAGTCATCGTACGCCATAATTTCCGCACGAATGAAGCCCCGCTCAAAGTCCGAGTGAATAATTCCGGCCGCCTGTGGTGCCTTAGTGCCCTTTTTAAAGGTCCAAGCTCTGGTTTCCTTACCACCAGCCGTGAAGAAGGTTTCTAGACCTAACAGCTTATATGATGCGCGGATCAGCCGGTTCAAGCCCGGTTCCGTCACGCCTTCAGCTTCTAGGAAGTCCGCTTTTTCGTCATCGTCCAATTCAGCGATTTCCTCTTCGGCTTCTGCAGCCACAGCAATCGCTTGGGCGCCTTCCTTAGCAGCATAATCCTTGATTGCTGGGAAGTACTTGGACTTTTCTGGATCAGCCATATCATCTTCAGCAATGTTGGCAACGTAAAGTACTGGCTTGCTGGTCAGCAAGAACAGTCCCTTAACGATCTTTTGTTCGTCTTCGTCAAAGTCGATTGAACGAACACCCTTACCTGCTTCAAGTACCGGCTTGATCTTATTCAAAACGGCCAGTTCAGCCTTAGCTTCCTTATCGCTGCCCTTAGCGGCCCGTTGTACCTTTGCCAAACGCTTATCGACAGCTTCCAGATCTGACAAACCTAATTCCAAATTAATGGTTTCAATATCATCGATGGGGTCGATTTTACCGGAAACGTGGGTGATGTTATCGTCATCAAACGCCCGCACAACGTGCACAATAGCGTCTACCTGACGAATGTTTTCCAAGAACTTGTTTCCTAAACCTTCACCCTTGCTGGCACCCTTAACAATGCCGGCAATATCGGTAAATTCAAACGTGGTTGGAACCACTTTTTTAGCTGGAATCAATTCTTGAATCCGGTCTAGTCGTGAATCCGGTACTTCAACCATCCCAACGTTAGGATCGATCGTTGCAAATGGGTAGTTAGCCATTTCGGCTCCTGCCTTGGTAATCGCGTTAAATAAGGTTGACTTACCAACGTTTGGTAAGCCGACAATTCCTGCTGTTAATGACATAATAAAGTCTCACTCTTCCTTTTTAGTCAGTTTTTGGTTTCTTTTCTAAAACCTTTTTCAGCTTTTTTTCAAACTCGCGACGGCTCAGCATCACGATATGGCCGCAGCCGGTGCACTTGATTTTAATATCGGCACCCATTCGAATAATTTCCCAGCGGTTAACACCACATGGGTGCGGCTTCTTCATTTCAACTAAATCACCTAAATCGTACATCGAATCACTCCTAATCTAAATGTACGTCGAGAATATCCAGAATACGGCTTAAGTCGTCATCTGACATATACTCGATTTCAATCCTGCCTTGGCCGGCTTCTTTAGACTCACTGATCGTTACTTGCGTCCCAAACTTCTCTTGGAGCACGTTTTCACCCGCTCGCAAATAAGGCGACTTCTGCTTGACGTGCTTCTTCGGTTTTGCGGCCGCTTGACCGTTCATCTTACTGACGACGCCTTCCAAAGCCCGCACAGTCATTTTACCATCCGCAGCCCGGTTAGCCAGACTCACCATCTGCGACCGGTCTTTCAAAGACAGCAACGTTCTGGCCTGCCCCATTGACAGACGCTTTTTTTGCAGCAGTTCCTTCACTTGCTTTGGTAACCCTAGTAACCGTAAATAGTTGGCAATGTACGGCCGGCTTTTACCCAACCGTGAAGAAACCTGAGCCTGTGTTAAGTTCAAGTTGCTCATCAGCATTTCGTAGGCCTCAGCCTCTTCTAACGGTGTCAGGTCTTCACGCTGCAAGTTTTCCATCACAGCAATTTCCATCATCTGCGGTTCAGTGACTTCCCGGACGATTGCTGGAATCGTTTCGTTCTTGATCAACTTAGAAGCCCGCACACGCCGCTCACCGGCTAGAATCTCATAACGAGAAACCTCTGGATCCGGCTGACGAACAATGATTGGTTGAAACACACCCGATTTTTTAATCGACTGTGCCAAATCCTTCAGTGCCGTCTGGTCAAACTTTTGCCGTGGCTGATACGGGTTCGGGCGAATTTGATCGAGTTTAATATCAATCACTGTTTCTACATTTGGGTCAACGCTATTATCCGCAAATAATGCTTCAATGCCGCGTCCGAGTCCCTTATTATTTTTGTTTGCCATGAGCAGCTGCCACTTCCTTTGCGAGTTGCGAATAAACTTGAGCACCGGTTGACTTCGGATCATAATCCATAATTGGTAACCCATGGCTTGGTGCCTCAGATAACCGGACATTACGTGGGATGATGGTCTCGTAAACGTTGTCTTTAAAGTACTTTTTCACTTCTTCATTTACTTGGTGGCCCAAATTAGTTCGGGCATCATACATGGTCAGCAAAACGCCTTCAATCTTCAAGTTAGGATTGAAATGCTTGCGTACCAGTTGAATCGTATTGAGCAATTGACTGAGCCCTTCCAATGCGTAGTACTCCGATTGAACTGGAATCAAAATGGAGTTGCTGGCAGTAAAGGCATTAATGGTCAACAGACCCAATGAAGGCGGACAGTCCACCAAAATGAAATCGTATTGATCCTGAATGGCTTTAAGGGCATCTAATAAACGAGTCTCGCGGGCAATTTGAGCCGTCAGTTCAATTTCAGCACCTGACAGTTGAATGGTTGCTGGCGCAATGTCTAAATCTTTATGACTCGTATGTAAGATCACATCAGCAATTGGCTCTTCATTAACCAGAACGTCGTAAATGTCCTTGGAAATGGAGGACTTGGCAATGCCAACCCCACTGGTAGCGTTCCCCTGTGCATCGATATCGACCAACAATACGTGGTTGCCCAGGTTGGCTAAGCCAGCACCCAAGTTCACTGCAGTCGTCGTTTTGCCGACCCCGCCTTTTTGGTTCGCAAGCGCAATTATATCTGCCATCGGTTTTCGTCACTCCTTTTTATGATTTTTTCATGATGTCGATAGTAATTCGGTAACTATCATCATGATCTTCTTCCGTCGTTTTCACTTTCAGACCAGCGTTACTGACCATCTTTAACGATTTTTTGATGGTGTTGACTGCCACGCGGGTATCGGCTGAAACTGATTTGATCTTCGGCTTTGGCTTTTCCTTAGCACGGTGGCGCTGAATCAGCCGTTCCGCATCACGGACGGTTAAATGATCAGCAATGATCCGTTCTAACAGTTTTTCTTGCTGCTTGGGCGTCACCGCCAACAGTGCCCGGCCGTGCCGTTCACTGATCTCTTCGTTCATGATAGCTTCTTGAACGGGTTCACTAAGCTTCAGCAGCCGTAATTTGTTTGCGATAAATGACTGGCTTTTACCAACGTCTTTTGCCAGCTGACTTTGCGTCAACTGGTTCAGCTTCATCAAGGATTGGTAGGCCTGTGCTTCTTCAATCGGGGTTAACCCTTCCCGTTGTAAGTTTTCAATCAGCGCCAGTGAAGCCGTCTCATCATCTGATAATGCTTGAATGATCGACGGTACTTCACGCCACTTCAGCGATTTTACCGCCCGATAGCGCCGTTCCCCGGCAATGATTTCGTATTGATGCGGTTCGTACTCCCGTAAGACGATTGGTTGCAGTAAACCATGATCCGCAATGGTTTGTGCCAGTTCATCAATGCTGCGCTGATTAAAAACGTGCCGCGGCTGGAACCGGTTTGGCACAATAGCATCTACCGGTACCATGACCACTTTTTGTTTAATGTTTTCGGTTTCTCGCTGGTTGGATTTATCGTGACCAAATAACGAAAACGCCATCCTAATCGTCCCCCTTTCTAACTAATCGCCGAGTGGCTCCTTGTTAGGCGTTCCAGCCTTTCGTGGGTAGCGCTTGGGTGTCGGCTTGACCTTATCGATCACCACAATGTGCCGTTCGTCCCCTGACTCAGGCAGGGTAAATGATTGGTCTAAGCTCAGTTTACCGCCTAACGTGGCAATTGCGGATTGTGAATGTGCCAGTTCTGATTCAGTCTGCTGTGCTTTTAACGCAATAAACTGGCCGTGCAGTTTAACAAGTGGCAAGCATAGTTCACTCAATACGCTCATCCGTGCTACTGCCCGTGCGGTAACGACATCGTAAGCTTCCCGGTGTTCGGAACGCTTGCCGCCAAACTCTTCAGCCCGCGCGTGGTAGACGTTCACACCGTCTAAGCCCAAATCAGCAATCAAATCCTTCAAGAAATTAATCCGCTTGTTCAAGGAATCCACGATGGTTACTTGCAGATTAGGAAACAGGATCTTCATCGGTAACGATGGAAAACCGGCTCCGGCACCAACGTCGCAAAGTGTCAGCTTCTCAGTACGTAATTCGAGTGCATAAAAGGCGGGCGTTACTGAATCATAAAAATGCTTCAGATAAACGTCACCGCGTTCAGTGATGGTTGTTAAATTAAGGTGTTGATTCGTGTCGACCAGAACTTTAAAATACTGGTCGAACTGTTGCATTTGCTCCTCGGAAACCGTAATTCCTTGGACTTTTAACGCAGCAATAAATTGGCTATCATTCATTGAAATCTCCTAAGACATTCTGTGAAACACTTTGTTTCACGCTCTAGTATACTTTACATTAATTATGGTATGTACGCAAGCTCTTACAAGTGGTTATTGCTCGCTTTTTTGAACTTTTTTATGGGTGGTTTTGGCGCGACTGTTAGCTTATTTCGTTCCGCATTCAGGGCAGCTCGTTGTGCAGGCGCTTCAGTGCTAATTATCACTTGCTACACAAATATTTTATAGTAGTGTTGCGAGAATGCATTGCAGCTCATTTCGTTCCGTGTTCAGGGTAACTCGTCGTGCAGGCGCTCCGGAGCTAGCACCTGCGTTTCGCTTGGGGCGGATCTCCTCCGTCGCCTGATGATGTAACCGAGCAAGAAACGCTCGCTAACATCATCGACACCACGATTTACCCTGAACACTCCACTGCATTTATATCCTGCACTTACAATGACTTAACAGTTAGGTTGCTGACGCAAATGCCCTTCTATGAAGAAGTTTGGCCACTATGTCAGCGTAACGGAAGGCGCTGGGGCTCAGCGGTGTCGGTAATACTTGGTAGCTGACAGTGCGAAGCACTGGCTGCTGCCTAGCATCACGCGAGACGGAGGAGATCCATTCGAGGCCAGAGTGCGGAACGAGGCGTTAAGAGAGTGGAATATAAGGTGCTTAGACCAGAAACCCCGAACTTGGGTTTATGGTCTAAGTGACTTATATGCAACTCTCTGCCTCGTGAAGCACGTTTCGGCTATGTTGCACTAGCTCCGGAGCGAGCCACCGCGTTCCAGCCCCCAAGCGCCTGGAGTGTAGCGGAAGCTCTGAGTCTGTATAGCCGAATCAGGTTACAGTGGGCAGAGACTGGCTCACCTTGTTTCACACCCTCCAATTATACAAGACATTCACCCGTATTGGAAATCATCCAAGACGATTTTTTAGCCAAATAAATAAACCGCACCAAGCCCCTTACAGCTTGGTGCGGTCTATTTGTATAGTGGTATAAACAGCGTTTGAACTAAATTAAATTACTTTGAAATGTGACTAACTTCTTCGATGAACCACTTGTTAAAGGCTGCAGCGTCGATGTCAACGCAGACAGAAGCGTTGGTCTTGCCATCGTGGTAAGCACCGCGAATGTCGCCGACCGTTTCACCCATTGCTGGGCCTTCAGTCTGAACGTCCACCCACATGTCTTCAGTAGTGATTGCTTCTGGGTGAAGCAGGTAGAAGATGGTATTTACATCGTGCATGGCAATACCGCTGTCTGAGTTATCACCATCGTGGATGATAATGTCATGCAGCATTTGACCAGTTTCGTTTAACTTAGGCAGCTTTTCAAGACTTTCAGGCGTTAGTAAAGCCTTCATGGTAATGTCCAAGCCAACCATCACGATCGGCACGCCAGAATTGTAAACGATCTTAGCAGCGTGAGGATCAGTGAAGACGTTGAATTCGGCGGCACTGGTCATGTTACCCATACCCAGTGAGCCACCCATGGCAACGATGCGTTCGATGTTATCCTTTACTTCTGGATATTCTGAGAATAAGAGAGCGATGTTGGTGTACGATCCCGTTGGTACCAAGGTGATTTTTTCATCACTAACCATGATAGCGTCGTGGAGTGCTTCAACGGCACTTTTAGCCATTGGCTTTGGCAGGTCTTCTGGAAAATCATATCCTGGCATTCCTGATTCACCGTGAATTCGGGCAGCGTCTTCGAACGGCTTGATCAGCGGCTGCTTAGCACCGGCTGCTACTGGAATGTCGGAGTTAAAGAAGCGAACCAGCTTCAGTGCGTTCTTAGTAGTCTTGTCCACGGTGACGTTACCAGCAACCGTCGTGATCAACTTCAAATCGATGTTGTCATCGTTAATTGCCATGGTGATTGCAGCTGCATCGTCGATACCTGGATCAGTATCCATGATAATTTTCATTGTCATAATAAATAGCCTCCATACTCATTTTTTATTATAGTAGAGCACTTAAAACCAAATCAATGAGAAACAATCCGCCTAACACGTACATTGCTGGGCTGACGTTTCGGCCATCGCCGCTAGCCATCCGTAAAATGGGATAGAACACGAAACCGAATGCCAGACCAGTCGAAATACTGTTAGTTAGTGGAATCAGCACAATAATCAGAAACGCCGGGAACCAGGCAGCAAAATCGTGCATATCGATTGAGCCGATGGACGCCATCATGAGGGCGCCGGTAATAATGATCACCGGTGCAATGGCCGCCTGTGGGACGTACGCCAGCAACGGAACAAAGAACATAGAGAGGGCAAACAGGACGCCGGCAGTGATCGACATCACGCCGGTCCGGCCACCAGATTCGATTCCGGAGGCACTTTCGGCAGCTGCCACCGTTGGGCTGGTTCCCAGCATGCCAGAAATCAGCGCGGTGACGGAACTTGCCTGAAACGCCCGTTTGAATTTCCGGTTATCCGGCAAGATCCCCTGCAGGAGCCCCATGGATTCGAACACGAGGATCATGGTCATGGAGAATGCTGCGAGAATAAACGGAATCGTCAGCGCCTTGGAAAGGTCACCATGAAGCACGATTTGGTGATACTCAGCTAACCGTGACAAATGAACACTGACGCTCTGTTCATCACGAATACCAAAGGCCACACCGAGCACACTGGTAACGACGATTCCAATCAGGAAGCTGGCCGGTACCTGCCGCAGATATAAGATCACGCTCAGCAAAATACCGAAGATGGCCAGCAGCGTGGCGGGTGACGTCAAATTGCCCAAAACGATCAGCGACGTCTTTCCGGCAACGATCAAGCCGGCTTTTTCCAAGCCAATTTCGACCAAGAACAGTCCAATTCCCGCCGTAATCCCGCTTTTCAGCGAGGCGGGAATGGCCTTTGCCAACACCGAGCTTAAGCTGGTAAAGGCAACCAGCACGTAAATGGCACTGGCCACGATTGAAATGGCCACCGCGACCTGCCAGGACATGCCCATTGTGGCGCAGATGGTGTAGGTAAAAAACGCATTTACACCCATCCCCGGCGTTAAAATCACCGGTGCGTTAGCGAAGAGCCCCATGATCAAACAGCCGATCACGGAACTAATAATGGTGGCAAACACACTCAGATCTGTGGGAATGCCAGCATCCTTAAGAATCACTGGATTCACAATAATGATGTACGAGATGGCAAAGAAACCAGTCAATCCCGCAATGATTTCTTGCTTCAGCAACGTCTTATTTTGCCATACTTCTCGTAATGACAACCTATTCTTTGCTTCAAGTTGTTGCGCTTGTTTCATGTAAATAATCCCTATCCTTTCGTCGTTGAGACGGTTGTGATCGGGGTTGCATCGTTATTTTAAACGATGGGTTTCAGCTGACTGCTGTCAGTTTCGACGCCCTAGACCATGACAGCCCAGACCGAAAGTATTCCTCGATCTGGGCTGTTCGTGGTTTTAATACTTAATTAATTGACTTATGCGTAAGTGGTGATTACCAAACAAATAAGCCCACGATACCAGCTGATAATAGTGATACCAAGATCCCTGACAGTAACATGTAACCAACGTTCTTAGAGATCAGAGCGTTAGATTCTTTGTCAGCCAAGCCCTTGAAGGCACCAATAATCATACCAGTCGTACTGAAGTTAGCAAATGAAGTCAAGAAGACTGTCAATTGTGCTTGATAGTGAGCACCATACATCTGCACGTTGTGAATTGTTGGGGCAATCTTACCCATAACAACGAATTCGTTAGTGACTAACTTCGTCCCCATGTATTGAGCGAACTGGAACGCATCGTGTACGTTCAGACCCATCAACCATGCAAATGGGAACATGATGATCCCCAAGATATGTTCAAGTGATAACCATGGGTTGATCAAGCCTAACAGCTTATCGATCAAAGCAGCTAAGGCAACGAAAGCGATAACGTTAGCAGCGATGATCAAGATCAAACGACCGGCACCCAAGATAGAATCGCCCAAGAATGAGAAGAATGGTTCTTTCTTGCCATCTTCCATTTCGGCTTCTTCGGCAGCTGAAGCACCACCGATTTTAGCAATCGTATCTTCTTCAGGCTTAACTGTCACTGGGTTCAAAATGTTCGTCACGATAATGGCGTTCAAAATGTTCAGTGGAATGGCCGTCAAAACGTAGTTACCAGGAACCATTTGGGTATAAGCCCCGACAATGGAAGCAGTAATACATGACATCGACATCATAGCCAACGTCACGTTACGTTCTGCACGCATTGATTGAATTTGAAGACGTGAAACGGCTAAGGCTTCGGTGTTACCAAGGAACATCATTTCAACTGAGAAGAATGATTCGAACTTTGGTTGACCAGTAATAGCTGATAAGCCGCGGCCGATCCATTTGATGACCCAAGGCAGGAAACCAATGTAAGTTAAGATATCAAACATTGGCACGATCAGCAGGATAGGCAGCAGTGAACTGGTAACGAAGTTCATTGACTTAGCAGTCCCGCCGAACTGTGGTGTAACCCAGTTAGGTAAGGCAAACACAATACCTTTGTAAGCCACTTGAACTAACCAGTTGAATCCTGCAGCGGCACCGGAAACGATATCACGGCCCCAAGCGAAACTAGTTAAAATCCAAGCGATAACCAAGTTAAGCACTAAGACAATTGCAGTGGACTTCCAGTTGATCGTCTTTTTACTCTTCGAGAACAGAAACGCGATCCCGAGATAAACTAAAACCCCAATAATGTTGACGATTAAGTACATCGACATTAAACTAAACCTTCTTTCTGTTTTTTGCTGTGTGATCCGCAACTAAACTGTTTCAGAAGAACGCTTTGCTGATCTAGCCGCTTGTTGACTGGAATTCCGAATAATGGCACAAACTGCGTACCAAACGGCTAAAAAAGTTCAGCGCTTTCAAAAATAATCGGTTACACATCCGCAGACTTCGCAATAACCACCACTTACTTCTTTAAAATAAACAAGTAAGCAAATCCCATTTTACCTTGTTTTAAAGCTTCCGTAAACACACATTCGAGAAATCTCAGCGGTCCTTCAGTGAAGATTAAAGCTTGATGAGTAAAGCAACAAG
Source organism: Secundilactobacillus pentosiphilus (assembly GCF_002217985.1). Lineage (GTDB taxonomy): Bacteria > Bacillota > Bacilli > Lactobacillales > Lactobacillaceae > Secundilactobacillus > Secundilactobacillus pentosiphilus. The sequence continues at coordinate 48,443 of NZ_BCMI01000012.1, forward strand.
GCAACAATTATTGGAGAAAGCCCTTTCATTGCCTAAAAATGGCAATAAAAAAAGAATCTACTAATTTTAGTAAATCCTTCTCTCAGGGAAATTTCCCCTCAATGTTGCCCCTGCCAAGGAATTACATTATATCACTTCTATTTGAATAACTAGGTCCAAAAAAGGCCAAAAAATTAGACTCAAGGTTGAAATATGATTCATTCACCCTTGAGCCCCTATGAAACTTTTGAATCTATGTTGGAAGAGACGGAACCGTTTGACCAGTCTACCCGTTTCGTAAACATTAAAATGATAATCTATCGCCTCAAATACTTATTTCTAGTCAACTGCCGTAATAGTTATATTAGTTTCAATTACCGTTTAACTGGAAATGAAATCGTGAATCTTATTGAATCTCATGAACTCGACTCTCTACGCTCAAGAGGTTATTGCATAACCATCGCGTAGACCCAGCCTACATCACATTCGAACTCTTTGTAACCCCTAAGAAAATATCACTACATCTAAGATATTCGCACGTTTTTGCAGAAACGCTAAGCATTTAACTCATATTCAATTAGTGGTGGAACAAAAGCCTTAGGTGGCTAGCGTTCGTTAGAAATTCCCGCGTGAAGCATTTTACATCCTGTTACATGGTGAAACCTGTTACTCATAAAGCACATGAAACATATGAACCTCGTGAAACTCATTGTTGAAACTCTAAACAGATGGAACCAAACGTTTATGCTGTTTGTTGCCAATCATTAGCTTCGATCTACAAAACGGGATCAACTTCATAATCGGTAAAACTCTACAACTTGGAAACGCCCTGGTACCGGTCCCTTATCTCTTCCACGGTTATATAATAACATGGAATGTAACCGGTTACAATACAAATGCTAAAAATTTTTAGGAGAAATTTACCGCTTCTAAAGGCACCGCTTAACCCCGCTATAACAACAAACAGCCCAACAACCGGTCAACTTTGACCAGCCGTTGGACTGCGTAAATATCGTCGGGACAATGATTAATTCTGACCCGCTATTTTAGGACTTATTTGGTTTTAACGACCGCACCATTTTGAGTTCCAATCACTACCGTTTTAGTCATATCTAAGAACAGGCCGTGTTCCACAACCCCGGTCATGTTGCTCAGTTCATCTGCAAGATCGTAGGGTGCAGCAATCTTCCCTAAATGCAGGTCAACAATGATGTTGCCTTCATCCGTCCGGAAAAATTTGCCGTCTTTTTGACGGACTTCTGGCTTGTAGCCCAAGTCAGCCAACCGTTTAACCAGTTGGTGGTGGCCGTATTCCAGCACCTCAACGGGTAGCGGAAACTTGCCTAATTGATCGACAGCTTTGCTTTCGTCAACGATCCAAGCACACTGCTTAGAGTTAGTTGCCACCAGCTTTTCCCAAGTCTGGGCACCGCCGCCGCCTTTGATCCCATTGATCTGGGGATCGACTTCATCCGCGCCGTCAATGGTGATGTCAATGGTATCCACATCGTCCAATGACTTAATGGTCATCCCAAGGTTGCGACCGTACTCAGCCGTCCGGTTAGACGTTGGCACACCGGTAAAATGTACGCCGTCTTTTTTGATACGTTCACCCAGTGCATCCAGTAAATAACGCACTGTGCTACCAGTACCGAGGCCAACGGTCATCCCGTCTTCCACCAGCTCAGCAGCCTTATAACCGGCAATTTTTTTCAGTTCATCCTGAGTCTTCATAAACGATCCTCCTGAATTAGTAAAACGTTTTAATTAACTTGAATTCCAGATGCTATTTTATGCGTTTGTCAGTGGGCGGTCAAGAGCGAAGTGTCGAAACGGTGGCCCATCAAAAGCCCCGGCACCATTTCCGAATAACCAGAAATGATACCGGGGCTCAGTTTGCCTTAACTCACTGAAACCAGCGAGCTAGCTGATCTTAGAAATACCATCAGCTCTTTTTACGTTTAGATCTGATGATTAAGCCAACTGTGCTTAACAGGATCACTAGACCTAACACGAGTAACCAGTTTTGCTTCAGCCATTCACCCGTCTGTGGCAAGAACCCTTTACTGCCAGTACCGCCAACGTAAGCTTGCGGACGAGTTGTCCCTGCAGTACCCGTGGTACCGGTAGTTGCCTGCGTCCCTGAACCGGGTTCGGTTACCGCCTCAGTATCTGCCCCGCCTGATTCTGGAGCTGGCGGAACTAACTCTGGCGTAGTTGTTTCCGGATCTTCAGGGGTATGCGGTTCATCCTCAGGTGTCGGGTCGGCGCGGTTGTAGTAAACCACCCTCGCGTTTACCGGATCGTTAGCCATTGCCACACCGGTAGTCGTGAGACCTTCCCGTTCTGGTTCTTGGCCTTGACTGATACTTGTCGAATAGCCGTCCGCCGAGTAGTCACTTTCAGTAATCTGATAGTGAGTCCCGTTTGGCAGCTGCCAGCGAATCGTTTCCCCATCCATCAGTGCAAACGAACCGCTGCCGTCTTCTTCAAGCATCATTTGACCAGGTTCATAGCCGCCAACTGACGATGTCTTGACGAAATCAATCGTACCGGTTACCGGATTCATCTGATCGTCAAGAAACCGAACGTTAAATTCGAATCCGCGATCGCGTTCGCCATTTTCACCAATCACTGACTTGGTTAAGCTTAACCACGCATCTTGAGGGAGTACTGGCCGTTCGTTGATGAACGTTACTGCCAGATCATCACCGTTTAAAATCGTGATTTGATCAGTGGTTGCGCCCGGCGTTACGCTGCCATGGTCGATTTGATGACTCGTATTGTAGTCGCCATCAACGTTTTCGTTAACCACCATGTGTGTGCCCGCTGGTAAATTATGAATCTGCAGCCGTTCTCCGCCCTTTAGGTGGACAGCGAGCTGACCATCTGTGAAGGTCACGTTGCTCGTGGTCTGCCGCCCATCAGCGTCGGTCTTGGTTGCCACGTAATCACCAGCAAACGTTTCATCCGTCTTCCATTCGCCTGGTTCATCAATATCTTCAGTCTGTGCGTCTACCGTAAATTCAAACGTCTGATTCCTGTCTGCGTCAGAGATAGCACCTGAAAGCTTCTTGTCAAGCACCAGGCTGCCTGTTTCGAGACTGTTAGTGAACTTAACCTTTGGCACATCTGTATCATTTAATGCTACCGGTTCAGCTACTAAACCAGGGGTTGCAGTCCCGTTATCGACGGCCCAAGTCGTTGACATGTTGCCGATCTCAGGATCCACTTCGCTTACTTGGAATTGAGCATCTTTGTCATCTTCGCCCTTAAGCGGTAAGCCATTGATCACAGCATATTGATCCGCCTTGAGTTCGAGCTTCGCTATCCCATCCTCAAAGGTGACTTTCAGACTTTCTTGCAGTTCATTATCACTGCTGTAGATTCTCACGCTATATTCACCGTTAAATGAATCGTCAGTAACCCACGTTGTCTTGTCATCTTCACCTTCAACCTCAGTCTCAGCATCAGTGTCCCCTTCAGTTTCGGTCTCTGCATCAGGATCAGCTTCAACTTCTTTTTGAGCGGCCACTTCAAACTCAAACTTACGGTTGTCGTCAGTATAGGCACCCTTCACCACTTTATCTACTCGAAGGCTACCGACCGGATCACGGACGTTACGGTAGGAGACAACGTCACTTTGATTTTCTGTGATAGTGACTTCTGGATAGTTATCATCTATCACTTTTTCATAATCGTTCAGATTATTCACATTCCAAAAGGCATCTAAGTCATGTGTTTCAGTTTCAACAACTTTAAATTCAATACCAGCTGGTAATCCAGAAATTGTAGCTGTTTGACCGTCCTTCAATGACAACTTAGCAATGCCATCTTCGTCAAACTCGATTCGTTTAGTTCCAGCGTATCCGGAAATTTCGTAAGACTTGGCTGCTACTAATGCTTTGTCGTCATCGTTAATTGTCTGGATTTCAAACTTAAATTCTTTGTCCTTATCCGCATCATCATGCGAGGCAACGAATTTGTTTAATTCAAGTTTACCCGTGGCGATCTTGTTAGTGAACAGCACATGAGCAGTGTCATTTCCATCAACTTTTACTTCATCGGTTCTTAAACCAATACCACTGGTATTACCGATATCCCAAGTTGTAACCACATGGCGACCCTGTCTTCTTTCAGAAACCTGGTAAGACCCAGAATCTAAGTTCTTAATCAACAGTGATTCGCCAGGTTTAATTGCCACTCTAGCTGTACCATTTTCAAAACTAACTTTCTGCTGAGTACTAGAACCATTATTCTTAGTCAAGGTTGCTTCAAAGTCACCATTTAATTTCTCTGGATCTTTTTCGCCATCCAAAGCAGTAGCATTAATCATAAATCTGACAGTTTTATCTACTGGGAAAGACCCTTCTGCACGTTTCTCTAACATCAGGCCACCTTTTATCACTCCGGTATTCGTAAAGTTCACAGTAGTATTCTTACCTTCCTGAACAGTCACGGCAGGACCAGCTTCATCCTCTTTTTCTTCACCATTTCCAACATTGTAACTAACGTTGAAGTCAGGATGTGAATTTTCGGAGATGCGCAACGTAATACCACCAGGTAAGCCAAGAATCTTTACTCGTTGAGTATCACGCAGTTTAAGTGTTGCCTGACCATCATCATTGAAGTGAATTTCATCCATAAAATCTGCATCAACTTGGAAGGTCTTATCCCTAACCTTTTCGAGAGAATCATCGCTAGCTTCAATCGTAAACTCAAAGGCAGTTCCGGGATCCTGCGGAGCACCCAATACTCGTTTCGTTAATGTTAATGAGCCATTCAGCAACGTATTAGTAAACGTTACGTTCGCGATATCATTTTCATCCTTCAATGTGATTGGCTCAGCGGCACGTCCGTCTTTCTTTGTAGTCCCGATTTGCCAAGTTGTCTTAATGTCTGAATTGTCTGGAGCAAGTTCCTTTACCGCAAATTCCTTATTTAGCGGCAAATTCTTAATCCGAATGTACTCATCACCCTTCAGGGACAATGGTGTTGTTAACCTTCCATTTTCAAACTCAAGCGTTCCGGCTGCGCCAGGATGCTGGTTAGAAACAGTGTAAGTTTCATATGAGTACTTCCCGTTAACGCTTGAATCAGTCTTAACCACAAACTTGAAGACTTCATCAGCCGAAATACTACCAGCAATTTGCTTCGTAATCTGCAGTTGACCCGTTGGATAACTACTGTTCTTAAAGTCGACAATCTGTGGTTTTTGACCGCTAATTGTCACTGACTTGTCATTATTGGTATAGTCACCACCGTTAATTGACCAAGTGGTGTCCATATCAGTTTCAGGAGTAGTTTCAGTTACCTTAAATTCTACACCTACTGGTAAGCCCAAAATCTTCAGTCGCTGACCATCTTTCAGATCTAATTCTGCTCGACCCTTACTATCAAATTCCAGTTCATCTAAGCCTGCGCCATCCGCTTCAAAAGTCTTGTTGGCAACTTCATCAGTCGGATCAGCTTGAACTGTGAAGTGGTACTTAGCATCTAATTCGTCTTTGTTTGTGCTGCTAACCGTCTTGCTGACAATCAGTTCGCCCTTTTTAGTCCTGGTGTTCGTGTAACTAACCGCAGTGTTTTCATTGTCTTCGATAGTTACGCTCGGACCGTCAGCGTCTTCTTCGTCTGCCTCATCATCAACTTTGTAACTCGCGTTGAAATCTGGGTTGTTTGCTTCCGAGATTCGCAGGTTGATGCCAGCAGGCAAGCCAAGGATTTTTACTCTTTGGCTATCACGTAAACTGATGTTAGCTTTTCCATCTTTATCGAAGTCAACTTCATGCACAACGTTGTAGGCATCCGTAAACGTCTTGTTCCTTACTTTATCGATTGAGTTTGCATCCTCGGCTTGAATCGTGAAATCAAACTTCGTTGCATAATCACCTGGAAGGCCCACAACATTCTTACCTAACGTCAGTGAACCATTTGGTAACTGGTTAGTAAACGTGACGCTAGCGATATCATTTTCATCCTTCAGTGTGATTGGATCAGCTTCCATTCCTTCTTCCTTGGAAGTGCCGATCTGCCAAGTCGTCTCAATATCCTTATCGCTAAGAGGTAATTCCCTTACCGTAAATGCTTGATTAAGCGGCAAGTTCTTAATCTTAACGTATTCATCACCCTTTAAGGAGAGTGGTGTCGTTAACTTTCCATTCTCAAACTCAAGCGTTCCAGCTTGGCCTGGATGCTGGTTAGAAACGGTGTAAGTTTCGTAAGGATACTTACCATCAACGCTTGAATCTGCCTTGATTTCGAACTTAAAGACTTCATCAGCAGGAATCGCACCGGCAATTTGCTTCGTGATCTGAAGCTGACCCGTTGGCTGACTACTGTTCTTAAAGTCGTAAATCTGCGTTTCGTCCGTACTGATTGTGACCGGCTCAGTACTATTCACATAGTTGTCACCATTGACTGACCAGGTGGTTACCATACCAGTGGCCTTTTCAGTCACGGTTAATTTAACCCCTTCTGGCAAGCCTTTCACCTTCAATTGCTGAGCATGTTTCAGACTAAAGGTTGCTGTACCATCGTCTTTAAATTTAAGCTCATTAAGTCTGGTTCCTTCAGTCTTATAGGTTTTGTTGGCCACCTTCGTTTTGCTATCCTTGTCAGCTTCAATTGTAAACTCATACGAGGCGTTTATTTCGTCTTCAGTCTTGCTGCTAACTGTCTTGTTAACAACCAAGTCACCTGTAGCAGCCGTGTTAGTGAAGAAGATCATCACTGGTGCGGCTGTGCTGGTACTCAGCTTAAATGGCTTAGTCTGCTTCCCCCAAACCGGGTCGTCATTGCCGACTGCAACCTGGGTGTTGTATTTGTCACTGGTACTCGTTTCACGAACATCATAATATTGGGCGGACGTGTTGCCATCAGCGTCAACTTTTTCAGTTGGCAACCCAATGATGGTACGTTCTTTGTTAGCGGGTACCGCGATCTCTTCACTCACACCGTTGTGGAAGCTCACTTCACCGACGCCTGGAATCTCGTAAGTGCCCTGCAAGCCGGTATTTACATTTCCTTCTTCATCCACCGCACGAACCTCAAATTTGAAACTATTTTCGTTGTCGAGATTCTTAGTTGCTTTGCTAAGTGTCAGGTTACCGGGTGTTGTTGAATAGTTTTTGATTTTATGTGTTTCTTTATCCCAGCCAGCTGCTAAAGCATCCTTTTTGTTAAATTGTAACGGGTTCATTTGACTAGAATGTCCCTTTGGCGGTGAGACTTCAACTAGTCGATACTCTGCGCGTGTTCCTAATGAATGGAACTGAAGCAAACCATCTGGACCCGATTCAACTTCACCGTATCCTTCGCCGTTATCCATTCGTTTTGCTTCGTCCCAGGTTTTACCATCTTTGTTTAATTGTTGCAATTTAAAAGTTGCGCCAGCTAATGGCTTGTCTTTATCAGAACCATCAACCTTTAGGAAACGTAAGGTCCAGTCTTCCATGGACGCACTCCCAGTAATATCATGCTTAGCTGTATACTGTGTGGAATACCCATGAACGGAAATCCTAGCATTGTTCCTATACTCACCATTTCCGCCATTCATGATGGTCTTGTAACGGATTACCAGAGGCCGGTCAACTTTTGTTTTCAGTTGAATCGTCATTTTCTGATTACCATCGTAATCAACCGAGTAATCCGTTTTCGGTAAAATATCTTGCGGTTTACTTTTATCAACTTCGACCTTGTAACCTGAACCATTATTGATAGTTGTATACTTCGGCGTTATGAACGCCAATTCAATATCATCACGATCTACTGAATGTCGATGATTTTCAGTTAGTGTATCGTTAATTTCAGGCTTACCAATGTCTTGTCCCAGTGCGTTGACAATGATTTCCCAATTTAAGAATGAACCATCAACTTCTTTGGCAGTTTTCTGTCCGTAAAGGCCTTCAGAAGCTAACGATTCGCTGGCTTCTAAATCCTTAATATGCTTGTTGGCATATTCTACATCCGCTGTGTTTTCAAATTTATGGGTGTTTGGAATATGCGATGGCGGGTTATCTACCTTTTCCCAAGCACTGATGTCAATAGGTGTATTAAATACCAATTGAAAATTAGTGTATCCTTCCTTTGGCACCTTATCATTAAATGTAATCGTGAACGCTCGCTTACCTCGGCTGTCTGAATTTTTATCCCAGTCAATGTCATACAGATCTTGCCCAATTTCTTTAGGATTGTTACGGTTACTATCTAATGAATACAGGGTGAAATCTGTCTTCTTTCCTGGAAAACTCAGGTAGCGCGGACCATCGCCATTTAGTGTATCTGTAACCGTGATGGTGTCGGTCTGGCCTTCCGCCTTACCGAAGTAGTGGTTAAGGTGGCTACCAAAACGAAGCGTCCAAGTTACATAGTTATTATCACCCCGGGGACTGGTATCAAGATGCAGTTTCCCATCCTTCATACCACCGTCACGGGTCTCTTCATCAATATCCTGTCGTTTTGAAGTGTACTGATAAATTCCTTCATTCGTTGCAGCGCCCACTAAGTTAGTGTGGTAATCGCTACCCCATTCATGGGCGGTTTGGAAAGTAATCGAAATTTGGTGCGTTGAGAAACTTTTATCGAATATAAACTGGAGTGCTGCTCGTGCGTTTTTATCATTTTCTGGCTTCACTCTAGTAAATCCATACGGGTTTTTCCCAGCTACTGGATTCGTACTGGTTACCCATCCTTCAACCATTGTGACACCCTTAACGTTCTCCAGTGACTGACCGTTGACAAGAACATGCGACACTTCATTATGGTCAGTTCCTTCCGGTAAGACATCGGTTAACTTAAGCTCATCAAATTCTCGTTTTGTCGAGTTTGCCGTCACAGTCCAATTGATGTGCGCTTTACCATCATGATGAACTTCGCGTGATAAGCTGCTGCCCTTGCTAATTAAACCTGGTTTGCCAGGCGTTTCTACAAACCGATCTTCACCTTGGAATTCCAGTCCAAGTTTGTTCTTGATGTCGCCAACGTTACCTGCTTTATCTTCCTGAGTTTTATAGGTCAGCGTTATTGTTTGATCGTTTTTCAATGCGTTCAATAGAGCATCTACTGAAGCGTCTTTCGGTACTAAAACAAATTCCTTCGTAGATCCTTCCGCAGCCGTATTTTTGAAATCATTAGTAGCGTTATACTCCCCAATCATGATCTCTAAATCAAGTTCTTTTTGAAGTTGATGTGGGCCACTTAAAGTATCCGTAATTTTCATATTTCGGATTGCTTTAGCTGCTACTGATTCGTCAATATTTCCTTCTTCGTCCTTGAATTGGGCCATGTCAATTGCCACGTTAGCTTCCCAAGTATAGATACCATCTGCGTAATCTTTGGCAATCTTGTTTAACTCAGTTGTAGTCACGTGAGCACTAACATTTTCCATACGGACATCAGTACCAACTTGACCACCGATTCGGTTAAAGAAGGACCCGGTAATAGCCTGATCGTAATCTGTCTGGATTCGGATCACAATATCATCATGGATAATATCGTCGTTTTCATTTGCGCCTGGCTCTGGTGTCTTACCAGTCAACGTTAACTTATTGGCAACGCTGAAATCTGGCGCGTTAAACTTGCCGAGTAGGCTTGCACCCTCTACTTCTTCTTTACCTGCATAGCTAATTTTCAAACTATCTCGGATGAAGTTGTGCTTTTTGCCTTCCGCATTAGCATTAATCACATCTTCTAACTTTAGTTCGCTAAACTTAAGACCCTGAGCCTTTAAAGTCATTGTCCATTCAATCTTATGACCTCCGATAAACTTACCCTCTTTAGTCAGCATGGATTTAACTTCAACAGGTTTTCCAGTCCAAATGCCCTCTTCATTGTATTCAAAATCAATTGGATTCTTACCATCATATTTTTGACTTAACGACAATTCATATTCAACTGTGGTCTCATTGGCTTTTTCATTCGTGAATTGAATTCGTACGACTTGTTGACCTTTCTCTGGCTCAGTTATTGTCCATCTGGCGAATACTTCTTTATTATTACCAACCAGATCTCCGGCAGTCTTATCGCCATTGTAATCCAAACCTTTAATTGTAAAGGTGTAATAATCACCATTTTGAATTTTATGATCACCCAACTTATCAAGTAATGAATCTGAGTTCCATTTGTAATGTACTTGGAAATCCTTTAAATCACTTACATCGAGCGGCTTCTCTGGATCAAGCTGGGTTGTCTTACCACCTTGTTCAATTGCTACAGAATCAAACAAACTCTTATCGGCACCCGTATTACCTGCCAATATGTCGTTTAGATTTCGACCTTCTGCCTCAGTCTCTTTCTTACTCTGACTTTCCCGCTTCGCACCGTCCGACTTGCTCTCAGCCGTCACAGTCTTACTGTTCTTCTTCAGTGCGTCATCGGTTTTGGCAGCTTCCTTCTTCAGATCTTCAACGTCTTGTTCAGCCTTCTTGTCGGCTGCCCGTTTTGCCTCAGCATCTTCTTTGGCTGCTTGCTCTTTAGCTGCGTCCTTGGCTTCATTTTCATCCTTTGCAGGTGCTTCCGGTTCAGCATTTTGTTGCTCCTGTTGTGCTTGCTGAGCCTTCTGCGCGTCAATAAATGACGTCAGGGACTGTAACGTATTTGCTGGCAATTGGGTTGCCTCACCAGCTTGTTTCATCTCGTCTTCAGTGGCATCTGCACTGACCGCTGTCATTGGCTGCAGGTATTCACGTTGACTCCCCAGCGCAATTGGCAGTGCCATACTGGTCATAGGTGATGTGAACTGAACTGGCAACTTCAGCTTGAAAGTTGCACTCGTCTTCACGTCTTTCCAGTGCAGCTGCGGTTGCTTATTTTTGCGTTCAAAAATCAAGGTTGCGTTGGTGTCCGTCACTGCAGACTCCGCCTCTACCCGTTCTTGAATGACTTTCAATTGGTCTTCGGGCAGCCACATTGCTGCTTCACCTTCAGCGTTTTCACCATCCTTGTTGTTAACTGTCACTGTCATTTCCAGCTCGTTAGTCTCATTGACCTTCACTTGATGTAACTTATTACCCTTTGAATCGTTCAGCTGGACGCCGGATAATTCGGTACGGGACCTATCATCCGCCAAAGCCAGCACGCTTTGGTAACAAGTTCCGAATACAAGCGTGATCACTGAGACAACTTGAATGAGTACTTTTCTCATAAGATTGCCTCCATTCACGTCCATAAGCGGTGTCCGATCTAATAAATTCAACATACCAAATAGTTGTGTGTGTAATTTGGTCAATTTGTAATATTTTTGTGAAGAGCATATTACTTGAATTGATGGGGATTTTCTGATTCTCGCGCCATGAGCTTGCTGCGAATGCGTTTTTGCCACTTATAAATGGTCTGACGAGAAACGCCCCATTTCTTGCTAATTTCACTAGGTGTTAGCTGATAATAAATTCGGTCGATCAAAAACCGACGCTCTGCTGCGTTGCATTTGCCTAACCAGCCCTTTAACAAGTTGGTATCAATGGTGTCAGCGAGTACGTCCAGCTTTTGTGGAACCCCTGATAAATCCACTTCACCGGTTTCTAAATGCTTTATTTCCCGCTGCTTAGCCTGCAACTGATTTAAGAATCGCCGGTAGAGTGCCTGGTGGGCGTAGGCCAAAAACTGTTTAGGCTTCTCCGTTGGTTCCTGCGGATATTTCTGAAAAATCGCCACGAATAATAACCAGCCTTCTTGAACCAGATCCTCAAAATCAGTGTCATTTTGCCGGATGCCCAGCTTCTTTAAGGCACTGTAAATAATCAGTTGGTGGCCATCTGCTGCTAAAAATTCAAAGGCTGCTTGTGCTGTTCTTTCCATTATATGAACCCCTTTAATAAGTGATCCATAGCGCTATGGTCGCAGATAGATTAGCAAAGCTGCCGGAACGGCCAGCGTTCAGTCCAAACAACCACGTGGGTTAATCGCATGATAAATTAAACTGACCACCATTTTTGATCATTTGATGAACATATCTCGTAATTGTGTTCATATTTTAAATGATCTAGACCAATTTTAAATCAAACAGCCATTCTGCTTTCCGCAAACTCACTATCCGCTTATACCGTAGTGGGTACAGCCTAGTCATCTGGTTTCCATTTCATCGCTCGAGCACCCCATCATGTCCCGCTGAACCAAAAAGGACACGTCCTGTTCACAAATTCTTCATAAATAAATCGTAGTTTGGGGATATTTGTCTGGCATACTAACAAATAATAAGAGAGATGACCCAAAAAGGAGGTGCAGCGTGGCACCCAGAATTTCCAGAAGACGCATTGCTGTTGCGGTTATTTTGTTTTGTTTGTCAACTGTATTTGGCACATCACTACTGACGCGGGGACGCAATCTTCAATCTGGGGAACTGATGCCTCGTACGCACCAAATGCTCAGTCACCACGTCACTGTCAACTTTATTACACAGCGAGGACGCAAACTGAGAACCTACTATTGGTCAACGAACCACACTTCCAGCCGTAATGCCGACGTCACGGATATCTTTAACAGTGATATTCTTGAAGCCAACAGCGGCATTAATCAGCACATTCCGTTGGACTATTCCTTTGATCAGACCGACTTAAGAAACGTCCGCACGCTGAGAAACGTCCGGCTCGGCGAATCGATTAACTTGTATATCACCAAGGAACGGCCGGAAGATCGGCCAACGGGTCTGCAACGCTTTTATAAATGGTTAATCAATGATTAAACCATCAAGACTGACTTTAAGTCAGGTATCACTAAATGAGCTCCCCAAACAAATATATGAAAAAGCCGCTACGATTGCGTGTGCATGTCATTCAATCGTAGCGGCTTTTTTGCGGTGCAATTAGCTGTCATTACAACGGATTATGAACAGCTTATGTATAAAATAATATTTTTCTGTGAACTCGTGGTACTTTGCTGGTGCTTCGTTTAGCTTCCTTGGTATATTTGATTCACGAAGAATGATTGCTGCTCACCACAAGATCCCCCCAGGAGGTTTTATGATGAAGAAAATTAGTTTGTTTAGTAGTTTATTAGCGGCCGGTATGTTATTTGGTACTGGGATGTCAGCCATGACGAGCCACGTTCAAGTGCGGGCCGCTACTGAGGCAACCGCATCAAATCAAAGCGGACAAAGCCAAAAAGCAAATTCAAACAAGCGCTCTGCTGTGCCTAAATCAAACTTCAAGCTTAGCGTTACTGCAGAAAACGCTGAATTTGACGAAAATACAGGTACGCTAACTGGTTTTTCACAAGAATGGGTTGATGAGCATCCGGAGCAAATTAAAGACCTGCTAGACGGCGGTCAATTAGTCATTCCAGATGAAATCAATGGCGTGCCGGTGAAAGTTATTGGGGAACGTGAGGTGCAATATGAAAATGAATTTGGTGGAATTTTATCTGAACCTGGCGCATTTAGCCGCTATGCACTCCAAAGAATGATTGATGAGAACCCCAATGATGATGACGACAGACGATGGGGAATCAGTGCGATAATTGGCGGGACTAACCTAACAGAAGTAGCAATGGCCGGATTTTCAGGAAACAGTATTGAATCTTTAAGTATGTCTAGTCTTGAAAAAGTTGGTGGCGATGCTTTTGCTGCTAATCAACTCAATCAGATTAATCTGCCAAAAGTTACTGAAGTTGGAGACTTTACTTTTTCTTCGAATCACCTAAACGAAATAACCCTACCAAATGTTACTCAAATTGGTGAATTGGCTTTTGCTTGGAACCAATTAAACAAATTTTCTCTACCAAAAGTCACTCAAATTGGTGAAAAAGCTTTTATGCACAACAAATTAGATCACATTGAGTTAACAAATACTACTCAAATTGGAGACTATGCTTTTCGGGACAACCAATTAACTTACATTCAATTATCTGAGAAAGTAAATTTGGAAAATGGTGTATTCGAAAGTCAGGAAATCTCTCCAAACGTTACCGCAACCAAAGATAGCGAGGTTCCCTTCGATGCCATTAAACCGGAACTAAAAATTGGTGAAGTTGATCAGATTGAAAGAATTACTAATATTGACATCTTAAGTCCAACAGATACTATTACAACAGTAAACAACAAAATAGTCGGCATATCCGGTAAAAATCCCATTAAGCTCAACACGAAAGTTGACCTTGAAATGATACCTGATAGTCAAGGGGATTATTCTATCTTCTCAAGCCAGTTAACCATTAATCCATTTGAAGATAATAACGGTGGTGAAGACAACAACGGCGGCGAAGACAATAACGGTGGTGAAGACAATAACGGCGGCGAAGATAACAACGGCGGCGAAGATAACAACGGCGGCGAAGACAATAACGGCGGCGAAGATAACAACAATAATAATAACGGATCCGGTGGCGGTAATTCCGGCGGTAGCACAGGGACTGAAACTCAACCTGATAATAATACCAACGGCTCCGACAACAATGAGGTTAAGCCCCTACCTAATCCTAATAAACCAGCAGCTGCCCCTCACTCCGTCTATGCCTTACGTGGTATGCGGCTGCACAAGAACGTCAGCCTGACCGATCCAGTGAGATCCTACAAGAAACAGGCTCGGGCCAAGGCAGCTAACTTCCGTATCCAAGGCGTTGCTTTTGATCAAAATGGCAAAAAACGCTACAAGGTTAAGGGCGGCTACATTACTGCCAGTTCCAAGTACGTTGCTGATTGCCACTTCCGCAGTAAGAAAATCAACCGCGTGCGGGTCATCAGCAATAAAGCTAATAGCTACAAAGACCTGAAGCTGTCAAAGAACCAGAAAGTACGTTCCTACAAGAAGGGTACCAAACTGAACGTGAAACGCATCGTCAACTACGGCCGGACAACTCGTTTCGAATTAACCAATGGCCGTTACATTTCTGGTAACAAGCAAATCTTCATCATGGACCAAAAGTGATCTTAAACACCGAAAACGCCCAATCTTCAAAATTGGGTGTTTTTTATCGCCTTCATTTAATAAAACCGCCGGCGAGCCCACGTTGCTAAAGCGCCGACCGTTACTAATGCGGAGAGCGCGACTATCGTTGTTTGCCGCTGCCGCGGATCACTGGTCTGCCAGAACTTGATCTGACTATCCTGGCTGCCGACTTGAATCTGCGTGCGCAGTCTTGGTTGTACTCGCTCAGCAACCGGTTCACGCATCCGACTGGCTGCAGAAACATCCACAGTAGAGAACAAACTTAATCCTAATAACAACACAACAACCAGCATCTTTAATAACTTCATCGCGCACACCTCCACTAGCGATCTCATTCATCTAGCTTAGGTATACGCTTTGAATATCTTGATTCTGTTTGGGTTCTGTAAAAGTTGCGTAAAGACAGCAAAAACCTGGTGACCAGTCCGCTGACTGATAACCAGGTTTTCAACATTCAATCTTTAATTTTACCAGTAACCCAACTTCATGCCTAACTTCGCCCGGTTAACGTCTCGGTTGGATAAGCTTGGCGATTCAAGCCGGTCATCGTTAGGATCTTTAGGCGAGTCCCAATCGTACTTGCCGTCCACGCTAGAACTGAAGCCGTCATCGCTGGTTTCCGCGTACATGATATCAGTTAAGTAAGGCGTGTGGTCCAGCCCCAGTGAGTGGCCCAGTTCGTGAACCATGACACCTTCCCAGTAGTCAGTTGCATCCGGTGCAGCGGCCTTCTGTGCAGCAATCAATTGGTCATACAGGGTATGGCCTTGCGCAAGGTAAGCCTTCTTTTCAGAAGAGCCACTCGGTGCGGCTTTGTAAGCGGCCGAGACGTTTTCGTACTGGTTATACAGCGCGCGAATTTCCGGCGTATCAGCCACACTGTCCATATACGTCTTATCGTGAAGTGCTGAAGAGCTCAAATACAGGTGTGTCCCGTCATTTAAACCATCCCACTCCTTGGATGACTTAGTGCCGATCACCAAGTCATGGTGCTTAGAAGTTCCCTTAATAAAGACTGAGCGGCCGAGCGCCTTGTTCCAAACGCTCATTGATTTGCTGGCATAAGTCTTCAAACTGGGATCCGAGACGTATACCCGTGCCTGATGTTTTTTAAACGTCGTTAACTGCCCAGTCATATTAAACTCTTTGCGCAAATAAGCACCATAAGTGCTGTAAAATGCCGCGGGCTGTTTCAGTATCGTCGATGACGGATTCAAATCCTGCCCAGAAGCCACTAGCTTCGAAAGTGCGGACTTGGACATCACCGGCTTCATCAAATAACCGTGCCAGACCCAACCGGCTAGCTTACTACTGCCAGTCGACTTGATATAATAGTAGATCCGAGTCGACTTGCCGACCTTCACCTTTTCCTGTGCTTTAGCATAAAACGTAGCGATCTGACCATAAGAGAGTTTAAATTCTTTTTTCTTCAAGCTGCCTGAATAAGCGTATGCGTTCTTCGCCTTCGATTGGTCAATTTGGTACTTGGTCGTACTCATTGATTTCTTCGAAACAACCGACACCTTCGTCTTGGCCTGAACAGTTAGCGTTGATACAGCTGGTTCAGCAACTGCCGCACCCATAAATGACAGGGCTGCAATCATCATAATGCCAAGTTTTTTCATCCCTAGAATGGCCCCCTTAAACCTACATCTCACACGTCCGTGATTCCAGATTCTATATAGGGACATTCTACCATATTTAGCAATCTAGTTCGCTTGATATGCGCAAAGATTTACTGAAAATCAATCTTCAGCTCCTTATTCACCGCCCGAGCGATCTTTTCCAGCGTTTCAACGGTGATGTTGGTACCGCCGTTCTCCCAGCGGGCGATCGATGATTGCGGAACACTCATCAGCTCGCCGAGTTGACTTTGAGTCAGTCCGGCCTCCGCGCGCAGCATGTGGATCCGCGTCGCGTACCGATAACGAATACTGGATTGGTGAAATTTCTTAGCAAATGCCGGTTTGTCAAAAATATTCTGTGTCTGTTTCAAGGGTCTTCCTCCTGTTGGTTAAATGCCTTAGTATCAATACCTACGATAGAAAGTTGCCAGATGTTCGTCTTGAACAGTGGCTATTCTACTAGTGATAGCATAAAGGAAAACCGAACGGGTGTTCTTGATTTTTGAAATTATCTATGATACTCTTAGGCTATTCGGTTGATGAATTCCAATCGAAAAAGTCTGTAACGTTTCCAATCACATCCCTAAGTGATTGCCCCTACAGGAATTACACTGAAAAAGCACTAGCAAACTGTCCCTTTGCTGGTGCTTTTTTGACGTGCTATGATTTCACAAATGATGTATACCATTTGTGACGATGACTGATCACATTTTTGAAATTAATTCAGAATTATCATAGTGTTTCATCCAGACATCGCTCACTGGCTACGCCCAACTGCCTTATAGAAACGGCCGCTTGACACCGGCAATATCGGAACGCTGTCCGTTACGGATCGGCTGAACCATGACCCGCGGCGGCCACGATTCGATCACTTTGTTATGACCCAGATAGATGGCCACGTGCCAGATCACGTGAGTGCCCGGGGTATAGTAAAAAATCAAATCGCCACGTTCACGGTGCTTATAAGCGACGCGCTTTAACTTCTTGGAAGCCCACAGGTTGCGGCTGTTCCACTCGTTACCCGGATGGGCGTGGTTGATGGCGCTGATCGGTGCCGGATTAATGCCGCCAGCGTACAGCGCCTGCATGGCTAACCCCGAGCAGTCCACCCCGTAACTGGGACTCGATGACGAGCCCACCAAATAGGGACGGCCCTTGTACTTATAGGCCTGTTTGATCATCGCTTCAACGTGGGCTTTACGGCTGTCCTTAGTGGTCACCGTCAGCGGTGCCACGTAACTGTCGATGCTGGTCCAAGACGACTTGGAAAAGCCCATCTTGGTCCAGGTCTTTTCATCCACGTCGCCGGTTGCTTTCAAATGGTGCTTGCGCTGAAACTGCTTGACCTGATAATAGGTCGCCGTATTGTACTTATCGTAGCCAGCGAAAGTGTGCATCTTCTTCATGATCTTCCAGGTCTTAATGCCTTCATAGCCGCGTTTGACCGTGTAGCCGACCTTGCCGTAGGGCTTGATCTGGGTATCTTGAACCTGATAATACCCCTTGGGATTCTGATAAGCTGATGCCTGCGTTGTGCCTGCCATCCCCACGGCAGCCCCAATACTCAACGCGATGATCCATTTCCACTTCATTCAAAATATCTCCCTTGATATTAAATTACCCAATTAATAACTCAACGCCCGGTTGGCATCGCCCTTACGGTGGGATGTCATGGTGCTGTTACTCATACTTGTCCGCTGCTTCTTCCAAGGATCATTATAGTAGATCCGCGTCTTGGAGTAACCCGTAACGGTTAACGCGTGGTTGCTGAAACCGTCCCAGTTAGCGACCCAGACCACTACTAAATGATTTCGGTGGACCTGTTTCTTAATGCTGGTCAAACTAGCGCCCGTCATGTTCTTAGCGGTGCCCATGTGCTTTTTGACCACACCCATGAGGCCGCCCGGATAAACGTACCAGCCGCTGGCGCTGTACGGACTGCCAACGAAGCCCTTGTTGGGATCACTGCTGCGCGGCATTTCCTTTGCTAGGCTCATCTTGTCCACCTTGGCGCCGCCAAACTGCAGCATCATCGCCGTAGCGGTAATTTCGCAACCGGTTGGTAACTCAGGCCGTTGTCCGATCAGCGGCGCGTAAAGTCTGTACGTGGAAGTGACCGTGACTTTTTGTTCGATCCAGCCCGTCCACTTGTGATTATAGGTAAACTTCAACCAGGTCACACCGTTAACGACTTCTTGCCGGGTAATGTGGATCGTTTTGCCGGCAAAGGTTTTCCCATAACCGATGGCCTTCAGGTTGTTAGCCGAAGTTTTATAAGCCCCGGTAGCGTAAATCTTATAGTTATGTGAACTATTCGACCCCATTGTCGTGTAGTAGTTGACCTTCGTCAGCTTACTGATCTGGTAATAGGCCTGACTCGCCGTACTCGTGGCCGCGCTCGCGCTAGCCGTATTGACTGCCAAGGCGCTAACGCCAACTGACAGACTTAATAATAGTGCTGCAATGCCGTGTTTCACTCTCATGATATGTAATTTCTCCTCACTTAATTTAAGTGAAGTATACCACAATCTAGTGACGGCAACGGTACCAACCCCGTCTCAATTTGTTTACAAATTAAAAACGCCGCCTCTAAGGCGACGTTTCGTGACTCAATTCTAATTAATAAGCAGCCTTGTAAGTTGCTGTGACACTGACAGTGTTACCTGCATCAGTAGTCGTTGTGGCTTTATCGTTACCCTTGTCGAACTGGTAACTCATACCGTTATCACCGATTAAATCTTGAAGTTGAGCATCGTAGACGATGTTTTCAACATCACTAGCAGTAACGGGGTCGCCGGCTTTAACTTGGAAGGCAGCCTTGGCACCGGATGCATCTAATGCAGCCTGGTCGCTACTCTTCAAGGTAATTGGGTTGCCTGATTCGTCAACGGCAGTTACTTTGATTGCTTTGGTAGCGTTAGGGTCAGTAGCCTTGACGTAGTAAACAATGGTGTCGCCGTTCTTAGCGATAGCGGCGTTATCCTTGTTAGCTAACGAAGCTGAACCGCCGTTATCATTGTCGTCAGGAACATAGCCTGAAGGAACACCGTCAATGATGCTCTTCAAGTTAGTCGTGGTCGTCACGTTGGTATATGAAGCGCTCTTATCAAAGGCAACGGAACCAGTACCGACTTCCTTGCCAGTAGACTTGTCAACGTAGCTGATCTTTACGGAGTTGCCCTGTGGTGCTTGGACACCCAAGTTGTAAACCCAGCCAGTGATCGATGGGTTCTGGTCATCCTTGACTTGGTAGTAGACCCAGCCTTCACGGCTCTTAGTTTCAGCACCGGTAATGGTAAATGTATCGGTATTGCTGAAGCCAGTAACCTTCTTGGCTTTGTACTGCGTGTACTGTGGATTGTTCCAAAGCGTCCACTTAGATGGTTTAGTCAACGTGTAGCCAGTCGTAGTTGAAGGCATGCTGGCTGACTTAGTGGTTTGTGCAGGTGCGATCCCGCCAGCAAACTTAGTGTCATCTTTACCGCCGTAGACCCAGCCACGGTACTTGCCATCAAACGAAACGACCTTGTAGTAAACGGACTTCCGGTTACTCAAGACGATGGAGTAGGCACGGAAATAGTCGTTGGATTTCTTGGACTGAGCTAAGTTTGCCATGGTCGATTTCGAAGCCACCACCTTGGCACCCTTTGCTGTCCCAATCTTAGAATATAAAGCATGGGTACCATTAGGAACCACGTTACGGGTTTCTGGTGCCGTCTGGAAGTACGCAGGCTTCGTTACATAAGCGTAAGACTTAGCACTGGCAGTTGTGCTAGCTAAGCCGGCTGCGCCGAATACTGAAGCAGCAGCTAAACCAACGTACAATGTTTTTTTCAAATTAGACTTCATTAAAAAATACACCCCTTCATTTAAGCTGAAACTTAATACTGATCCCCTGATCAGTTAAATTCATTGTACCACTTAGTATCGTTCATGCACTTAATCAAAATCTAATTTAGAAAGGCTTAAGCATTTTGACATATTCGCCGCCACAAAAAAGACGCGTCCTTAAGACACGCCTTAAACCATTCATTATTCAGCGCCCGCAAAGGGAATGCCCAAGGTCACGGGCAGGTTATGCGGATCTAATAAACTAATGTTTAACGGCTGGTTCACCTGCTGAATGAGTTTCATCTCAGTCTCATAATTGTCGACCAGGTACTGCTGTTGCGGTAAGGCAGCTGCCCAGGACTTAAAGGCATCGTTGTCTACCGCTGAACCGTTTACCAGCGCGATCGACTTACCGTGCATCGCATTCAGCAGCTGGCGGTACTGTTCGTTTTCAATGGCACCAACTAGAAAACCAGACTCGTTGAAATTATTTTTGACCCACCACTCAGTAAAGCCAGCAATCGTGTCAAACGCCTGTACCTGCATCCCAACGGCGTTCAGCAATTCTACTTGGCTGAGCTTGTCATTTTCGTAGTGAACGTTCAGTATGCCCAGACCGCTCTGACTGTAATATTCGTCACGGTTCTTCGTCCCGTCATCGTTATAGAACCGGTTAGACGTGAGCTGACCTTCCGTGGACATCATACTGCTTTCAGCCAGCCGGCCGTTCTTATAAGAATCAACGCTCTCGATATTCTCGCTGGATGGATAGTAGTGGACTTTAAGTGTCCAGCCGTTGTCTAACGTCAACGTCCGTTCCGTGTGGTTGGCATTCCATTCATCGTTAACCGCGTCATCAGGCAGCTGATATTTGGCTCCCGGCTGTCCTTGATGCTGTAAACTATATAACGGGTTGTAAACCGATACGATACCGCCCCTGACCTGCAGCTCATTGGTCCAAGCTGCTATCTGGCTGGTCAAGTTCAGCTTAAACTGGCTGGTATACAGGCCCACTCGTTCGATGCCGCGCCGCATCATGACTTTGACGACTAACTTCATCTGTTCATATTGGGCCTCGGTGAGATTATCCATGTCCAAAATAATTTCGGAATCGCTGTCTAACACTAAGCCTTTAACGGGGACCAAAACACCCATCCACTTCTTGATATCAGCGTTAGCGTCAGCCAGCTCAGCATTCTTCTGATTTAAATTACCCTGCAGTTGCGTCAGTTGCGCCTGGCTGTCGGTCAATTTTTGCGTCATCGCATCAAGCTGCTTGGATGTTTCTTCATCATCAGAAGCGACCTTAGCCTGAACTTCTTCCAGCTTAGAATTAACCTCACTCAGTTCTTTTTGATCTGCAGTCAGCTTATCCCGAGTAGCTTGCAGTTGATCTTTCAAGGCCGTCTGCTTCTGATCGACTGCCCGAATGGTGGCTTCGTTTTCCTCACGTTCAGTCTGGTTATTTTTAATGTCATCGCGGTATTGATCAGCCAAAGACACAATCGTAGCCGGATCCTTTTCGCTCTTAAACTTCGCCGAGATATCAGTTTCCGCCTGAACCAACTGTTGTTGTTTATGGTTTAGACCCGTCAATTCGGCATTGAGCTCCTTCACCTGGCTGATCAGGTTGCCAACTTGGTCCTGATTTTCTTTAATTCGCGCGTTTAATTCAGTCTGCTGCTGAACAAATGGGGCTGACGCTTCTGCGCTCGCCTTTTCCATTCTGTCCTGAATATTAGTCACTTGCTGGCCATTATCTTCGACTAGCTTCTGACTAGCCGCGATTTCTTTGTTCAACTCATCAATACTTGTCTGAATCTCTTTTTGATGATCAAACAGCAAGTCTTGTAACGTTTCCCGTCGAATATTATACTGCTGCGCAATTTCCGTCAGATTTTGCTTGGCGGTCAATACAGAAGTCACCACCGAAGGGCTGCTGGCGGTGACTTTTGAAGCTTGCACCGGTTCCGTCTGGTTATCGTCATTTCCAGACTGATTATTTTCTACTGATGCGTTGTCGTTTGTTTTATCGGATTCTTGCTTTGAATTTCCCCGAAATAAATTTCGTAAGCCCATGCTTGTACCTCCTGGCAAATCGAATTATCTCTATTTTACCATTGATGGCAATCAACTAGATACTTTCGTTTAATTGAATATGATTACTTAAAGTTTGGATCTTTAAAAACTCTGTTATGACATTAACTATATCTCACTATGAGTGGGACTTAAAGCTAAAATTTTTTCTAAATACCATTTCTAACGAACCATAATACTACCGCCAGTTACTCAAATAATTATTAAAAAGTAGAATGAGATGTTAGAGTCAACGACACGCATAATTAATAGCAATAAACCAATACAAATAGAAATAAAATTGATAAAAACGAATCCCCTAACTATCAGCCATTATTAGCTGAAAGCTTACTAGCAGGTACTCCGTATAACTGCCTGAGAGTCTCTCATCAATACTAAATATCATAGAACAAAAAAGACCAACCCCAAGTGGGATTGGTCTTTCATGAAGTTAAAAATCAAATCAATACATCTTTAATTTTTAACTACCCGTTATCTAATTTACTTATTAAGCAAATGGGTTAACTGGGTTAGTTGGGTTAGTGGTAGTTGGTGCACTAACAGTAACCTTTTGAACGTTGTAGTGTGCTTCAAAGGCAGTACCATATTGGCCAGCCTTAGCTGAAGATGGAGTGTAAACATATTGTGCATACTTTTGTACACCATTTACAGCCGCACCATCTTTAAATACTGGTGACTTCAATTCTTTGTAGAATGAGCTACCATTCAAGAAGGATAATGCTTGGTCAGAAGTAAATGCAGCACCTTCAGTACCAGTGAACAGAGTTACTTGACCATTAGATGGAGCAAGAACAAGCTTTTGAGCTGAGTCAGCATCGGCACGAACGCTGCTATCTGTAGTTGTAGCAAGTTTAACATCTGAGTTTACAGCGCCAGTGTAGCTTACCCAAGCTGCAACTGCTGAAGGCTTTTGACCATTCTTAACAGCATAAACAGTTACGCTGCCACCGTTCTTAACAGAATTTAACTTGTTAACTGCATCTTTTGTACCAACTGTGTAACCAGAACCTTTAAGAGCATCAGTTAACTTAGACTGGAAGTCAGTAGTATACGTACCGTCTGCTTGAACCTTAGCTAAAGCATCAGCACCGTTGCCAGTTACGCCAGTAGTGTAGTTAAATGAAGCAACTTCGTTACCATTAGCTACATCTTTAACAGTAACAGCTACTTGAGTATCTGGGTTAAGAGCGTTGTCGTTCTTAACGTTTGATGCCTTGATCCAAGCACCGTCAAGATCCTTAGTAGTAGTACCGTTGCTCAACTTAGTTGAAGCGATTTGGTACCAAGTGTCGCCTTCACGTGAAGTAGTAACAGCCTTGTTAAAGGTAAATGTAGCACCCTTGTAAGCATCTGTCTTAGCTAAGACAGCGCCGTTAACAACTGCACGGCCAACCTTGTAGTTAGTGTATGCTGGTTCCTTGTAGAACAAGGTGTTAGCAGTTGCACTAGTGTCAGCAGTTAAGCTGTATGAATCAGAAGCTTTAGGAGCAGTAGCGTCCTTAGTAGTAGCGTATGAAACTAAGCCGCCAGCAAAGGCACTAGTACTCTTACCACCGTAAACATAGCCACGGTATTGCTTGTCGTATGAAACGACCTTGTAGTAAACTGAACCGCGGTCAGTAGTAACTACGCGGTAAGCACGGAAGTTATCTGAACCGTTCTTTGAAGCAGCTAAGCGCTTTGCAGTTGTTGTAGTAGCAACAACCTTAGCACCCTTAACAGTACCTGGCTTGCTGTAGATAGCGTTAGTACCAGTTAAGTTAACGTTACGAGTGTTAGCAGCAGTAGTTAACACTGTACTTGGTGCAGAAAGCTTTGCATAAGACTTAGCTGAGGCGTTAACACTTGTGCCGGCAACGGCAGCAAATGAAACTGCAGCTAAACCTAAATAAAGAGACTTCTTTAAACTAGATTGCATGTAAAATTCCTCCAAACATATATTTATGTAACTCATCAAGCATAAACAGTATACACAATATCCGACCGAATGTTAAGTAAAATAATTACCGCACCAACTTTCGAACATTGCGTACCGAGTTCTTAACTCTATACAAGAGTCTAACGCAGCCCCCACTTGGGTTCAAGAAAACTGCTTGAATTGTAGTCACCTTGCAATAATTTCACATATTTGAAACAATTGAAAAAGTGTCTCGAAAGCCTATTCATTCATGTCTTCTAGGCGTCCAAAACGGATTCTGTCGCTCTAAATTGTAATATAAGTCATCTGGATATTATTCATATTCGAAATCGATTTCATGCATGAAAATACCGATCAGATACTAACCGCAAAGTTTAAGAATTCGTTTAAAATAACTGCATTTATTTTATGTAGGCACTTTTTCCGCTTAAGTTTGATTTCTAAAGTTATTATCAGCAACTACTATAGGAAGACAACTCATCTAACGAGATGGCCTATCCGATTTACCTTTATGCTATACTTGTTACTAGTATTCAAGTTTATCGTCTTAAGGTGAAGAACGTTCATCTATTCTATCAAAATACCAATCAACTTAGATCTACTAAGTAACCGTTTTTACCTATTAATAAGGAGGCCCTTCGTTCATGATTCCCTTTGCTTACCAAGTCTTCAGTACCGTCATTCAGGAAGGTACGTTTCAAAAAGCTGCTCTGAAGTTAAACGTTACCCCGAGTGCGGTCAGTCACTCGATCACGCAATTGGAGAACGAACTGGGCTTCCCCGTCTTCATCCGTTCCCGTGCCGGTGCCGAACTGACACCCAACGGCCGCACGATCCTACCTATTATTCAGGAAATTTTGAACAGCCAGGCCCGGTTGGAACAGGAAGCCGCTGATATTAACGGTTTAAACGCTGGTTCCATCCGCATCGGCGCGTTCTCATCCGTTTGCATCAACTGGCTGCCACCCATCATTCAAGCCTTTAAAAAGCAATATCCCGATATCGACATTTCAGTGAGTCAGACTAGCTTTAACGAAATCGTGCAAAACGTTAAAAACGGGACGCTGGATCTCGGCTTTACCGTGATGCCGGTGAGTGAGAATTTAATCGTGGATACCCTGGTTAAAGACGAAATCTACTGTGTCGCTCCCAAAGGTTTCGAACCCAAAAACAAGAAGTCCGTTACCCATGAGGATTTAGAAGACCGCGATTTCATCCTGCAATCAGGCGATTACGACCGCGATACTAAAGCTGCGCTGGACTACTACGGTATTCAGCCTAACTTGATTCATTTTTCCATTGATGACCAGTCGATTGTTGCCATGGTGGAAGCCGGCCTGGGTCTGGGGATTTTACCGGAACTGGCGTTGCAAAAAATCATCGGCGACGTTGCCGTATATCCGTTTGAGCACCCCTTCTACCGGTCGATTGGGTTAGCAACTTCGGCGGTACAGGCTAAGGCGCCTTCTACTCAACGAATGATTGAGACGATTAAGGCGTTTGTGGAGAAGAAGTATCCGGAGGCGCTGTTAGTTCGATCGAAGTAATTCTTCAATAATACTGAATAAGAAAATACAGGACCCGACAACTGTCATTTACAAGGTTGTTGAGTCCTTTTGTCATTTATGAATAAATCTTGTGCAAATCCGCAAACTTTTGTGAAGTCATAGTATTTTGCTGGAATGCCTGTAGGCGCAATTGTTATATTTGAATCACAAAGAATCGTTGTTGCTCACCACAGTCCCCCACAGGAGGTTCTATGATGAAGAAAAAAGTAAAGTTGTTTAGTAGCGCACTGGCACTCGGAATGTTGCTTGGTACGGGTGCTGGTTCCCTATCGGTGGTCACTCAGCAGGTGCCGGGTACGACCATGACAGCAAAGGCGGCTGAAGGCCCAGTTGTGGAATTATCGGAAGATCAGGTTGTTGTTGATGATGATGGTACACTTGTAGATATTAGTCTTGATGAAGAAGATATAGAAAGTCTGCTTGCTGGTGGTACCTTAAGTCTCCCAGCAGCAGGAGCTAATCCCATCATTGACGAGGAACCAATACCAATTACGAGTATTGACGCCAACGCGCTGTCGAAAGCTCGTCTGCAACACACTCCCGGTCTGGAAGATTTCGATGGTCTTAAATCAGTAACATTTGCAGATGATAGCGAAATAACAGATATTCGCGAAAGCGCATTTGAAGGCAATCAACTAACTGATATTAAGCTGCCGAAAGGCCTTGAAAATATTGGGCCTAGAGCTTTCAAAGATAACCAGTTAACTAGTGTTCATCTCCCTGAAAGCCTGGAAACAATTGAAGACGATGCTTTCCAAAATAATCAGTTAACCAGTATTACACTCCCTGAAAACCTGGAAATAATTGGATCCCGTTCTTTCGAAAACAACCAGTTAGCCAATGTTACACTCCCTGAAAATCTTGAAACAATTGAACCTGATGCTTTCCGAGATAATAAACTGACAGATATTAAATTTCCTGACGCTGTTAAAAGAATTCATGACAGCGCATTTAAGAATAATCAATTAGAAGCGGTTGAATTGACATCTATTGAACACATAGGTGCGGATGCCTTCTCAAAAAATAAAATTAAAACCGTTTCAATCAATAAAGACCATGAATACATTAACGACCAAGAAGGAACCATTAATAATCCTGATGTCGGACACGCCTTCCGTGCACAAAGTTGGGGAAGTTTAACAATGCCTTACAGTCCAACAATTTCAAACGAGGACTTTGCAGGCAAGATTGATTTAACCTACGTTATGAACGATCTTGAACTAGGTGCTGAAAGATACTCAGTAGCAAGCATTAGTAATGCTACCAATTTAAGCTGGAATGGTGATCGAGGCGGCATCATAACCGTGAAATCAGAGGAAGGTGGATCAGCCAATATTGGTCTTGATGTATATCGAAACCATGTAAGTATGTCAGGTTCTGTTAGATTAAACGTTGATCCAGCTAGTGATGCTGGTGAAAATGGTAATGGTGAAAATGGTAACAACGGTGGCGGTTCCGGCGGTGACAATAGTGGTGGCATAACTCAACCAGATAACAATAATAACAATGGCAACAATAACGGCGGCACCACTCAGCCAGATACCGACAACAATAACAATACCACTCCAAGACCCCCAGCAACTCCTGGCACATCTAACAATCATCCTTACAGTGTTTACGCCACACGGGCAATGCGTCTCCACAAGAACGTTAGCCTGACTAGTCCTACCAAGTCCTACAAGAAACAAAGCCGTGCCAAGGCACCTAGCTTTAATATTCAGGGCGTAGCTTACGATAAAAACGGTAAGAAGCGCTACAAAGTTAAGGGCGGCTACATCACGGCAAGTTCCAAGTACGTGGCAGACAGTCACTTCCGCAGTAACAAGGTGAAACGTGTCCGCATCATAGGAAATAAAGTGAATAGCTACAAGGATGTTAAACTTTCCAAAAACCAGAAATTAGGTTCCTATAAGAAAGGGACTAAGATCAAAGTCAGCCGCATCGTGAAGTACGGTCGTACAACACGGTTCCAGTTACCTAACGGACGTTATATCACTGGTAACAAGCAGTTGCTGATTATGGATCAGAAGTAAATTAATCTGCTGTAAAAAGTACATGAAAAGGCCAACAACAGATTCTTGTTGCTGGTCTTTTGCGTTCTCTGACATGAAAGAGTAAACCAGAAACTGTTACTCCACATCTATGAACAAATTACGTGCAAATTCGCAAACTTCTGTGAAGTCATAGTACTTTGCTGGTGAATGAGATTGCTGATTTGATATGCTGGTATTAGAAAATAGTTGAACGAACGAATAAGCCCCCCTTAAGGAGGACCTATATTATGAAAAAGAAGTTTACGTTGTTCAGTAGTGCATTGGCTATGGGTATGCTGTTAGGAACAGCCACACCTGCAATTACGAGTTTACAGCACCCCGTAACTTCCGCTCAAGCAGCTGAAAATAAACTAGAGACTGGTGAAACAGAATCGGTTGAGAACGTTGAACTTGAAGCTGACGATATTACAGTTGACGAAAATGATCATATTATACGTTTCAAAAACAAAGATAAAGCCAAGCTTTTGCTAAACGGGGCCACTTTAACCATTCCTTCGTATGTAAAAGGAATAAAAGAAAACGCTTTCTCGCGTAACACAATTGCGAAATTAGCCACTGGAGATGTTGGATCACCTGGTGATGGAATATCTCAATTAATATTCAAATCAGATAGTCAAATTAACTACATTGGTGAGTCTGCATTTAACCGAAATCATTTGACAACACTTGATCTATCCGATTTATCTGAATTAGAAACTATTGACATGGCTGCTTTTGCTCACAATAAACTGGAAAATATCGATCTTTCTAACTTGTCCAATTTAAAAGCTATTGGGTCAGATGCCTTTTATCATAACGAACTTAGAAAACTTGATCTATCCGATTTATCTGCCTTGGAAACCATTGGTGGGTATGCATTTGCTAGCAATAAACTTGAAGAAATTAATTTTTCTAATTTGTCCAATTTAAAAACTATTGGGTCCACTGCTTTTCATGACAACGAACTCAGAAAACTTGACCTATCCGATTTATCTGAATTAGAAGTTATTGAGGAAAATGCGTTTTATATGAATAAGCTTGAAGAAATTAATTTTTCTAATTTGTCCAATTTAAAAACTATTGGGTCCGCTGCTTTTTATAGCAACAAACTCAGAAAACTTGACCTATCCGATTTATCTGAATTAGAAGCTATTGATGAAAATGCATTTGCTTACAATAAGATTGTAGAAACCAATTTATCTAACTTGCATAAGTTAAATACTGTTGGTTCAGGTGCCTTTTATAATAACGAACTTAAAGAACTTGATCTATCCGATTTATCTGAATTAGAAACTATTGACACCCTTGCTTTTGACCGTAATAAGCTTGAAAATATCGATTTCCCTAATTTGTCTAAGTTAAATACTATTGGTTCAAGTGCCTTTCAAAGCAACGCGCTTAAAGAACTTGATTTATCCGATTTATCTGAATTAGAAACTATTGACACCCTTGCTTTTGCCTACAATAAGCTTGAAAATATCGATTTTTCTAACTTACCCAAGTTAAATACTATTGGTCTAGGTGCCTTTTATAATAATGAGCTTAAAGAACTTGACCTATCCAACTTACCTGATTTGGAAACTATTGGAGCAGATGCCTTTGCATTAAATAAATTAATCAGTATTAATGTACCTGAATCAATCGATTTAACTGGGTTATCCGTTTTTAGTAATCAAACCCCTTCTCTTACAGTAAAACCGAATAAAGAAGGCGAAATTAATTTCGATGAGTTAACGCCAAAGTTGTTAAAAGGTAATGTTGATCAAAGTCCAAGCATTAAAAACATATCACATTCCGGTGCTGGTTTACCTAGTGGCGTTAATTTACAAATTGACAACGAAAAAAGAATGATTACAAATGCTACGCACAATGAATCATTTGAAATTAACTTATCGATTGATCTAGAGGATTTATCGTTTGGTGGTTACTCCCTTAACGGCGATCACTCTTATGCTCTAACCATTGACCCATCTGACGAAGCGGGTAATGGCGGCAACGGCGAAGACAACAACGGTGAAAATGGCAATGGTGGTGAAGGTGAAGACAACAACAGCGAAAATGGCAATGGTGGTGAAGGTGAAGACAACAACAGCGAAAATGGCAATGGTGGTGAAGGTGAAGACAACAACGGTGAAAACGGCAATGGTGGTGAAGGTGAAGACAACAACGGCGAAAATGGCAATGGTGGTGAAGGCGAAGACAACAACGGCGAAAATGGCAATGGTGGTGAAGGCGAAGACAACAATGGTGGCGGTTCCGGCGGTAACAACAGTGGCAGCGGAGCTCAACCCGACAACAATACTAACAATGACAACAACAGCGGCAACGAAATTGCACCAGAACCCCTGCCACAGCCAGGAAATACAGAAAACCGGCCCCACTCTGTTTATGCTAAACGCGGCATGAGACTGCACCGGAACGTATCACTGACTAATCCGGTCAAATCTTATAAGAAACAGAACCGGGCAAAAGCCCCTAGTTTCCGAGTACGCGGTATTGCTTACGACAAAAACGGCAAGAAACGCTACAAGGTGGATGGTGGTTATATCACAGCTAGTTCCAAGTACGTGGCAGACAATCACTTCCGCAGTAATAAAGTCCGCCAAGTACGAGTGCTCAGCAACCGCGTGAACAGCTACAAGGACAATAAGCTTTCGAAGAATCAGAAAGTACGTTCCTATAAGAAGGGTACTAAGATCAAAGTCAGTCGCATCGTGAAATACGGCCGGACAACTCGGTTCCAGTTACCTAACGGACGTTATATCACTGGTAACAAGCAGTTGCTGATTATGGATCAGAAGTAACCAATCGATAGATTTATATGTATGACAAAAAGGCTAGCGGATTTTTCCGCTAACCTTTTTTGATGTGCTGCTATTTCTGAAACGTGCTCAAACAAGCAGAGACTTGCATGTAAGCCACTTATGACAGAACCCGCGTCAGAGTACGACACGCCTTCCGCCATAAGTAGCTTACACTCCAGTCTCTAACCGCTTGTTTTCACACTCTACTCCTCAATCTCCCGCTTATCCAGCACCATGCCTATCGCGTCCTGAAACATATCGTAATCCTGCATGCTCACCACCACGTACCGGCCAATGCCATTTTCCGTAATGAAGACGGGCTGAAAATCAAACACCTGCGACAGTAACTGCTTAGGCTGCTTCAGGGCACCCATCGGTTTGATCACCGTTTTTCTTGGTGCGATCAAGTGTTTAAAGCGGTCCAGTTCCACGTTAATGAAGGTCGGCATTTCATCCGCTTCACCCACTGGCAGCGTTTCTTCTGGTTCAGGCAGATCTTCGTGGTCAAGCACCCGTTCCATCAGCAGCGTCCCGATCATTTCCCGGCCACGAGTTAAGACATCATAAATTGATTCTCCGGCAATAGTTTGGTCAATCACCGGCATATACATTTGATAGGGCAGTTCCCCGCGCTCATCGTGGCGAATCAAACCGGAATATGTTAGGTACATGGGTGCAAGTGAATCGTTAGTATCAAAAAAGTCCATCGTGTTACCTCGTTTTCATTTAATCGTTACAAGGTTAGCTATGCGATGGACTGCGTTTCAGTTTTTCTGTTCATTCTCACGGGCCTGGGCATAAAAAAGGCCCTCCCCTTTGACGTGTACCCAAAAAGTTGGAACTAAATAGTTTTATTCTTCTAGGCAACT
>NZ_BCMI01000013.1 GCF_002217985.1 Secundilactobacillus pentosiphilus
TCCCTGTTAAATATGCTTTAATAGCTATAATTTTAGTATCCCAGGAAATTTTAGTCATAGAAATACCCCCAAAGTTGTTTCCAACTTTGGGGGTACACGTCACAAATGCATTGCTCTTTTTATCATTCTTATTTAAGTTCTGGTGCATCCGTTTTGTAGCTAGCAGTCACTTTACCATGGTTTTTCGCCATTAAACTGGTTGGTTCTGATTTCTGTGCATCTTTTAGCTGCTGCATGCCATTAGAATACTTGTAATTATACTTCGTCTTATTGACCGACTTAAAGTTCTTTAACTGATAGAACCTTAGTAGATCCCCTTGAATAACCCGGTCGGAAAGAGAAAGCTCGGACGTCACGTGGTTTTGCTCTCGTGCAAGAATCTTCCTTTGACTGGCGT
Source organism: Secundilactobacillus pentosiphilus (assembly GCF_002217985.1). GTDB lineage: Bacteria > Bacillota > Bacilli > Lactobacillales > Lactobacillaceae > Secundilactobacillus > Secundilactobacillus pentosiphilus. The sequence continues at coordinate 398 of NZ_BCMI01000013.1, forward strand.
TGGGTTTAACCTCCGCCCCAGTCTTAGTGTTATAGATAGTACTGCCCATCTTCACGAATTGCGGCGTGACAAAATCACCATCTCTAAAGGCAACGGTCTGACTACGGTTCTTAGCCAGCAGGTCATTGCCAAACTGAATCGTATGATTATCCCTGACACCCAGTAAGTCCATTAGCGTCGGTAAAACATCGATTTCACCACCATACGTATGGTTAATACCGCCCTTCATACCATCCGCATGAATCATCAACGGTACCTTCTGGAACTGTGCTAAGTCATAGCTCGTCACTTTTTTCTTGCCCAGCAATTGGGCAATGGCGGGACGGTGATTATTCGAGATTCCATAATGATCCCCATATAAAACAATCACGCTGTGTTTATACAGACCCGACTGCTTCATATACGTTAAAAACTCACCAAAAGCTTGATCCAAATAATGAGCAGTTTGGACGTATGGATCCACCGTCTTATCCCCCGTCTTAGTTGCGGGGAAGTCGGTGTTTTGCTTGTCCAATTCATATGGATAATGATTGGTCAACGTGATCAATTTAGTGTAGAACGGCTGCGGCAACTGTTGTAAGTACTTCGCCGAATCACGTAGGAAAATCTTATCCTTTAACCCATAACCAACTGAATAGTCAGGCTTTTGCTTATAGTACTGGGAACTAAAGAAATAATCGTATCCCCATGACTTATAAGTATTGTCCCGATTCCAAAAACTTGGCACGTCACCATGAAAGGCAGCCGTGGTATAACCCTTCTGATCAAGCATCGCCGGTGCCGCCTGGAACGTATTTTGAGTCCCATATTCGGTCATTGCTGATCCCTGAGGCAGCCCAAACAATGAATTTTCAAGCATCATCTCGGCATCAGAAGTTTTCCCTTGTGCAACTTGATTATAGAAGTTATCAAAACTCATGGTGTGCTGGTTCTTATAGAACTTATTTAAATTAGGCGTGACCTCTTTACCGTCCACCTTGTAGTTGATCAAAAATTGCTGAAAACTTTCCAAGTGAATGATAATGACGTTTTTACCCTTTTCGGTGCCAAAATAAGCGGGATTATCCCCCACCCGATTGTGCTTCAAATACTTCTCCACACTCTGCAGATCACCGGCGTTGGCATGGGCTCGCGTTGAGCTTTGCTTTTGTGTCTGGTAAACACTGAAAGCAGCATACTCGTTTAAGCCAAGATACTTAACCAAATAATTATTATCAAACGTTCTGGTCAGTAAACCTGAACGGTTAGCGTTAGCCATCCCGTATTCAGCACCCATAAGCGAGAACGCTAAAATCGACATCGTTAAAGCATAGCGCCGCTTAAACGGCCGGCTATCAACGCGAATAATGTGAGTCATCAACAGGATAATCAGTAAAATAACATCCAAATAGACAAGAAAGTCCGTTGGGTGAATAATTTGACCGATACTCTTACCCAGATTGTTTTGAACGTTACCGGATCCTTTGATGACACCAAACGATAGAAAATCAGAAAATTCTCGGTAGTAAAGAATGTTGGCAAAGATCCAAGATGTCTGAATCAGATCTATCAGGATCATTAGCCAGTAGACTAAGCGTCCACGAAAGTATAGTGCAATACCAAACAGCAACAGTGCGGCCGGAATTGGATTAACAGCAAGCAAAAATTGCTGCACACCACCCTTGACCCCTAAACTAAACTCCGTTTGATACGCGATATACGTCTTAATACAAAATAAAACAACTACTAGCATAAAGAAACCGAAAACGGTATTAAACTTAGCAGTCGTCCGTTTTACAAAATCCGACATAACATCGTGCCTCCAGGTTAAACTTAACAAATGCCATTATATCGAATCTCTATAAAATAGCAATCTTATCTAAATTACTTTGAAAAAACTTCAAACTTAAAGTCATATAACCTACCCATTACTCAAGAAGCTTACTTCTTGTATCATCCTTACCTGCCACAGCCCTTTTACTTAGCACACCTATCTCACTGTCCCAAATGTGTTGGCTTATCACGACCTTACAAGACGTGCTTGATTGCCATTAAGGCTGTCAGGCATTAACGATAACTAAAATAAAAACTATGGTTCCCCATAGTTTTTATTTTAGTTATCAGTAAGTAATTCAAACAATTCAATCGCGATCAAATCAATGTTATCAAACTCGAAATGTTCCTTAGCTTGATACTCATCCAAACTATAAGTTTGCGTCTCTGGGTGATAGACAACTTGAGCCAGTTCAACGCCTTCTTTTTCAAAACGACGTGGTTGTGGCTCGTCTCCGGCATCTTCTTGCATTGCTTTAAGTCGGTTAATAATGCCGATTAATTGTGATTCCTCCATGAGAATCCCCTTTCCGAATTCAAATTTAACAGTCTAATTCTACCAAATCCTGTTGCAGTAAGCACTAGTTTTTGTAAATATCCTGCTGAATTTTTAATTCGCCCACCTGAGCGGGCATAAAAGAAGGTTAATACCAGTACCGGCATTAACCTTCTTTTGCTTAAGCCTCTGATCTTAACGAATGGTGGGATTCCTGAATTCGCTTAAACATTTTTTCCATATCCGTATCCGTAAAATGAATCAGTACCGGCCGGCCATGCGGGCAGTTAAACGGGTTTTCCGCCGTTTTCAAGTGTTCGATCAGCGCCTTAGCCTGTTGATCGTCCAGGTGATGATTCGCTTTGATTGCTCGCTTACAGCTCATCATGATCGCCGCTTTTTCGCGGAATTGGGCCACGGTTAACCGACCATCCCGTAATACCCAGTCAACCATTTCTTTGACCGTATCTGCTTCTTGTCCCGCCTTAAACCAGGTGGGATGCTGCCGCAAAATAAAGCTGTTTGGCCCAAATTGTTCTAAGTGCAGACCAACTGCCGCTAACGTATCCAGTTTATCAGTAATTTTTAGCATGTCACTGGTACTGTAATCAAGCACAATAGGCACCAGTAAGCGCTGCTGATCCTCGCTCACTTCACCGATTGCTTGACGGTAATACTCATAATTGACCCGTTCCTGCGCAGCGTGCTGATCAAGGATATATAACCCATCATCCGCTTGCGCTAACAGATACGTGCCGTGAAACTGCCCAATGTAGATCAGGTTAGGAAAACGGTCCTGCTGATCCAGCAGTTCCGTTTCCTGCGGCTTTGGTTTGGCCTTATCTTCCGGGCTAGCAGCCCCTGGCACCGGTTCATTGAACGGCGTTGAAGGCTGCTGATACTTCTCCTCAAAAACTGATACCGCTGCCGAGTTCAAATCATCCTTTGAGCGAATGACAATGGGGTTTTCTGAACCGTCAGAGGGTTTTTGATCAAACAGCGCCCCACTAGTTGGTGCCTGCTCCCGTTGAGTTGACTGTACTGGTTCTGGGTGAACGGTATTCGGCTTGCTAGTAGCCTTTGAACTAATCCCCTGATGAGAACCGCGGGTGGCCGAAACCGCAGCCAGGTCTTGAGCCACTTGCTTAGGATCCACCTGCCCCCTGCGCAAATTAGTCAAACCATCCGGAATTAAATTCTGCTCGCTTAGTTTTGCCCGGATGGTTGCGGTAACGATTTCACTTAATTCGGATTCCTTACTGATCCGTACTTCCTGCTTAGTTGGGTGAACGTTAACGTCCACCAGCAGCGGATCCATCTCAAGGTTGACCACCGCCACCGGGTAACGGCCCACCATCAGTTTTGACCCGTAGCCCTCAATAATTGCTTTGGTCAATTGATAATTCTTGATGTAACGACCGTTTAGCAGGAGCGTCATGTAATTGCGACTGGCACGGGTCAGCTCCGGCAGTGAAACGTAACCGCTGATTTTAAAATCAGCATCTGCATTGTTAATTGGGAGCATTTTTCCCGCTTTATTCATGCCGTAAATACTGCCAATGACCTGCAGTAAGTCACCACGGCCCGCCGTCCGCATCAGTTCACGGTTATTATGCGTTAAAGAGATTTGAATCTGCGGGTGTCCCAGCGCCAGTCGATTGACGATATCCACAATTTTAGACAGTTCAGTGTTCAACGATTTCATATACTTTAAGCGGGCCGGCACGTTATAGAACAAATCTTTCACCGCGATATCCGTTCCTCGTCGCGCCTCCGCTGGTTTTTGCGAGAGCACTTTTCCACCGGCAATATGAATTGCCTGGCCTTCACCCCCCGTTGACGTGACCATGACCACGTCAGCAATTGAAGCAATACTTGGCAGCGCCTCACCACGGAAGCCTAAAGAACGCACTTTAAATAAATCTTTACGATCATCGATCTTACTGGTGGCATGGCGATGAAAGGCCAACTCCAGCTGATCGCCTTCAATACCGCTGCCGTCATCGATCACTTCAATTAACTTCAAACCGGCCTCATCAACAATAATGTCGATTTCGTGGCTGCCGGCATCAATTGCGTTTTCCACCAGTTCTTTAACGACGGAGGCCGGCCGTTCGATCACTTCACCAGCCGCTATTTGATTAGACAACACTGCTGAAAGTTCATGGATTGCTGCCATTATCTCACCCCGTTACCGTTTTTTCTTTAACTGCTCTAACTGCTGCTGCCATTTATAGACTTGATTCATGACGTCCATGGGGGTCATGCCCATTAGGTTCAGTGACTTAACTTCTGACGCAACCTTATCAGCCTTGGTTAACTTCTTTTCCGGTTCGCCAAATAGGGATAACTGCGTATCTTCTTCATCATCGATCACTTCTGGCGATGACGCTGCCGGTTGAGGCTCAGGCTTGACCGTTCGATCTTCAGTCGCCACTTGGACCGTTGCGTGTTGGTCCTGCGTTTTCTCTAAATGCGTTAGGATCGTATCCGCCCGTTTCAATAGTGAATCTGGTAAGCCCGCTAGCTTAGCCACGTGAATCCCATACGACTTATCGGCCGGACCAGCCTGCATTTGATGCAAGAAGACCAGCTCGCCGTTCTTTTCAACGGCCCCGACATGCACGTTTTTCAAATGGGTTAAGCTTTTGTCTAACACCGTCAGCTCATGGTAGTGAGTTGAAAATAACGTTTTAGCGTGCACGCGGTCGTGGACAAACTCAATGATTGCTTGAGCCAAAGCCATGCCATCATAAGTTGCGGTCCCACGGCCAATTTCATCAAATAAAATCAGTGAGTTAGCCGTCGCGTGAGACAGCGCTTCGTTAGCTTCCTTCATTTCCACCATAAACGTACTTTCACCGGAAATTAAATCATCCGCCGCACCGATACGCGTGAAAATTTGGTCAAAGATCGGCATTTTAGCCGACTTCGCCGGTACAAAACAGCCCATTTGTGCCAGTATAACGGTTAATGCCAGCTGCCGCATGTAAGTACTCTTACCAGACATATTTGGCCCGGTAATCAGCAAAATGGAGGTGTCTTCCGGCATTTTAACATCGTTTGGCACGTAGGTCTGGCGTCCCAGTACTTTTTCCACCACTGGGTGACGGCCCTCCACGATCTCCAAATCGTGCCCAGTCTTAGTAAACGTTGGTGCTACAAAGCGGTATTTCTCGCTGACATCCGCAAAGCTCTGCAGAACGTCCAGTTCAGAAACCGCGTGCGCCAGATTTTGAATCCGTTGAATGTTGGCTTTCACCAGTTCCCGGACTTTAACAAATAATTTGTACTCCAAGTCGGTCGACTTTTCTTCCGCCTCCAAGATCAAACGCTCTTTTTCCTTCAGTTCTGGTGTAGTAAACCGCTCTGAGTTAGTTAAAGTCTGTTTCCGTTCGTAACGGCCCTCCGGCAACTTATCCAAGTTGACCTTAGTGACGTCGATGTAGTACCCGAAGACCCGGTTATACCCTATTTTTAAGTTGTTGATGCCGGTAATTTTCCGCTCCGATGCTTCCAGCTCGGCCATCCACTGTTTGCCATTATGCATAGCTTCACGATAGGAATCCAACGTTTTATCATAGCCGTCCTTAATCACCCCGCCATCCGTTACGGATAACGGCGGCTCATCGACGATTGCAGACTCAATTGCCTCGGTGACGTTTTCGATTGGATCCAACCGCTGATAAATATCACTGAAGGCCGTTTCCGGCAGTTCATTAAGAATGTGTTGAAGCTTCGGAATTTGCTGCAGAGAAGTTTTCAACTGGATCAAATCACGCCCGTTGACACTGCCAAAAGCAACTCGTCCCGCTAACCGTTCCAGATCGTACACCCGGGTCAGTTCTTCTTGAAGACTGTTGCGTTCAAAATACTGGTCGACTAACACGCTGACCTTTTTTTGCCGGCTTAAAATATCCTTCCGGTTCACCAACGGCCGGTCCAGCCACTGCTTCAGCAGCCGACCGCCCATAGCCGTTTTAGTTTCGTCTAGAAGCCATAGCAACGTGCCGCTCTTCTTGCCGGTGCGCATATTCTGAGCCAGCTCCAAATTGCGCTGTGAATAGTGGTCCATCTTCAAAAAGTAGGTCGGTTCATAAATCACTGCTCGCTGCAAGTGAGCCAGACTCCGTTTTTGAGTGGTCACAATGTAGGTTAAAAGGTGCTGCAAAACGGTTAATTGTTCCGCTGCTTCTACGTCCTGAGTCAGGTAACTGAGCTCAGACTTCACCGAAGCTTCATCTTGATGGGAAATTAGAATACCCACCGTCTTCAGCTGTTCCAAAACGTCATCAGTTACTGACTGATCAACAACGGTTTCCTTAGTTTGTAAACTCATCACTTCGTTTAACACAGCATCAAAGCTGTCTAAGGAGGTGACTTTCAGTTCACCGGTAGATAAATCAGCATACGCAAAGCCAAATTTATTACCAGCCTGAGTGAGTGCCGTCAAGTAATTGTTTTCTTTAGCATTCCCAGCACCAGTATCCGTTTGCGTTCCGGGTGTCACCAGCTGGATCACCTCGCGCTTAACCATCCCCTTGGCAAGCTTAGGATCTTCCATCTGTTCGCAGATAGCCACCTTATAGCCCTTATCCACTAAGATATCAATGTAGTTTTGAACCGCATGATGGGGTACCCCGCACATGGGGATGGGGTTTTTAGAGCTGTGGTTGCGAGTCGTCAACGTTAATTCCAGCAGTTGCGCACCCTTGATAGCGTCATCGTTAAACATTTCATAGAAGTCACCCAAACGGTAAAACAAAAACGCATCTGGGTACTGATCTTTAATTTTTTGATACTGAACCATCATCGGCGTTTGATTTACCTTCGCCAATCTCTCCACCTCTACTTTACTTCTTGCAATTTATCGATCATATGGATGATCATGATCAATTAAAACTGGTTTAATTTTCGTTGCGTGTCCGGTGTCATCGTTAATATCGATTACACAGCCAGACATAATTCCTGGCTCACTCGTCTCAACTTCGTAACGAGCCGGCCGCTGATTGAGAAATCGGGAAATAACACTGGCAGGCTGCATCCCTAAGACACCAGCAGCAGGCCCTGTCATCCCGGCATCGGTCATAAACGCGGTTTGATGATCAATGACGTGAGCATCACTTGTTTGCACGTGCGTATGGGTCCCAACAACTGCCGAGACACGCCCCTTTAAATACAGCGCAATCGCCCGCTTTTCGCTGGTCACTTCCCCGTGAAAATCAACGAAGATCACCGGCGTTTCTTTTCTGATTGCTGTCACCAACTTATCCGCAGCAGCGAACGGATCATCCAGCGGCGGTAAGAAGACCCGTCCCTGTAAATTAATCACTGCTAAGGTCGCCTGATTGACTTTTAATTTCGTCCAGCCCCGGCCTGGCACATCCTTACCTGGATAGTTAGCTGGTCGGACCAACTTAGTCGTATCATCGATGAAATCGTAAATTTCCTTATTATCCCACGTATGATTGCCCATGGTGACAACGTCAGCACCGCTTGCCAGCAGCTCTTTATAAATTTTTTGACTGATGCCGCGGCCGACTGGCGTGGAATTTTCGCCGTTCACAATCGTCGCCTGGGGTTTTAAATCCCGTTTTAACTGTGGTAAATATGTTTGAATCATTTGGACGCCACGATCACCGACAACGTCTCCGATAAATAATATCCGCATGTTGATCCTCTAATCTAATTTAGTCTATTGCAACACGTTTTAGTTTAACACATTCAAGGTATAAAAAAGTACCCTCAAGCGCTGTTGCCAGTTCTTGAGGGTACCCTTAGTTTTGTGCTAAAAAGTTATTTAGCATACGCTACTGACCGAACTTCACGAATAACGGAAACCTTGACGTGGCCTGGATAATCCATGTCACTTTCAATCTTTTCCTTAACATCATGAGCCAGTGTAACAGCGTCTAAATCTGAAATTTTATCTGGTTTAACGATTACGCGAACTTCGCGCCCTGCTTGAATGGCAAATGACTTCTTAACACCGTCAAATTCATCTGCGATCGTTTCTAGCTTTTCTAACCGGTGAATGTAGCTTTCAAGTGAATCGCTGCGTGCACCTGGTCTGGAAGCCGAGATCGTATTAGCAGCCACCACAATTTCAGAAATTACATAGTGGGGTGCTGCCGTTGACTCGTGCGCCGCGATTGAATCAATCACAACCGGGCTTTCTTTATACTTCTTGGCTAGATCAATCCCAATTTGAACATGAGACTCTTCAACGTCATTTTCAACCGCTTTACCAATGTCGTGTAATAATCCTGCGCGTTTTGCTAGTGTGACATCCTCACCTAGCTCAGCGGCAAAAATTCCTGATAATTTAGCAACTTCAATTGCGTGCGTTAAAACATTTTGACCATAAGAAATCCGGTAATTCATCTGACCTACCAGCTTAATCAAAGCTGGATGCATTGAATGAATCCCCAGGTCAAATACGGTTTGTTCGCCAAGGTCTTGAATCTTTTCATCCAATTCTTTACGCGCCTTCTCAACCATCTCTTCAATGCGAGCTGGATGAATACGGCCATCTTGAATGAGTTTCTCCAATGCAATCTTGGCAACTTCCCGCCGAATTGGATCAAAACCACTTAAAACAACGGCTTCCGGTGTATCATCAATAATCAGATCGATCCCCGTTAACGTTTCCAGGGTTCTGATATTGCGGCCTTCACGACCAATGATGCGACCTTTCATGTCGTCGTTAGGAAGGGTAACAACCGATACTGTCGTGTCTGATACCATATCGGCGCCACTTCGTTGAATCGCTTGAACGATTAATTCCTTCGCCTTCGAGTCCGCTTCTTTAGCGGCCTTTTCATTGGATTCTTTAATCATCTTAGCGCGTTCAGAGCTTAACGCTTGCTTTGCTTCATTAATAATCAGGGACTGTGCTTCCTCTTTAGAAAGCGCAGCTGCTTCTTCCACAGCTGCTTGCCGTTTTTCAACAAGTGAATCCGCCTGTTGCTGTAATTTAGCTAGTTTTTGCTGTTCAGAACTCAATTTATTTTCCTTGCGTTCTAAAACATCTTCCCGCTTTTGAAAAGCGTTATCTTTACGATCAAGTGCTTCTTCTCGCTGTAAAACCCGGTCTTCTTGCTTTTGAACTTCTCCGCGTTGCCGCTTCAAATCCTTTTCAACATCGGCCCGGTAGCGATGACCTTCCTCTTTGGCTTCAAGCAAAGCCTCTTTAGTATCAGTCTCAGCCTGCTTTTTCGCATCAGCTAAAATGCCTTGTGCTGTTTCGTGTGCTGCGTCCAAATTGCGTTCAACAATTGATTTATGGACAAAGTATCCGATGACGGCACCTACAACGATAGCGATGATTGCGAGGATTATTTCAGGAATACCCATGATTCCACCTCCGCATCATCAAAATTTTTGATTGCTAAATCAGTAAATTTTTAGATGTAATTTGATTATTGACACAACTAATATTCTAATGTTAAGTCGCAACGCTGTCAATAAAAGAGTGGCGAACAGCAGTGAAGAAATTAATTTCTTAAAATATAATGACAAAATAAGCCAACTAAATTCTGTGCTATATTTTCTGACCTGTTTACAATCAAAAAAGCCCAAGAAGTAATACCTCTTGGACTTTCGCTTTAAATTATGATTTTGCAGGTTTCGTTTTAGTCGTTTTGGCGTCTTTTGGATTTTTTGAATCCTTGGGCTCCAAATCTAACGTCTCAACACTTTTTTCGTCCGCTGATTGATCCTGTTCCTCCTCAGCAGTACCATCCATGTTATAGGCTTTTCGAACCTTAGTCCTAATCTCATCCATAACGTCAGAATGATCAGCAAGGTACGCCTTGGCGTTTTCTCGTCCCTGACCGATCCTATCATCGCCATATGAGTACCATGAACCAGACTTATTAATAATGTCTTTATCAACGGCCATATCCACTAACTCACCGGTCTGTGAGATACCAGCCCCGTACATGATATCAACCTCTGCACGTTTAAATGGCGGTGCAACCTTGTTTTTAACCACTTTGATCCGTACGCGGTTACCAATAATGTCGGTGCCCTCTTTAATTTGTTCCGCGCGACGAACTTCCAAACGAATCGTTGCGTAAAACTTCAGCGCCCGGCCACCAGGGGTAGTTTCAGGATTACCAAACATGACACCAACTTTTTCACGAATCTGGTTGATAAAAATGGCAATCGTCTTGGTCTTATTGATCGATCCCGATAATTTACGTAGCGCTTGTGACATTAACCGCGCTTGTAACCCAACGTGGGCGTCTCCCATCTCACCATCGATTTCGGCTCGAGGAACCAGTGCAGCCACAGAATCGACTACAATCATGTCAACAGCGCCACTGGCAACCAATGCGTCCGCAATCTCCAAGCCCTGTTCACCTGTATCTGGCTGAGAGAGCAGTAAATCATCGATATTAACTCCTAGATGCGTTGCATAAGCTGGATCCAACGCGTTTTCAGCATCAATATAGGCAGCAGTCCCGCCATTTTTTTGAACTTCAGCAACCGCGTGCAAGGCAACGGTCGTCTTCCCAGAACTTTCTGGACCGTATACTTCCACGATTCTGCCTCGAGGATACCCACCAACACCCAACGCATTGTCTAGTGCTAATGAGCCACTGGAAATCGTTGAGATTTGAGTATCGGCTTTATCACCCATTCGCATGATAGAACCCTTACCGAAGTTTTTTTCAATTTTCTTTAATGCAGCATCTAACGCTGCTTGCCGTTCGTCAGCCATGTAGTTCCTCCTTAGTAGCCATTTGCAAAATAAACTATACCTTTCTTAACGCAAAATTGCAAGCAAAAACGAACAAAAGTTCGCATCACTAGTTGGTTGCTAATCTTTGACGAATAAGATCCAGACCAGTTAATACTGAGCGTGCCCGAATTTGCTGACGGCCGTTAGTGAAGTGGTACAAATAAGCTTGGGGGTCTTCATCCCGGTAGGCAATGCCAATCCAAACAGTACCGGCAGGCTGGTCCTCTAACTCATCGGGGCCCGCCACACCAGTAAAGGAAACCGCAATATCCGTTTTCATCTTTAACTTGGCTTGCTTGGCCATCCAGATCGCCGTCGCTTCACTAACCACCCCATGCGAAGCAATCACTTCCGCTGGAATCTCAAGTAACCGTTGCTTGGCTTCGTTGGCATACGTGACAAAGCCGCCAGGAAATACGGCGGAAACCCCAGGAACGTTGCCAATAGTACTCTGAAATTCACCCGCAGTTAAACTTTCGGCCGCTGTCACTGAAAGCTGACGGTCAATGAGCTGATTGACCACGACTTTGGCTAAAGAATTATCATCACCGTACCCGTAAAAATACCGACCATCCCGCGCAAGGATCTTATCCACCGTCTTCTGGATCAGTGCGTCAGCAGCAGCTTCATCCGCAGCAGAGGCCGTCACTCGAAGCGTTACCTCCGCTAATTTGGCGTACGGTGCGATAGTGGGGTTATCCTGATGGTCAATCAAATCGGCAATATCCGTTACCAATTGAGATTCACCAATACCAGCAAACCTGAGCACCCTAGATTTAAATACGTGGTTTTGATTGCCCAGTTTTTTTAACTGCGGCATTAATTCCCGGTCGATCATCATCAAACACTCGGATGGCGGTCCAGGTAACAAGACGTAACTCGTCCCGTGCTGGTTCAAATAAAGATCACCAACGGCAAACCCATTGTGATTGGTCAAGCTGATGGCATTTTGAATTTTTAGTGCTTGCTTAAGATTGTTTGATAGTTTGGCACCGTACTGATCTATTTTAGCTTTGGCATCGTTATCGATTACCAATGGTTCTCCCAAATGGTGCGCTACGATTTGCTTCGTCAAATCATCTTCCGTGGGACCAAGGCCCCCAATGGTTAAGATCAAATCGCTGCGTTTCTCTGCCGTTTTTAAGACGTTTTCAAGGCGGTCTGGGTTATCCCCGACCACGGTCTGGTAATAGACGTTAACGCCAATCTCAGCCAGTTTCTGTGCCAAATAAGCTCCGTTCGTGTTAGCTATCTGACCCAATAACAGTTCCGTCCCCACAGCAACAATTTCTGCGTTCATCAAACTTCCTCCTATCCTTATCCTCTAATTCTAGCAAAAAAGGGTTGTCCTCGTTTCAAGAACATACCCCTTTCTTTTAATCGTTAAACGAATCCGCAAAAACACTTCGGTTCTTAACGAAGTAATCAATTCCTGAGTAAATCGTAAAGAACAGGCAAATGTAAAGCAAGATGGTGCCCAATGGAAAGTTAGCAAACAAAACATTGTTAAGCAGCAATAAAATGATACTAAACATCTGTGAAGTCGTTTTAATTTTACCCGGCCAAGCTGCAGCCATTACCGTACCGTTATTTTCAACAATGATCAACCGTAACCCAGTCACTGCTAATTCACGGCAAACAATAATTGCAACGACCCAAGCTGGTGCCAAACCCATGTGAACGAGCAGAATGAAGGCGGTCATCACGATCATCTTATCTGCTAACGGGTCGGCAAACTTACCAAAGTTAGTGACCAAATGCCGTCGGCGGGCAATCTGACCATCCAAAAAATCGGTAATCGAAGCAATCGCAAAGACAATTGCAGCTACAATTTGAGTAACCGGAATTTTAGTTGATAACCAAACTACTGAGCCCCAGTCCATCGGTACAGCCAGAATAATGAGAAATATCGGAATTAGAATAATCCGGCCAATCGTTAATTTATTAGGTAAATTCACAGTGTTCCCTCCAGATACGTATGTCTCAAGAAAAGGCAAGCCCTTCAGCTTACCTTCTTTTGATTATTTAAATTGGACAGTAATATTTTGAACCTGAGATGTGGTGTTTGTGGACGATGCGGAACTGGCAGTACCAGCCGCTGAACCACTCGTTGTGGAGGCACTCGTTGAAGAAGTGCTGGCTGCCGAACTCGTTGATTTGGCGATTGGTAATGATTTCCCGCCAATGGTGACCTTCGTCGCCGGTGCATTACCCAAGTTCAGCGTTACCGATGTGGCGTTAGCATTCAGCTTAACGGTGCGTGCGCTGCCAGAGGTCACAGTCCCTTGAAAGGCGGAATTCCCAGCTGAGTTAACCGACACCCAAGCATTATTAGACGTCTTGATTTTAATCGTTTTCGTCTTTGGCGCGTTCTTCATGGTATAAGTCGTTGAAGAACCGGAAGCCGAAACCTTGCTAAAGCTAGATTTTGAAACCTTCTTAGATGAAGCAGCCGGCTTCTTGCTTGAGGCTTTAGCCGAAGAACTGGATTTTGCTGAACTGCCAGAAACTGATACCGAACTGCTATCCACGTTTTGTGCCTTATTACTTGATTGAGAACTCCTGGTTGTTGCCAGCCAGATACCAATTAAGACTGCCACAACAACGATAACCGCAGCAATAATCGGTACTTGCCGCTTGATCTTAGCTGTTCGATCGTCAACTTTACGTTGAGCCGACCGTGTGGAAGGATTCTCTTCATTGACCCGATCCACATATTCCTGTGTTTTGGTGCTTGGCAACTGGTCACTATACTGATCAAGTAGATCGTTACCATCTAAACCAACAGTCTGAGCGTACTGCTTAATAAAAGCACGCACGTAAAAATCACCGGGTAAGTCTGAAAACTTGCCGTCTTCAATTGCAATCAAATACCGCTTTTGAATTTTTGTTGTCTGCTGAAGGTCATCAAGGGTAAAACCCTTAGCGATCCGGGCGTCACGTAACGTTTCGCCAATTGACTTAGTATTTTCACTCATAAATTTTTCTCCACCTATTAACCTATAAAGTCTTGTTATTTCAGTATTAGTATAGCATACGTCAAGCCATGATTTAATGATGAATTCTTGTCTGACAACTTTTTAAGGCTTTCTTAATGACCAGGCACAATTTCTTGAAGACTAATACCAGCTGAACTGATAAATTGCTGCATGGTCTGTATGATATCAGTCATCGTCAAGGCTTTGACAACCCCAACCTCGTCAAATAAGCTTGCTTCACCATACAACCGGTCATCAAATTGATTAGCGATGGCCTCCAAGGAGTTAAACGATGCCAACGTGCTGCCAATCGCTTCACGTTGAACAGCCTCAAACCGGTCGCTAGCCGCTGCCAGCTTATCAGTTGCATGCTGCAGAATGCTGATTATGGCGTTTTCAAAGGCTTCTGGATCTTCAGCCTCTCCCGCCATGATGACGTGGTGGGCACCGCGTTGCAATTCAATATTATAGCCAAAGCTGTCGTCAATAATCCCCTTATCGTACAATGACAAAAAGTCCGGGGCCGTTTCTCCCAGCAAAAGTGTGAAGCCCAACGACAATGCGTCCTCATACTTTAACCGGTCAATACCAGTTGGTAATTCATCCATCCCACGAATACCGATTGTTGCTTTTGGTCGTTCTACCGGCATTTCCAGCCGCTTGTGTTCAATCACTCTTGGTGATGCTAGCGGTAAGATTCGCTTGATGGGCGCCGGCTTTGCAAATTGCTTTGCTGACTGATTAGCTTTAATCCAAGCCAGTGTTTCGGCCGGTTCCAGCCGGCCAACCACAAACAGGCTCATATTGCTGGGATGATAAAACGTCTGGTGAGCAAGGTAAAGGTCATCCGGCTTAATCTTATCGATCGACTCAAGCGATCCCGCAATATCGTCCGCTAATGGCTGGTTGGGGTAAAGGTTAGCAATGGTCCCAAAGTAAGCCCGAGAATTAGGATCATCTTGATACATTTGAATTTCCTGACCGATAATCCCCTTTTCCTTGTTGACCGTTTGCTCAGTAAAATAAGGGTCCTGCACAAAATCCAGCAGCGTTTCTAAGTTTTCCTGCAAATGATGAGTGGCGGAAAACAGGTAACTGGTATGCGTAAAACTGGTAAACGCATTAGAACTGCCGCCAAAGTGAGCGAACGTATCAAATGCATCATGGTCGGCTTTCTCAAACATTTTGTGCTCCAGGAAGTGTGCAATCCCAGCCGGCTGGGTAACTGGCGCCGTCCCGTTCAACGGCACAAAAGACTGGTCGATCGAACCGTAATCCGTCGTCATCACAGCGTAGGTTTTATGAAAGCCAGCTTTAGGCAATAAATAAACACGTAAACCATTACTAAGCGTTTCTGAATAGAGCGTTTCGCCTAAATCTGAATAGTGCTGTTGTTTCATTTGGCGTCTTCTCCCTTCAAAAAGTAGACTGCTTGCAGCGAAACTTTTTTCGCAATGGCTGCAACATCTTCTCGTGTCACCCGTTTGATCTGTTTGACCCAATCGGGTGCGCTGACACTACTATGAAGCAGCTGATCAAGCATGGCTTGGTTGACCAGTGCCCGTTGAGAATCCAAACGCGACTCCCTGCCATTAATCAAACTCGCAACCACCTGATTTAAAAGTTCGTCGCTAAATTCACCCTTAGCAATGGCATCCAACTGTTCCGCAATAATGGCTTTCACGGCTGCTTCGTTGGCTTGGTCGATTCCCGTTTGGACAAGCAGCGTACCCGTAAAGCCGTCAAAGCGGCTGGAAGCATAGTAGGCTAGACTATTCTTTTCCCGGACGTTTTTAAACAGCATGGAAATCGGCGTACCGCCAAACAAACCGTTAAATACTAACGCTTTATAAAAATCGGCCTCCCTATAATAAACGGGTAGCTTATAAGCAATGTTAAGTTTTGACTGCTGTAAAGGCTGCCCCTCAGTTTTTGACACCAGCTCGTCTTGCGGACGCCGATAGATCAGCTCAGAATCATGAACCTGGCGATCCTTCAACTGCCACTCTTCTAATGCGTTAACTAAATCAGCTTCAGCAACATCACCGGCCACCGTAATTTGAATCTGATTGGTTGAAAGCAGTTCCTGATAAGTCGAATAGAGTGTCTTAGCACTAATGGCACCGATCGTTTGTGCATCACCATACAAACTAGTAGCGAAAAACGGTTCGTTCTTAAAATAAAGCTGGCTTAACTGCTGTTCAGCGTAATACTGTTTGTCATCGTTCAGCGATTTCAAATAAGCCAGCAAGTTTTGCTTTTGGCGACCAAACGTAACCGCCTCAAAAGCATCATCGGTAACTAGCGGTCGGTAAATCACGCTGTATAAGAATTTCACCATTTCGCTTAGCAGTGATTCGCTGCCAATAAAACGGTCGTTAATAATGGTACTTGAAAAACGCAAGCCCTCCTGCAAGCCATACCGAAAAACGTTGACGCCATAGCTGGCGCCATACATCATCGAAAGCTTGCGTGCTAGTGACGTCTGCGTCGGGTAGTCAGCACTACTGGTCTCCAGCAGCTGTGCTAATAAAATTCGGTTGGATAACTCCTGAACGTTGCCAGGTGCGATAAAATCAACCGTCATACTGATCGTTTTGAACTGGGTCGTTGGAATGACGTTTAACCACACGCCCTTTGCTAATTGCTTTGGCAAATTTAGCCCTCCTTTGGACATTACCAAACCATATTAGATGATTTATCGCTAAAACGCCACCCTTTTGGATTGAAAAAATAAAAATATTTGCGCACCGTTTTGACTAAAAAGGTCGTACCTTAAGTCGGTATTGATCAGTCTTTCAACCAGCTCCAACCATTTAACCAAAACAGTGCCTGTCCCGACAAAGTTCGCCGGAACAGACACTATTTTAGTTAAATCCTGAGAGCTACCAAGTTTTATCACGCACTTTCGATTTAAAACTACTGATTATTCTTTAACAACGGTGAATCAGCACTGTTACCAAACCACTTGTGATTAATTTTAGCTAACGTCCCATTTTTAGCTAAGACCTTTAACCCGCGATTGATCTTGTAACGCATGGTTTTATCGGTCTTACGCATACCAACGCCAAACTGTTCTTTCGGAAACGAGCCGTTAGTAATCTGGTAGTCTTTAGGATTACTTTCATGGTTAATGTAGTAACCAGCATAGGTTGAATCAATGACCATCCCTTGGATCCGGCCAGCGTTTAAATCAATAAATGCATTAGTAAACGAATCATACAACACGGGTGATTTTCCTTTAATCCGGTTTTTCAGCATGTTGGGATACTGACTGATATCCTGCGCACCAGATGAACCTGCTTGCGCACCTAACGTCTTTCCCTGCATGTCTGCAAAGGAATTAATGTGATTCTTTCTTAACGAGACCAGTGTCTGATCATTTTGCAGGTAAGTATCACTGAAGGCCACCTTCTTTTCACGTTGAGGGGTCTTCGAGTAGCCGTTCCAAATGAGGTCAATCGTACCGTTATTCAGCTCAGTCGCGTTCATTGACCAGTCGATTGATTGGAAGCTGACTTTGATCCCGTATAGTCGAAACAACGCTCTAGCTAAATCAACATCGTAGCCAACCAGTTTGCCGCTCTTTTGACGAAAGCCCATCGGTACGAAAGTATCATCTAAACCAACGGTAACGTAACCCCGTTTTTGGATTCGGTTCCAGTTGTCAACGTGGTTCGCCCGCTTACCAACACTGATACCGCTGCAGCCAGACAGTAGTGAGACGGTGCAGACCAGCATGATCAGACAAAGCCAAATTTTCTTCACGCTTTTTTTCATGCTTTTTTCCTCCCCACTAAGCTTTAATTGGTTCAACACGAACAATTTGATCAGCAATGTTTTTAGCAAACTCCATATCGTGAGTCACCACGATTTGGGTCATATTGTCCTTTTTCAAACCAAGAATAATATTTTCCACCGTGTGCCGTAAATCTGGATCCAACGCACTGGTTGGCTCATCATAGCACAGAATCTTGGGGTTCATTGCTAACGCCCGTACAATGGCCACTCGCTGCTTTTGGCCGCCAGACAGCTCGTAGGGGTATAAACTTTCTTTACCCGTCAAATTCAACTGGTCGATCAGCTTTTGAGCCTGCTTTTCAGATTCTTTCTTCGACTGCTTGAGTACTAATTGCGGTGCCAAAGTAATATTGTCTAAAACGGTTAAATTAGGGAAGAGTTGGAAGTCTTGAAAAACAACCCCGATAACGTTGTCATTGTCCCGGTTATTAGCCGGATCGAAGGACTTGCCATCCAAAATGAACGACCCTGAATTCGTTTTTTCCAAACCGCTAATACAACGTAATAGGGTCGTTTTACCAGCGCCTGATGGGCCGACAATCGTGGTGATTTGGTTGTCTGGTACCTGCATATTGAAATTATCCAAAATCGTGCGACCGCTAAACTGCTTTTTAATATTTTTAAGTTCTAGCATATGCGTTTCCCCTCTCTAACTTATCGCCATGCCCGGTAGTGCTGCTCAACCTTACGAAGAACAAAGGTGGCAACAGCGGTCATCAGCAGGTAGATGATTCCAACTAAGACTAGCGGCAATAATGTAACGTCTCTAGCAGTAGCCACGTTGCCGGCACGCAGCAGATCACCCAAGCCGATAACGTAAACTAACGATGAATCCTTGATCAAATTGATCGTTTCGTTACCAATTGATGGCACAACGATCTTGACCACTTGCGGAATCACAATTTTTATAAGTGTCTGACCGCGGGTTAACCGAAGCACCCGTGCGCTTTCAAACTGACCTGGGTCAATGGCTTGAAAACCGCCACGGAAGATTTCGGCAAAATAGGCTGTATAATTCAGAATAAATGCAAACAACGCAGCGTCATAACGTTGGAAAATAATACCAACAATCGGCAGCCCGTAAAAGACAAAAATCAATTGCAGTAACAGCGGCGTTCCTCGCATCAGCCACACGTAGAACTTCAAAATCCAGCGAAGTGGGGCAATTTTTGACGTTAACCCTAAACTCCCCAGAATACCGAGCGGAATCGAAGCAATCAGCGTCCAGAAGAATATATTGATGGTCATCCAGGCACCACTCAATAGTGACGGTAATATTTCAGATACATAATGTAACATAATGTCTCCCCCTTCTTAATGAAAAAAGCCCTCTTGAACTGATTAACAGCTCAAGAGGGCGACAATATCGCGGTTCCACCTCTAATTCGACTACTGCTTACGCAGCAATCCTCACAAAGTTTATTAATGAAATTAAAAAGTCCTCTTAGCAATTAAGCCAAGAGGACGATAATTTCGCGGTTCCACCTCTGATTCGCTGACTGCTCACACAGCCAACCTCAGTAAGTTTATATAATAAACTTCAGCGATAACGAGCTTACCGGAGCTTTCCTACTTCGTTCAGAAAGTCAACTCCCAGATGTGATTCATCAAGCTTAAATACCCGGTTCTCATCTGCGCGGGTTCTCTGATTAACTAAACTTAACTACTAGTCTGATCAACGTTTGTTTTATTAGATTAATTCTCATTATATCTTAAATAAGTTCCTTGTCAACTCTCATTCGGAAATTACTGTTAGCCGCGAGAAAACCAGTGCGTAATTTTGGACCAAAGACCGGTTTTTGGCTGCTGAATTTTCATTAACGGCACTGTCTCGCCTTCCAAACGACGGGCAATGTCGCGATAACAGCGGCCTGCTGGGTTCTCAGACTCCAAAACAATGGGTTCCCCACGATTAGAAGTAGCAATCACTTCGTCATCATCCAAAACGATGCCTAGCAGCGGCAAGCCAAGGTGATGCGTAATCTCATCTACATCCATGGCCTCACCGTCAGCCATCATATGTCCGCGAATTCGGTTAATAATCAGGTGTGATTCTTCTTTGAGCGGATTCTTCTCTAATAAGCCGACTACCCGATCAGCATCACGAACTGCCGATATTTCCGGCGTAGTTACAATAATGGCAGCATCGGCACCCGCAACCGCATTAAGAAAGCCCTGTTCAATTCCGGCTGGACAATCAATTAAAACGTAGTCGAATTCTTCTTTCAGTTCATCTACGATGGCTTTAGCTTGGTCTTCAGTAAGCGCTGTTTTATCCGTGTTCTGTGCGGCTGGCAGCAAGTATAGCTGATCATCGAACCGCTTATCCTTAACCAAGGCCTGTGCCAATTTGGCACGGCCTTCCACGACGTCAACAATGTCAAAGATAATTCGGTTATCTAAGCCAAGGATAACGTCCAGGTTTCTAAGGCCAATATCTAAATCGACCAAGCAGACCCGCTTGCCCATTAACGCCAGGGCGGTTCCAATATTGGCACTTGAAGTTGTCTTGCCGACCCCTCCCTTACCAGAGGTGATTACAATTGATTTTCCCATCTTTGTTAGCCTCCCATTTGGTGATAAATCCTCGGATTAATCGTTTTTAAATCACTTAATTGACCATATTCCAATACGTGCAGGTCGTTAACGTATGCAACTGTCTGACTGCCTTCAACCGGCTGATCAGCTTCCACAATACTAATTTGTTCACCAATCCGAACTTGTTGTGCGTGCTGCAGATCACCAATCACAACTTTATCTTCACCACTTGGATAGCCAGCTTGCAGAATGCCAAACACCGACCCCAAGACGTAAATATTGCCGGTAGTTAATAGGCGGCCGCCTTCGTTGATCAGTCCCAGGTACAAAACATCACCCTTTAACTCCAGCGTCTGTCCGTTACGAATCGTCTGGGTTGCGAGATGAACATTGTCCTGCTCCTTTAAATGAATGGCATCTTTAATGGTAATCACATCTGGAATCACCTTATGAATCTGAAAATGATCATAATCACTAAAAATCTGTTCCAATTGTTTATTCTGCTCAGCAGTCAATAACCGGCGATTACTGAGCACATCAAAACTGATCTGACTAGTGGCATTGGAATCGGCCGCTAAGTTATCCAGAAGCTCCCTAAGCGCCTCCTGGATTTCTTTAAAACTTGCCGCTTGATCCAATACAAGTTGATACCCATCCTGATTACCGCGTAACACTACAGCTTGCATACTCCCGACCCCTTTTTAATTCTTCAAACGATTGAACAGCCATTGCACTGGAAAGTACAGTATCACGTAAGCTGCCAAATTATAGGCTAGCGTTGGTGCTAACGAATCAACCATCATATCCGTGAATGATGCGCTGGTCATATGAACGACCAAATTACCGAAGTAGCTCAGGGTGCAAATGACCGTAATATCAATGAAATAAACCAGCAAACCACTTAAAAAGTTGATTGGAAAAGCCTTATAACAAGCCTTTGTCAGTGCAATCACAATTGGAAAAACAAACACAAAGATACCCCAAATACCCGTGTAATAAACATCAAATAGGCCACCTGCAATAGCCGCCCAGATACCAAGCGGAATCTGAAGATTATCCTCAAAGAAAACGGCAAAGACCAGCCATAAAACAACCAAATAGCTGCTCATAGCATACGGTACGCTAAAAAGCTGCCGTGGGAATGCTGCTCCCAAGACGCCATCGAAGTAAAAGAACAGGAACAACCCAATTGGAAAGCCGTAACGTAATTTAGTTACTCGTAACATAATTGCCTCCTTAATTGGTTGTTTGAGCTTGTCGAATAGCAACGGTCACGGCACTCAATTCAGATAAGTTCGTGGCTGGTTTGATTGAAATTTTAGACGCTAACCCGTAATTATCGGTCCCAGTGCTTACCACGGTACCAACGAAGAGCCCGGCTGGCATAACGCCACCCAAGCCACTAGTTGAAACTTTGTCACCCTTCTCAATCTTTGTCTTCGAGGTGACGTTACCCATTTCGATAAGATTCTTATCACGGTTATAGCCTGAGACAATTCCGTGAACATTCTGACCAGCTTTATTCGCAATTGTCACGGCAAACCGGTTAGCCGATTCACTGCTGTTTGAAAGCAGTTCAACTTTACTATTAGTCCGATTGACCTCAGAAATTCGGCCAACGATTCCTGAACCCGATAGTACCGGCATATTCTTCTTGATTCCGGCTGCACTACCCTTATCGATGATCACTTGATTCTGCCAAGCAGAAGGTGTACGCGCAATGACGGTAGCGTTGACCGGTGAATAGTCGGTCAGAGAATGGGCCAGCTTAAGCTCTTTCTTTAATTTTTTATTTTCTTGATTAACGGCTTGATCATGAACTTTAGTCTGTGCCAGTTCTTGGACTTGGCCTTTAAGCCGCTGATTTTCCTGATAGGTATTCATTAAATCGGAAAAACCAGTAACCGATCCCTTCAGGCCACTAACAGGCCAGGCAACGACACGGTTAACTAAACCAACAACATCGTTACCAAACTGTTGAATCATAGGCGGTGTCGAACGTTTGTTGCGGATGGCAACAGAGACACTCATTAACCCAAAACTGACAATTAGACAAACAATCACAATCACTAATCGTCGGTTTGAAAAGAATTTATTCATGATCGTCCTCCAGTGATTGGAGAGTGGGCCGACCAAATCGACCCGTTCTCTTTCTACATTATGCATACATTAAAAAGCGCGACATTTTTCCAGATTGCCTGTAAGTAAATAATTCCGTATGTTCTGAAAATGAACATACGGAATTATTTGCTTACACGGCTGGAGGTGTTCTAAGTGGTTAAACACGAAAGTACCGCATTCAACAAATTTCCCAGAACTAATGCCCCACTCCCGAATGCTATTTCTTTTTCATTACGTCGATGGATTTAAGTGACTCGCCAGTCCCAATAGCAACACAGTCAAGTGGATCGTTAGCAATAAAGACTGGTACCTTAGTCGCATCCGCAATAACGTCTGGTAAATTATGCAATAAAGCACCGCCACCAGTCAAAACAATCCCGTGGTCAATCACATCAGCTGCAATTTCAGGGGAAGTTTCTTCAAGTGTTTCTTTAACTGCACCAATAATTTCTTCAACTGATTCGTGAATGGCTTCTGCAATATCTGCGGCTGAAACATCAATCGTCTTAGGCAGACCTGTAATAAGATCCCGACCTCTGATTGAAGCACCGTCATCTTCTTTAACGGCTTCCTTTGAAGCGGAACCAATATCCCACTTCAACTGTTCAGCCGTCCGTTCACCGATCAATAAATTAAAGTGCTGGCGAACGTAGGCAACAATCGCTTCGTCCAGCTTGTCGCCGGCCATCCGAATTGAACGGCTCGAAACGATCCCACCCAGTGAAATGGTAGCAACGTCAGTAGTTCCGCCACCAATATCAACAACCATGCTACCAGTTGGATCCATAACGGGAAGGCCCGCACCAATGGCTGCAGCAAACGGTTCCTCAAGTACGTATGCGTCACGGGCTCCCGCAACACGGGTAGCGTCAATAACCGCACGCTTTTCAACTTCCGTAACACCGCTAGGCACACAAACCATGACGTAAGGCTTACCATTAGAGGTTCCCAACGTCTTTTGAATATAATACTTCATCATTGCAACGGTCGTATCATAATCGGCAATCACGCCATCTTTCATTGGCCGAATGGCAACGATACTTGCTGGTGTCCGACCAATCATTGCTCTTGCATCTTCACCGACTGAGACAATTTCGCCGGTTTTCGAATTCTTGGCGACCACTGATGGTTCA
This sequence comes from Secundilactobacillus pentosiphilus, assembly GCF_002217985.1. Classification (GTDB taxonomy): domain Bacteria; phylum Bacillota; class Bacilli; order Lactobacillales; family Lactobacillaceae; genus Secundilactobacillus; species Secundilactobacillus pentosiphilus. The sequence goes on from NZ_BCMI01000013.1 coordinate 24,026, forward strand.
CGTAAAACAATACCCTTACCGTCCACGTAAACAATTGTGTTGGCCGTACCAAGATCGATACCAATGTTTTTAGTTCCTAATCCGAACAATCTGTTTCATCCCTTCATTTAGCCACAACCACTCGTTCGATTGCTTGTTAATTTGCTAGGTGTTATTATACCATACCTCGAAAATTTAATAACTACTCGCCGATTAAAAGCATAACTAATTATAGGGTGGTCTGGCAAGTATTAATTTATGATTTAAAAGAAATTAAATATTACGTATCCAGCAACGGTGAATCAAGGCTCTTTAAAGAAGGCCCGAACGTCGGAAATAAAGTATAAGGACCCCGTGATCAAAAACAGATCTTCAGCTGACATCCGCTGCAAGACGGTCCCAATCGCCAATTGCCAGTTATCGATCACTTCAATGCGCTGATCATCTCGGTACTGATTGGCTAGTTCTTTCGGATCAGTGACTGCACGGGTCCCCGGTCCTTGAAAAGTGGTTAAAATCACGTGCAGATTAGGTACTGTCCGCAAAGTTGAAAGCATTTTATCGTGCTGTTTATCGGCCAGGACCCCGAACAAAATGTAGATTTCATTGTCACTGAAACGCTGCTTTAAAAGTGCCGTTAACTCTTCGATGGCGGGCTCGTTATGGGCGCCGTCGATCACGATCAGGGGGTCCTGATTAAGGGGTTCAAAGCGGCCGGCCCAAGTGGTCTTTGCCAAGGAACGCGCAACCTCCGACTGATTAACCTTTTGGTGGTGCTGTTTTTGATACAGGATAAATGCGGTTAACGCACAGCTGGCATTATCTACTTGATAATCGCCGAGCATGCTGATCTTTAATCCTTTAAATAATTGATCGTTAAACTGGTAGTCGAATTTTTCCTGCCAGCCGGTCTCTGATTTAATGCGAGTCGTTACCTCGTGACCCAATCGATACAAAGCGCTCTGGTTTGAGTCAGCCGTCCTTTCAACCACCTGCATTGCCGAGTCCGGTAACCGGCCCGCCACAACTGGCACCGCTGGCTTAATTATACCGGCTTTTTGAGCAGCAATTTCCGGTAACGTATTCCCCAATATTTTCATGTGGTCGAACCCAATCGTTGTGATGACAGAAACGGCTGGTGTAAACACGTTGGTTGAATCCAACAAGCCGCCAATTCCAACCTCAACCACGGCCACATCAACTCTAGTCTTAAAGTACAAGAACATCATTGCGGTTATAATCTCAAACTCGGTGGGTCCGCCTTCCGGGTAATTAGCATCCAGGTCGGCCACAGTGGGTTGCACCCGGTTAACTAATTTGACCAGTTCTGAATCGGAAATCGGCTTGCCGTCAACCGATATCCGTTCGTTAAACCGAACTAAAAACGGTGACGTAAACGTCCCAACTGTGTAGCCTTGAGCCATTAGCAAGTCTCTCAAATAAGCAACCGTGGACCCTTTTCCGTTCGTCCCCGCAACGTGAATTGCCGAAATTTCTCGCTGCGGATCACCGAGCAGCTCCAAGAATTTCTGCATTCGGTTTAAATGTTTGCTTTTCTTAAACTTCGTTCGACCGTGAATAAAATTTAACGCCTCATCATAACTCTCCACCATTCCTATCAATCTCCACTCTTCTCATTTAAAGAGGGGCGGAATCAATATTGATCCCGCCCCCCTTGATTCTGAAATTTATTATAACATGCAGAACAACTACTGTTCAGCTCTTAACGCCGCTAAACGATCCTGCGTTGCTTTTAGCTTAGCTTCATTGTCCGCTTGCTTTTGACGTTCGCCTTCAACCACTTCATCGGGTGCATTGGCAACGAAGCGTTCGTTGCTTAGCTTCTTCTTTGCCCGATCAACTTCGGCTTCAAACTTCTTGATTTCCTTGTTCAGCCGTGCTGCTTCTTCGTTCAAATCAACTAACTCGGCCAGCGGCACATAGACTTCGGCATCGGTAATAATACCGGTCATGGCAAGTTTAGGTGCCTTAACGTCTGCCCCGATCTTCAATTCCTTTGGGCGAACAAACCGGTCAATGTAGTCCCGGTTAGTTTCAAACACGTGAGCTAATTCTTGATTGTCCGTCTTGATCAGCACGTCAATTTCTGAAGACATCGGTGCATTCGCTTCAGCCCGAATATTCCGAACGGCCTTGATCAGTTCAATCAAATTAGCCATTTGGGATTCTGCCTGAGCATCGTCAAATTCATCGTGGACGACCGGGTATTTCGCCGTCACTAGTGATTTACCATCGTGCGGCATCGTCAGCCAAATCTTTTCGGTAACAAATGGCATGATTGGGTGCAGCAGACGCAGGGTCTGATCCAAAACGTAAGCCAAGATGTTTCGGGTATTAGCCTTGGCTTTTTCATCGTCACCAGTCAAGATTTCCTTACTCATCTCAATGTACCAGTCACAGAAATCATTCCAAATGAAATCATAGAGGGCACGACCAGCTTCACCAAAGTTAAACTTGTCGAACAGGTCAGTGACTTGGGATACCGTCTTATTCAAGCGGCTTAAGATCCAGCGGTCAGCTAAGTCCCATTCACTTTCATCAGGCAGTTTAGGCGTACTCATATCACCAAGGTTCATGATAACGTATCGACTAGCGTTCCAGATCTTATTAATAAAGTTCCAGGCCGCATCCATTTTAGTATAAGTAAACCGAATATCCTGCCCAGGTGTTGACCCGTTGGATAAGAACCAGCGCAGTGCATCGGCACCGTACTTATCAATGACATCCATCGGATCGATCCCGTTGCCCAGGGACTTGCTCATCTTACGGCCCTGTTCATCGCGAATCAAACCGTGCAGCAAGACGTGCTTGAAAGGCCGGCGACCCGTAAATTCAAGGGATTGGAAAATCATCCGTGAAACCCAGAAGAAGATGATATCGTATCCGGTTACCAGTGTATTGGTTGGGAAGTAGCGTTTATAATCCGGCGCATCCGTATCAGGCCAGCCCATGGTTGAAAATGGCCATAGTGCACTTGAGAACCAAGTATCCAAGACGTCCTTGTCTTGTTCCCAGTTTTCAATGTCCTTCGGTGGCTGTTCATCAACGTAGATCTCACCGGTCTTCTTGTTGTACCAGGCTGGAATCTGGTGACCCCACCAAAGTTGACGGGAAATCACCCAGTCATGAACGTTTTCCATCCAGCGCGTAAACGTTCCCTCAAACCGTTCTGGGACGAAGTCGACTTTATCATCGCCCGTTTGATTCTTTAACGCCTGTTCTGCTAACGGCTTCATCTTAACAAACCACTGGGTTGATAACCGGGCTTCAACCTGAACCCCGGTCCGTTCTGAATGACCAACGGAGTGGACGATTGGTTCGATTGAAATCATCAAGCCTTGATCCTGCAGATCTTTAACCATGGCTTTACGCGCCTCAAAGCGGTCCAGGCCTTCGTACTTACCAGCCTTTTCGTTCATCGTAGCGTCTTCATTCATGGTATTGATCCGTTCCAAGTTATGACGGTTCCCAACCAGGAAGTCATTTGGGTCATGGGCAGGGGTGATCTTAACGGCCCCGGTCCCAAAGGCTGGATCAGCATGCTGGTCGGTAATGATCGGAATTTCACGGTTAGCAAGCGGTAAAATAACCTTCTTGCCCACCACGTCCTTGTACCGTTCATCACTGGCATTAACGGCAATGGCAGTATCACCCATCATCGTTTCAGGACGGGTAGTGGCAATTTCGATGTAGTCCTTGCCGTTTAACTTGGTTTTACCGTCAGCAAATTTGTATTTAACGTGGTAAAAGGCGCCCTTATCGTCCTTATGGATCACCTCAATATCAGACAAAGCAGTCCGGGCTTGCGGATCCCAGTTAATGATGTATTCACCACGGTAGATCAACCCCTTACGATAAAGTTGCACGAACACTTTTTTAACGGCGTCTGACAACCCTTTATCCAAGGTGAACCGTTCACGGGAATAATCAAGCGAAAGACCAAGTTTGCCCCACTGTGTCTTAATCGTGCTGGCAAATTCATCTTTCCATTCCCAAACTTTATCGACAAACTTCTCCCGACCTAAGTCGTAACGGCTGATTCCCTGTTCCCGAAGTTTTGCTTCAACCTTTGCCTGAGTAGCAATACCAGCGTGATCCATGCCTGGCAGCCAAAGCGTGTCGTAGCCTTGCATCCGTTTTTGGCGAATCAGCATGTCTTGTAACGTCGTATCCCAGGCATGGCCTAAATGCAACTTACCAGTTACATTGGGCGGCGGAAGAACGATCGAATATGGCTTTGCTTTTTGATCCCCGCTAGGCTTGAAAAGCCCTTCTGATAGCCACTCATTGTAACGTCCCGCCTCAACAGCCTGCGGATCGTACTTGGGCGGCATTTCTGTTGTTTTATCTGTCATCTAATCTCTCCCCTTCTTATTTGATTGCTATGTAAGAAAAAAAGCACTTCATCCTAAAAATATAGGACGAAGTGCTTTTCGCGGTACCACCTAAATTGGGCTTTTAAACCCCTCTTAATAACAATCGTTAACGGATGTCACTCCGGTCAAACTTACTGTGCGTTCAGTCTGACAGCTCGCAAGCTACTGTTGAACAGCGGTTCGAAAAGCCTTTCAGCCAAGGGCTTTCTCTCTTTGCAATACCGGTTGATCAACTCTCTTGCTCATTGCTTATACTCGATATGATAGCCATTTTTAAGCTACTCGTCAACTCTTGATGTCAATTTTTCTAGTGCTTTTAGCGCGGCAACGTAGTCTGGTTCGTTAGCAACATCAGCAACGATCTCTTCGTAAGTGATCTTGCCATCAGCATCGGCTACCAAAATTGTACGGGTCAAAACCCCCATGTTGGGTAAGTACAAATTAGTAGCGTAACCAAACGATAACTCTTCGTCAGAAAGGACTTGCAGGTTAATCACACCTTCTGCACCGCACCAGTTCTTCTGCTGATCGATCGTATTGTTAGAAATCGTCACAAAAGTTGCATCCGGATAGTGGTCAGCCTGCTGGTTAAACTTGTGTGTTTGCGTGCTGCAGACAGGTGTTTGCAAATCAGGGACTACTGAAAGCAGCAGTGGCTTGCCAAGTAACTGTGCCAGCTTAACCTTCTCACCATTCTGATTGAACAACTTAAACTTCGGCAATTGATCGCCAACTTGAGGCGGATTGCCTTCCAATTCAACTTCTTCGCCGTTAAATTTAACCTTCATAAATTAAACACTCCTTTTGGGTGCAACTATAGCTTAAATCTACAGCGTCAGACTCAAAAAAGCAAGCGTATTCGGTGTTTACTTCACACTTTAGGACACCACTTATCCGGCTATCAAAACTCACAAAAGGTGCCCCCAACTCCCTTCAGAATTTTCTGAGGAAAGTGGGAGCACCTTTTTACCAAACAGCTTTTAAAGTAATTCAGCAAAGACATCTTCCTGCTGATTCAGGAAGCTTTCACCAGGATGAATGGCAGTGACTTTAATGCCGTCCAAGGCCTCTTGCATCAACCCATCAACATCGATCAGTTTTTCAAAGTTACGGGTTTTCTCTAAATCCGGCCGCGTCTTAGGTGCTGGCGGTGTAAAAATCGTACAGCAGTCTTCAAACGGCAGGATCGATAGATCATACGTGTCGATTTTTTCGGCAATCTTAATGATCTCGGTCTTGTCCATTGAAACTAAGGGCCGCAGCACTGGTAACGTCGTCACGTCATTAATGGCCATCATACTTTCAAGTGTTTGCGAAGCGACTTGACCAAGTGATTCGCCAGTAAAAACACCCTTGTCGCCACGGGACTTCGTAATAGCGGCAGCAAGCCGCAGCATCATCCGGCGCTGAATGGTCATTAAATAACCTTCAGGCACCTTTTCTTTAATCGTTTCCTGCACCTTAGTAAAGGGAACTTGAATAAAGTTGATGCTGCCGGCATAACCAGCAATTTTGGCTGTCAGTTCCTTAGCTTTAGCCAGGGCTTGTTCACTGGTATATGGCGGACTGAAGAAGTGAACCATATCCAGCTTGACGCCCCGCTTCATGCCAAGGTACGACGCAACCGGCGAATCAATCCCGCCAGAAAGCATCATGGTTGCCTTACCGCCGGTACCAACGGGTAGTCCACCGGCACCAGGAATAGTTTCACTGCTAAGAAAAATACCGTTCAAACGAACTTCCACCCGCAACGTGATATCGGGGTGCTTCATCTTAACTTTGATTCCCGGAATGTTGCGCAGAATGTGACCGCCTAATTTATCGTTGATCTGGTTGGTATCATATTCAAACTGGTGGTCTTGACGACGAGTATTGATCTTAAACGTCATCCCGGGTTTGTACTGCGCCTGGATCATTTCAAGGGCAGTTTGCTTAACGGCTTCAAAATCCTTTTCCAGTTTGATCACTGGCGAAAAGTTTTCGATGCCAAAGACACCCTTTAAACGTTCAATAACTGGCGCGGAATCATTACCGTTCAGTGCAACGTGCAAGCGGTCATACTGCGCACGAACGTCTAAACCCTCAAATTCATGCAGGCTATGACGCACGTTTCGGCCAAGTTGGCGGATAAAATCTTTACGGTTCTTTCCCTTAGTCGAAAGCTCCCCGTAACGCACCATAATTTCAGAATATTGCATTTAGGTCTCCTTTTTGATTAAATCTTACGCTGATAACAATTTGAATTTGTCGTAAAGCTGGTCAAAGACCTGGTTGAACTCGTCAGCTTCTGCCAACGTATTGTGGTCATCCAACGAAATCCGAATGGCACTGGTAGAGAGCGTTTCTGGAATGTGCATCGCTGTTAACGTGCTTGAAGCCACGTGCTTTTTTGAACTGCAGGCACTAGTAGTAGAAATGTAGATACCCTTCTCCTCAAAAGCGTGCACAATCGTTTCTCCACGAACGCCCTGAATCGCAAAGCACAAAATGTGCGGTGCAAACCCATCGTTGTCCTCAGAGAAAGTAGTGACAAGTGGAAATTGTTTAACGTGATTAAAGATCCGGCGTTTGATTTCTGCTTCTTTAGCGACCTTTTGCTTTTCATCCGTTAATAATAACCGTAAAGCCTTAGCCATGGCAGTAATCGCGGGCAAATTTTCAGTACCGCTTCGCAAATTCCGTTCCTGACCGCCGCCAGTGAGTAATGGCGCGATCTTACGGCCACGACGAGCATAGATAAAACCAATGCCTCGCGGTGCGTGGAACTTATGACCAGAAAAGGTCACAAAATCCACCCGATCATTCATGATCATCTCTTGAATCCCCTTACCGATACCTTGTACGGCATCAATATGAAAATGAATTTTAGGATAATCCTTCAAAACCTCAGCAGCTTCTTTTAACGGCTGAATCGTCCCGATTTCGTTGTTAACGGCCATGATTGAAACCAAGATCGTGGTTGGCCGAATGGCGGCTTTCAAATCATCGATTGAAATTCGGCCGTGTTCGTCAACCGGTAAATAGGTCACATCAAAACCCAGTTGCTCCAGCTGTTCCATTGAATTATGAATAGCTGGATGTTCAACCGCAGTAGTGATCAAATGATTACCGAACTGCCGCTTTTCAATGGCAGTCCCCTTCAAAACCCAGTTGTCACCCTCGGTTCCGCCACTTGTAAAGAGAATCTCACTTTGAGATGCACCGAGTAAGTCGGCAATCTGTTTGCGAGACTGTTCCAGTAAGTTGAAGGCTTCTTCACCAAACTGATGTAAACTGGAAGGATTTCCCCAAATCTTTTCACTGACTTTATCGTAAGTAGAAACGACTTCGGGATCAGCCTTCGTTGTTGCACTATTATCAAAATAAATCATGTATACTCTGCCTCTTTGTGTTTTAGATTGGTTCGACTCCAACCAAATAGACTGGGATTGATTATATCGGATATGGCGGGGGGAAGCAAGTGTAAGGAGTGGAAGCGGGCGTTTAGAGAGCGAAGTGTAATCAGTCCCTTACATGCAGCTCTCTGCCCGCTGAAGCCCAATTCAGCAACATAAAAAAGAGCACCGCATTTCTGCAGTACTCCCAATATTACAACCCTATTTCTCTGACACCTCATCAGTATCTTCTTTCGCTGCCGGCTGCTTGCTCTTGTAATAATGATCCTCTAACCGCTTATACGAACCAGGTTCAACTTCATCCAGTACAGTGGCAATCGTTTCCAGGCTCTTAGGGTAGTCATACTCTTCGTCAAAGAGGCGCTGAGCTTCTTGACTCGCCGCTGCTACCTCTTCATGCGTTAGACGGTACCGATTAGCATACTGAATTAACTGTTCTGCCAATTTGGCACTGTCGATAAGGTCGTTGGTCTTTTCGGTCAAAATATCCAAGTCCGATTGGATCATGATCAACTGCTTAGTAATATCTTCCATATTAATCTGGACTTGATTCATGTCATCCGTCAGCTTATCGATCTCATCGCTGACCACCTGATAGTAGTCCAAGTAACTTTTTGCAACCCCAGGAAGGTTCAAGTTTTCAACTTCCCGCCGGATACTATGCAGCTTAAATTCAAACTGCTGCAGATTTTGATTGGCTTGTTCCTCTTCCTTAGCTAAACCAGCAACCGAATCGTTGATTTCTTGCTGCTGCTTTTCAATCTGAGTTAAATCGTGGATCTGCCGGGTTTGACGCGCTTCAACTTCCGTGTAAATGGCATCATTACTATGGATGTTTTCCACGTCTTTTTGATAAGCCGTTTCGATGTTACGAATCTGTTCGGTAAATTCTCGGGTGGTTTCTAATTCTTGATGATCAAGTGTGTAGTTATGATTCAGGCGTTCCAGCTCACGCATCAGTAAACTATTCTGATTTTGAGCGTGGCTAATGAATTTAGACAGGTAATCCAAGTTTTTGGTCACCTTAGGTTTCGCTGCAATTTCCTTTTGCATTAAATCATAAAAGTGATCGATTTTAGTTGACAGGGCAGTGTCAGCTTGTTTAGCAGCGTCCACATCCAGCTTTGCCAGTAAGCTTTTACTCTTGCTGACTTCGGCGGGCAACGCCGCTATTTGATCCTTTAAATCAGCTACTGGAAATTGATAGCCCTGTTCTGACAGCTCGCTTTCGCCCTGCGTTAATTCCTTGATTTGAGTTGGAAATTCCGTTTCTAAGTTAGCAACCAGCGGCGGGATGGCCTTTAACATTTCGTCTAAATGGTCGGTATCCGCTTGAAGCCGCTCTAATAGTTTAGCCGCCTCTTCATGGTCCCCTTTACTGGTAACTTCGCGGAAATGATCGTTATCATCTTCCAACTGTCCCAGCTGAGTCTCTAAGCCATCAATAGCGTCACCATACATAAAGTTCTTTGCCAGTAAGGTTTTCCGTAACGATTGGTAGCGTGACTCCAGCGTTTTTACCGCCTGTTTGTGCTGCGCGTCAATTTGCTTAAGTTCCGCAACGTGATCTTGTACCTGTTTAATGGCCTGCTGCGCAACTTCCAGTGAGGCATTCGCCTTTTTAGCTTCCTGCTGTGCCGTCAGTACCCGGTATTGTTTAGCGCTATTAATCGCGTCATTAACTTGCTTTTTAAGTCTTGGCAGCCGGTTTTCTTTCAATTCACCAAAGTCTGTGGTGAGCTGTTCCACTTCTTCCAACGTTTTCCCCGTCAAACTCATGGCACGAACTTGATCGACTGAATTTCCCAGCTCATCGATTGTCAGTTCTTCTCGTTTTTGATCGATTCCCTTCAACCGCCTGATCAGATACTGCTGGTAGATTAATATACCGGCGTATATGACAATTGCCAGGATAATGACACCTATTAATACCCTAAACATCTAATCCCCATCCTTCGTTACCAAATACATAATTATATGTAATTAGATAGATTATGATTGATTTTTCATCAAATAGCCATTAAAATCTATACCAGTCTAAATTATAGCATACCTTGTGAAAAGGCTTCACCCGAATTTCAAGATTCATAAACTAAAACGTGAGAGGTAATCAAAATGACGCAAACAAAGACCACGGTTTCAATGATGAATCAGCAATTAGATGCACTTCTGTATAATGAAACTAATTTGATTGCCAACTTATCAAACGCTTCTGCTTTGTTAAACCAAAGCTTGCCAGACCTTAACTGGGCGGGGTTTTATCTGTACCAGCCAAAAGAAGATGAACTCTTGCTCGGCCCGTTCCAAGGAAACGTTGCCTGCATGCACATTAAGAACGGCGCGGGCGTTTGCGGTACCGCTTTGAAGACACAGCAGTCCCAGCTGGTAAAAGACGTTCACCAATTCCCAGGTCACATTGCCTGTGACTCCGCTAGTAACAGTGAGATCGTGATCCCGCTCACCAAAGACAGTGTCAAAATTGGTGTGATGGATCTGGATTCACCAACTGTTGGTCACTTCACTGAAGATGACCGCGCAGAACTGGAACAATTTGCTTCGATTCTATTGAAACATATTGACATTCAGTAGGGATTCGCAGTATACTGGCAATTGTGTAAAATAATGCAGCGGTGAGCGGTAAGCTCGTCAACAGATCACTGCCAAAAGGTGGTTGGGTAAGTAAACTGCGGCTGCACAGGGCGAAAACCGCAAAGGGATCTGCACGAATATCAAACTCACGTCAAATTATTTTACTCCAACTAAAATTTTTGGAGGAACTATCTATGTCTCGTTATACAGGACCAAGCTGGCGTGTTTCTCGTCGTCTTGGCGTTTCACTTTCAGGTACTGGTAAAGAATTAGCACGTCGTCCATTCGCACCCGGCGAACACGGCCAAGGCCGTCGTTCAAAGCTTTCCGAATACGGCACGCAATTACGTGAAAAGCAAAAGCTGCGTTTCACGTACGGTTTGACTGAACGTCAATTCCATAACTTATTCGTTCGCGCAGGTAAGATTCGCGAAGGTAAGCATGGTGTTAACTTCATGATCTTACTCGAACGTCGTTTAGACAACGTGGTTTACCGTTTAGGTTTGGCTACTACTCGTCGTCAAGCTCGTCAATTGGTTAACCATGGTCACATCACTGTTGATGGCAAGCGCCTTGACATCCCTTCATACGAAGTTAAGCCTGGTCAAGTGATCAGCGTTCGTGAGAAGTCAAAGGATATGCAAATCATCAAGGATGCCGTTGAAGCCGTTGTTGGTCGTCCTCAATACGTTGAGTTCGATGCTGACAAGCTTGAAGGTAAACTTGTTCGTTTGCCAGAACGTGAAGAACTGGATGCAGACCTCGACGAATCACTTATCGTTGAATACTACAACCGTTAATAAGCGTTGTTCAATTAAAGAAAAGCAATTTGCATGTGATATGCAAATTGCTTTTTTTGTGTCTTCCTTAAATTACAGGCTTCAGAATTACCGAATGAGCTGACTAAAAAATGGCCGAAGTTCTGAAACCGTGGTTAAAATGACTTGTTCAACCTGCTTGGGGTCATCAAAGAGCCGACCCCCGCGAAGCCACTGCCGGCCAACTAAGAAATCCGACTGTTTAACCTGTTTGTAATGGGTTAGCTGCTGAGTTAGCCCCGCTTTTGAAACCTGCTGCGATACCTTTGCCATGTGATTGGGACTGATATCATAAACGGGGCTGAGTTTAGCAAGCTCCGGCAGCATGCCTTCTAACCGGTAGGTCATTTGGGGACGTTCTTTTGCTTCTGCCAAACTGGCCAGCCAAATAAACAAACGATCATCCCAGAAACCGATCATGAGGTGCGGATTCATTTTATAACCGCGCTTATTAGTACTAAAGGCAACCCACGTATTCATTGGCGGATTCTTGTGCCGCCTTAAATGTTTAGCCACGTGTGCATAAATCGGTGTCTCATACCCTAGAGTTTCGATGACCAATGGTGCTAAGGCCTCAAATTTAGGATCAATCTCCGCTCGAATACCAGCCATTCGACCGGCTAAAGTTTGATCATCAAAAACTTGAAAATCAGAATCATTAAACAAAGTCACTCCCCCATTCTTCAAGGTATCTGTGTCGATATAGACATGTTACAATAGTCTTACTATTAATGAAAGCTGGTGTTACGCAATGCCTGACAAAGATCAACTGACGTCTCACTTGGATAACGCCATGTACGGGCCGCCAAAGCTGCATCCCGACGAACAGCGCAGATACCTGGGGACTTTCCGTGAACGGGTCTCGTTACTAATGTCGATTGAACAGCTTCAAAAGGGGGAATACCTGTCGGCTTTTCGAGCTGAACTAAACGCCCACCCGGATTACCAGGTGATCTTTAACGGGCATACGGGGATGTCAGCCCTGCAGCCGTACCTGCAAATTGCTGGCAGTCTGCAACGCGCCTTCACAATCGTCCAAGATGATTTTTATGGTGACAGTCCCACTGCTTCCGGTTTGGTGGTGATTGCCAAAACAGCAATCAATCAGTATCCCATTAAGGTTGAGGAAAAAGCTTTTGAGCAGCCTGCAGAACAGCATGCTGCTCAAAAAGACCAGTCAACGCTCTGGACTAAGATAAAAAAACACCTTGGTTTTTAAAATTATTTGAAAGAAGTTAAATTATGCCACAACCATTAGCTTACCGCATGCGACCGCAGCGGATCGAAGACGTGGTCGGGCAGCAACACCTAGTAGGCCCAGGGAAAATCATTTCCCGGATGGTAAAAGCAAAGATGCTGTCGTCAATGATCCTTTACGGCCCTCCTGGTACTGGTAAAACAAGCATTGCCAGTGCTATTGCCGGTTCTACCAAATACGCATTTCGAAAATTAAACGCCGCCACCGATTCTAAAAAGGACCTCCAAATTGTTGCTGAAGAGGCCAAAATGAGCGGCACGGTCATCCTCTTGCTAGACGAAATCCACCGTTTAGACAAAGCCAAGCAGGATTTTTTACTGCCCCACTTGGAGAATGGCCGCATCGTTTTGATCGGTGCCACCACTGAAAATCCTTACATCAGCATTAATCCCGCTATTCGAAGCCGGACCCAGATTTTTGAAGTCAAGCCTTTAATGCCCGATGACATCCGAACTGCAATTGACCGTGCCCTCACCGATAAAGAAAACGGTCTGGGCAACCAGAAGATTGAGCTGGCTTCGGAAGCCAAGAACTTACTAGCTACCGCGACCAATGGGGATCTCCGCAGTGCTTTAAACGGCCTAGAATTAGCAGCCAAGTCCACGGATCCCTCTAACGGTGTCATTCATCTCACCTTACCGATTATTGAGGAGTGCGTGCAAAAGAAGGCCTTTAGTCATGATAAAGATGGTGACGCGCATTACGACGTTATTTCGGCTTTCCAAAAATCAATTCGAGGCAGTGATACTGATGCGGCGCTGCACTACTTGGCCCGCTTAGTGACCGCCGGTGATCTGCCATCCATTGCTAGACGTTTGACCGTCATTGCCTATGAGGATATTGGCTTAGCTAATCCACCGGCTGCTGCCCGCGTTGTTGAGGCAGTGACTGCTGCGCAGCGCTTAGGTTTCCCTGAAGCTCGAATTCCACTGGCAGACGCGGTGATTGAATTATGCTTGTCGCCAAAATCGAATTCAGGAATCATGGCAATTGATGCTGCAATGACGGACATCAGCTCTGGTCACTATGGCGATATCCCGGCTCATTTGAAAGATTCACACTATAAGGGTGCCGCCGACTTGGGCCATGGCGTCGACTACAAATATCCTCACAGCTTTAAAAACGACTGGGTCAAACAGCAGTACCTGCCAGATGCCATTAAAGATGCTCAGTACTATCAACCCAAAACTAACGGTAAATTTGAAACCGCCCTCGCGCAGCAGTATGAACGTTTAAGAAAAGCGCAGCACACAAAGGGATGACCCCTTTTAATAGTCAAAATGGAAAAGTCAGCTGAAATATGCTAATATATAGTTAAGTTCTAGGGTGTGCGCGTTGTCCACATACGTGTTTGCCGAACAACTAATGTTACATTGGGACATGGGCTAACTCTTCCGGATTGCAGGCCTTTTACACTTGGTAGCATGAACGCAGATATACCCGTCCCACCTGCTTATCAGCGGGCCAAAACCTATCGGACAATTAACGGCACTATTAGATCTTCAAAGTGGCAACACTTTGGGGCTGGCTTGCACATTGTAAGTCAGCCTTTTTATTTGACGACAAAAAACGGCGTAAAGCCTTGGAGGTCTCCCTTTGGTTATTAATATTTTAATGATTGTTTACGTACTACTCACTTTCTTTATCGGCTGGTTCTTTCTCACCCACACTCACAAACCATTTTTAGTTTTCCATCCCGAAGAAAATCCCAACCTATCAGGAATCATCAAATTTGGCGGCTGGTCATTAGTCATTGTTGGTATCCTTGCTGCAATAGCAACGATCATGCAAAACGACGTGTTCATTTCCATAACCCTGCTGATCGGTGTTCTGGATATTCTGGCTGTTCAATTGATGCTCGTTCACTTCTTTCCGAAATTTAAATGAAAACGGTTTACATTTCTCTTTTTATTTGGCGTAAAATAACGTAAAATAGAATTAACAAGTAGAGAGAGGTGAGTCATCATGTTACAACAATATAAGCACATCTTAGTTCCAGTTGATGGTTCTTACGAAGCCGAATTAGCTTTCGAAAAAGCTGTGGCCGTTGCCAAACGAAACGATTCTGATTTGCACCTAGTTCACGTTGTGGATACCCGCGCATTCCAAAATATTTCCAGCTTTGACACAACTATGGTTGAAGAAGTAACCGATACTGCCAAGAAAACCTTGGACAAGTACATTCAACAAGCAAAGGATGCTGGCGTTAGCAGCGTTGACTACTCGATTGAATATGGTGCACCGAAGACCATTATCGCCCGTGACATGCCTAAGAAGCTGGGTATCGATTTGATTATGATCGGTGCTACCGGTTTAAACGCCGTAGAACGATTATTAATTGGTTCGGTTACTGAGTACGTTACCCGTACAGCAATCTGTGACGTCCTTGTTGTTCGGACGGATCTAGAAAACAAACCCGCAAAACAGCCTTCAAAAAAAGCTGTAAAAAAGCCCTAATAACTAAATCGAGTATCACACCCGGTTGGTTCCAAGCATTTAATGCAAACACAAATAAACGTCATTCCGAATTTTTTCGGGATGACGTTTATTTGTGTTAAATACTTGAAAGGCGTTTACCTTGAGGACTTTAAGGAGACGGCTCTCTATCAAAAATTTCCCTGCCCAAATCACCATTACTTAATTAATTGATTATTTGCGTAATTTCATCGTGACGGTAGCAAGTTGCTAGATGGTCGTTCACAATACCGGAAGCCTGCAATAGCGAATAACAAGTCTTGGGACCAACCCTTTTAAACCCGAGCTGGCGTAATGTCTGCGCTAATTCAGCCACGAACCAGTCGCTTGCTAGCGTCTCTTTGGGCTTCAAATGGTGATCCAGCGGTGAGCCATTGACCCGTTGCCACAGCGTATCACTTAACGTCCAGCCTAGTTCATGTAAACTGCTAAGTACCCGGGCATTTTCAATCACCGCATCAATTTTTTGCTGATTACGAATAATACGGTGATCATGGTGCAATGCTTGTAACTGAACTGGGGTTATTTGTGCCAGCCTCTCCGGGTCAAATTGTTCGAACGCTCCTCTTAAAGCTTCTCGATACTTTAATATCAAATGCCAGGTCAGTCCCGCCTGAAAGATCTCCAGCGACAAATTTTCAAACAGCTGTCTTTCGTCATGAACTGGGACACCCCATTCTAAATCATGGTAGATCAATAATTGCGGACTCTTTTCAGCCCATGAACATCTTGTCGTCATACTATCAGCTCCTTATAGAGCTAAATACGCGAAATCAGCAAAACTGGTTCACCACGTTTTCAACAATGGCCCAGTTAAACTGTTTGATTAGCTGACGGTTTACGCGCTGAAGCTGAGTCAACTGATTCGTAATTTGACCGTCCACACCCAGTACCCGCATACTCTGCATATCAGCCACCTTATCTGGTGTCCAAACGAAAACTGGGGCACCAACTGAGTGGGCCTGCCTGATCATCGTTGTGTTAAGCCCAATCGCCTGTAATGAATAAAAGTCAGCAGGTAAGTTTTTAATCGACATGATATTTAATGGTACGATGTACCCCACAATTAAATTAGGATCCAGTTGTTTTAATCTTAAAAGTGCCTGATAACTCATTGTATGGACAAAATCATGATTAGCAATTAATTGATCCGCATATTGACGACTAAATCGCTGAACCATATTGGGACTATCCTGAGGTGTCACCTTAATTTCCACAATTAGTCGCTGGTGTTCTTCTTTAGCCGCTTTTAAGTAGCTGGCCAGACTGACGATCTTAGTGGCCTTACCATCCTTTTCCAGGTGGTGGTGCTTGAGTTGATTGAGGGTTAACTTCTGAATATCAGCTACCTTTGCCCCCGCACTGGTCCTTAAGTTCACATCCTGGCCATGAGAAACCACAAACTGGCCATCCCTAGTTTCCTGAACGTCAACTTCCACAAAATTAGGCTGGTGTTTGACCGTCCGCTTAAATGCATCTAAGGAATTTGGCACACCGTTACTGCCAATCACACCGCGATGTGCAATCGTAATACTCGGTGAAGCTGCAATCGAACCAAAATGAAACGCTTGAAACCCAAACAAAATAACGAGTAAGAAAACTAGCCCTGCTGGAAACCAGGCCATACTGTGCAGGTGTTCTTCATCTTCAGAAAATTCCGGTTGGAAATCCGGTTGGGCGACCGATTCCCATACCATTGCCAGTAAAAAGACACTAAGACCAATCAGTGAAAAAACGACCAGTAAAACTAAGGTGACTAAACTCGTACCGCTCCCAACACCATTAGAAAGCTGACTGCTGAGTGCACGCAGGCCGTGTACTGCTAAATGGTCCATAACCGACATGGGTACCCAAACGGCAACCAACGGGCGGACAAACCACACCAAACGATGCCAACCGTTAATCGGCACCAGTTCAGGTTTAACCGTTACCCGCAAGTACCCAAGTAGTTTGAGGAAAACAAACAAGAGGAGAACATACAGGACAGCCAAAATGGCAACGACTATTCGCCGCTGCAGAACAACCGTATCAACCCACTTGATTGGCAGCATCACTAAATTAAGCACTGGCGCTGTAAAACCAGCATCCCCAAACGGCAGCCACAAAATAGCCAGCAATATCACGAGGCCGGTTAATTGCAACCACCGTTTAGATAGTCTTCGCCATGACGTGAGCATCAGCAGATCCGTTTGATTTAAAATGGTCTTATTTGTCGTAAATGCAGTTAAAATCAAATCCAATTCAAAAACTAACCCGAACAAAAAACCAATAATCAGGATAATTTTGACGGCAACCAAGCCTGGATTCAGCATTAAAATGTGCAGGGTCACTAAAACGGCCAGCAGCAATAGCCAGCCAAGGTTAACTGCTCGCACTTTTAATAGCTGATAACTAGTTTGAAATAAACGACGATAATAATTGATTGGTTTCACCCTTTCACCACTATGCTAAAAAGTCGATCACTGAACGCAGATACTGCATAATTGCATCACTAAAGTCATGACGCACGATCATTGATTCAATTAATCGACCACGATTATAGATTCGGTTCCAGCTTGACTCACTTTCCTGTTGCTGGACCACGACCAACTCTTGGCGCCAATGCTTAAGCTGTTTTAACAAATAATCAGCGTACAATTGATTTTTATTGGTCAACCGTGCCAGGTAGCTGGCTAATCGTTGAGGTTCACCAAAAATTAAGGGACCAGCTAACGTCTTGTAGCGTTCAATAATAATGGCCATCAAAAACAGTTTGTCTGCCCGTGTTAAGTACTCACGTTCTGATAATTCGTCCAGTAAATTACCAATATGGGTAAAGGCATGTGCCCAGCCGTTGGTTTTGATAAAGCCACGGGTGTCTGCTTCCAGCACCATATAAAGGGCTAACTGATTAACCACCTGGTTAACCAGCTCCTGATCCAAGAAGTGATAATCTGCTCGATCAGCGTACATGATCACTGAAAGTAAAAGCACTGCAAATGCACGTTGATAGACAGCGTCGTTTTCCGGCTCAAGAACGTGGGCAAACAGCACGGTATCACTGGTCAGGTAGCGAACAATCATAGTCATTTGCTGGTTGGAAAGTAAGTGCTGCTGGATCAAATCATTAAATAAAAAATAAATCCCCTTGTCGCGAATATTAGGATCAGGCGAACCAATATGCCGCACTAACTGGAGAACTTGCTGATCACTGACAGTATCTAGTGATTCATCTCTAAGCTGGTTATTAAGCTGGGTTAATAAGTCGCGAATACCGTCATTATCATCAGGTAGTTGCACAGCAGTGGCCGTGGTTTCACGCTTAACCGAAACCACCAAGGACTCAAGACGGCCACTGAGTGACTGAAACAGTTCTCCTGCATTAACCTGCTTGCGGGCTTCTATTAGCTGTTCGCGTATGTCATCTATCTGATTATTGGCTTCCACTTTTCTCGCTCCGATCTTTAATCATGTTCTTATTTTAGCACGTTTGTGTCCTGCTAGAAAATAGGTGAGGCGGATAAATCCCCCTAATTAGCTCGGAAACTCTGCCTGCTAACTAGCCTAAAACCGTGAATACGGCGAAACAAAAATAGCCCTACCATCCGAAAGTTCAGGCTGATAGGACTATTTCTCTTTTTCTGGGGGCTAAAAGTCCCTTTTAAACGCTATTTGTAACTCTTAGCTGGTAGCACGGCACCCTTGTAATGGTTGTAGATCCACTTTTGAGTACTCTTTGATTGCAATGCCTTCATCAACTTCTTGATAGCCGGCTTCTTTTGGTCACCTTTTCGAACGGCAACAATATTGACGTATGGTGATGATGACTTTTCGGTTGCAATAGCTTGCTTCAATGGGTTGAGGCCTGATTGAACAGCGTAGTTAGCGTTAATGAAGTCCACGTCACCTTCACCGTTCTTGTAGATACTTGGCATCAATTTTGGTTCGTAACTGTGCTTGAACTTTAAGTGACGAGGGTTAGAAGCAATGTCACCGAAGTTAGCTGTCGTAATGTCGATACCCTTCTTAACTTTAATCAAACCGGCATCCTGCAGAATCGTTAAGATACGGCCATAATCAGGGGTGTTCGAACTAGCTAAAATGGTTGAACCGTCCTTAACATCCTTTAAGTTCTTAACCTTTTTTGAATAAGCTGAGATGGGTTCCAAATGAACGCCACCGGCGCTAACTAAAGTACCGTGGTTAGCCTTGTTCCACTGGTTCAAGAATGGCGTGTGCTGAAAGTAGTTAGCATCCAGTTCCTTGCTAGCTAAGGCCTTGTTAGGCATTACGTAGTCTTGGAACACCTTGATCTTTAAGTTGACGCCTTCCTTTTTCAATTGAGGCTGAACATGCTTTAAGATTTGTGCATGTGGCACAGCTGAGGCACCCACGGTAATCGTGGTGGTCTTTGGTTTACTTGAACTATTACCACAAGCAGCTAGTAATACCGTTGTTGCGGCAATTCCTAAAATACCTAGAATCCGTTTTGAAGTCTTCATGAATAATTCCTCCCAAAAGGTAAAATAATAAAATATAAAATAAAAGATTTTTATAAAGTCCGCTTATCAATTCGGCGAACCAGGAAATCCCCAATAAATTGAAATGCAAAGACGATGATCACGATGATCACTGTCGCAACAAGTACGATGGTGTTGTTATTAGCCTGGAAACCATCAATGTAGGCCAAGTTACCTAAACCACCAGCGCCAATGGCACCAGCCATTGCGGTATAGCCAATCAGCGAAATGGTCGTTACCGTTGCTCCTGAAACTAATGCTGGCATACTTTCTGGCAGCAACACCTTGTAAACGATCTGCCAACCAGTTGCTCCCATTGATTCGGCTGCTTCGATGACGCCACGGTCAATTTCATGGAATGCTAATTCGACCATCCGTGCATAAAACGGCGCCGCGGAAACAATCAATGACGGTAGCGCTGCCGTTGGGCCGATGATCGTTCCAACAAGATTCTTGGTAATCGGCAACAACAGCATAATCAAAATAATAAACGGAATCGATCTAAACACGTTAACCAGGAAGGAAACAACCGCGTTCAGTACTTTGACCCAAATGTTTTCACTAGCCGTTGTTTCAAATAATAGCAAACCTAATAAAACACCTAAGATTGCAACGGCAATCATTGAAACAATTGTCATCCATATCGTTTCCCAAGTTGCGGCACTCATGTTAGCCCAATCAACCGTCTTGAATGCAAAGTACGATCCACTAGTCACGGTGAATCACCTCCGTTTCTACGCGCATTTTCTTCAGCAGATCCAAGGCACCGTCCATACTCTCTTTATTACCGGTAATCTGCAGGTAAAGTGAGCCAATGGAACCCTCTTGCGTTTGATGAATACTACCTTCAATAATGCTAACTTGCAGCTTTGGAAACTCATGAATCATTTCCGACACAATTGGTAATTTAGCCTGATCGCCATGAAAAACCAGTTGAACAATGGTGCCGTCCGGATAGCTCTTAATTAAGTCTTCCACGATCCTGTTAGTATCGGTCAGGGCCGGATCAACTTCTTCACTAACGAAGCGCTTAGTAATTTCTTGTTTCGGGTTACGAAAGACGTTGAAGACCGTTCCTTGTTCAACAACTTTACCATCATCCATCACGGCTACATGGTCGCAGATTTTACGGATGGCATGCATTTCATGGGTAATCAACACAATGCTCAAATTCATTTTCTTGTTAATTTCCAATAACAAGTCCAGGACCTCATCCGTTGTTTGCGGGTCCAAGGCACTGGTTGCTTCATCGGAAATTAGGATCTCCGGATCGTTAGCTAAAGCCCTTGCGATACCCACCCGCTGTTTCTGTCCGCCAGATAGCTCGGAGGGATAAGAATGCTCGCGGCCGGTCAAGCCGACCAGGTCAACTAAGTGCTGCGCTTTTTCTTGACGCGCCTTGCGTGACATGCCAGCAACTTCGAGCGGAAACATAATGTTTTGAATCACTGTCCGTGACCAAAGCAAATTAAAATGTTGAAAAATCATCCCGATCTTTTGACGCTTTTTTCTTAACTCTATTCCAGAAAGCGCCGTGATCTGATCTCCATTAATATCAATTTCACCGCTAGTCGGCGTTTCCAGCCCGTTTAGCATTCGTGTTAACGTACTTTTTCCAGCACCGGAATAACCAACAATGCCGTATATTTCGCCGTCATCGATGTTTAAATTGACATCCGAAACTGCGGTCAAATCACCATCCTTGCTGGTGAATGTTTTTGTCACGTCTTTAAACTCTATCACTGCGGTTACCTCCTTTTTCAAATAAAAAAGCTTCGTCCTAACTTAAATCACATGATTTAAGTAAGGGCGAAGCTTATCGCGTACCACCTTATTTTCGTTACTGTCTCGCAACAGTAACCTCAATGAGTCCGAGGACTCAACGGGATAGTGGCCGTTAACCAGCTACGGCTTGCTTAAAGTTCACCGTAACCCCTTTTATGCAAAACCATCTTCAGTGTATCGTGACGATCCCTTCTCACCAAGCGGGAC
This sequence comes from Secundilactobacillus pentosiphilus, assembly GCF_002217985.1. Lineage (GTDB taxonomy): Bacteria > Bacillota > Bacilli > Lactobacillales > Lactobacillaceae > Secundilactobacillus > Secundilactobacillus pentosiphilus. The sequence goes on from NZ_BCMI01000013.1 coordinate 45,428, forward strand.
TCTCTAAACGTTCACTCAACGCTTACTCATTCTGCCAATCTCTTATTAAATTAAGTCAATGACAAAAGTATAGCCATCTGAATAAGAGCTGTCAAGGAAAAATATCATCATATCCTCAGAATCTAATTGAACTGCAATTAGTTTTCTTTGATATCAACTAACCAAGCATCAGCCTCTTCTTCACTGTTTAAGCTGTCAAAATCGTTGTCTAACTGCGGATTAACAGCAACAACTTCACCGCTGACTGGACTATCAATATCCGAAACGGCTTTTTCAGCTTCAACACTAATCAGTGTCTTACCCTTTGAAACCTTGTCGCCAACACTTGGTAGGTGAGCAAATTTAATGGTGCCTAATTCATCTTGACCAGCTTTCGTTAAACCAAGACGTGTTTTGCCATCCATTACTTTTGTCCAGAAATAAGTTGCTTCTTCACTCATATTTTCACCTCAAACCAATTTATTGGACTTTATTCAAAGTCCTCGTTACGACTAAACATGTAACTCTTATTATGATAACGCATCGACATGATTAAGCCAATACCTATCATATTCCCAATCAGAGCTGATCCCCCTTGACTAACGAATGGTAAAGGAATACCAGTTAGTGGCAGTAAGCCAATACTCATCCCAATGTTTTCAAAGGTATGGAACAAGATCATCATGATAACACCAGTTGAAATATAAGCATAAAACACGTTTTTAGTATCAAAAGTGACCCGGATCATTTGGTAAATCAACATGAAATAGAGCAAAATCAATATTAAACTGCCAATAAACCCGAAGTTTTCACCAATCACCGAAAAAATCATATCCGATTCACGCACGGGTACGTAAACTTTAGACACGTTAAAGCCCGTTCCGAAAATACCACCGGAACCCACGGCCTTCATACTTTGCCAGAGTTGATACCCCTGGTTAGACGTGTTGCTAGCTGGATTTAACCAAGTATCGATCCGTGAAAATTGATACGATGCAAAACCTAGATGACTCAATATCATTCGGCCAGTACTGGTAGCAACTAAGGCTAACGCGCCACCGCCGACAGCTCCACCTGCGAGCGCTACTGGCACAATAATCTTCCAGGTTATTCCGGCGACCAAGGCAACACCTGCCACAATCGCAAAGAATACCAGCATCGTCCCAAAGTCGTTTTGTAGTTTTAATAAAACCACGATTGGCAATAACCAAGCCACCATTTTACCCAGCAACAACCAATCCGAGTGCTTCGTATGCTCATAATATTGGTGGTTATGGTCACTGGCAACGCGTGCCAGCATTAAGATAAACGCCGGTTTCATCACTTCAGACGGCTGGAAAGTCAACGGCCCGATTGCAAACCAGGATTTAGCACCCGTTGATGCCGCGTATGACCGACTGTAAAACACCAGAACGGCCGCCAGCAGGAATATCCCGAACCAATAGGCTAAGGGCGCCACTTTCCATAATTGTTCTGAATCAAATTGCATAATAATAATCACGGCAACTGTACCAATCACATACCAGGCAACCTGTGAGACCATTAACGACGTCACATTGGTTGCACTGGAATCATGAACGGCCGCCACGTAAATCGAAGCTAAGCCAATCAATGCCAGCATCAGTACACAAAAAATTATACCGTAGTCGATTCGCGATTCTGAATCTTCTTCGCGACGCTCATTCATTGCATCATATCCTCCCCTCACTTACGCGTTTATTATAGACGGCTTCTTAGTCGTCCTCATAAAAATCTGCGATCCTTAACCGTTTTTTTAGGTCTCGAATAACGTAGCGAGAAAATCAATGATGTAAATTATAGGCCTGAATCAAATACTCAATCGCCTCGTCTTGGGTCTTAACCTTGACCGGACGATCAGAACCAATCTGAGCGTTGAAAGAACCATTTTCCAGTGGCATTACCGTGCCGATAACTTCATCATTAATGGACAGCTGTAGACCGTCAACACCCTTGATCGTCACATCGTCGATGGCCACACCGACTGGTTGTTTCTTTTTTGACATGGGAAGCTCCTTTTACAATTTTATTTTAGATTCATCTCTTTTAGATAGGCCATTTCAGCTTTTTTATTTCGTTTCAAGCTGAAATGATCAGGTACGGGGTCGTAGCCGCCGTGAACAAACGGATTACACCGCAGTATCCGGGCTATGCCCATTAACGTCCCCTTAATCGCACCATGTTTTTGCAGTGCTTTTAACGTATAGGCTGAACAGGTTGGTGAATAGCGGCAAGTTGGCGGAAATAACGGTGATATGAAGCGCTGATAGCCGCGCACAAGCATCATCAATAACCTTTTCAAAGCGACTCCTATCCGCGACCGTGTTTTTTGGTCGTTGTTGCATTCATGTGTTCAAGCAAAATTCCGGCACCCTTAGCCACATTATCCAGCGGGTTCTCAGAAATCACAACAGGCACCTTCAACTGGTCAATCAAAAGTTTGTCAACCCCATGCAGTAAGGCGCCACCACCCGTAAGCATGATGCCGCGGTCAATAATATCAGCAGCCAGTTCAGGTGGCACAACCTCCAGTACGTCTTTTGCAGCCTTAACGATTTGATCCATAACGCTACTGATTGCAGGGTAGATATCCTTAGAGGTAATTTCGATTGAGCGTGGCATACCAGAAACCGAATCACGGCCACGAACTTCCAAAGATTCGTTGTGGTCATCGTCCGGATAAGCTGAACCAATCTTGATTTTAATTGATTCGGCAGTCCGTTCGCCCACTTGTAAATTATGCTGCGTCTTCAAAAAGTTAATGATGTTAGCGTTCAGCTCATCACCGGCGATTCGAATCGACTTGCTGGCCACAATATCGCCCAGTGACAAAACAGCGATGTCACTCGTCCCGCCACCAATATCGATGACCATATTGCCTTGGGGTTTGAAGATATCCATCCCCGCACCAACGGCGGCAACTTTCGGTTCTTCTTCCAAATAAACCTTACCGCCGCCAGACTTTTCGGCAGCTTGAATAATTGCTCGACGTTCGATTTCAGTAATATTCGTTGGTGCACAGATCATAATGTTAGGCTTTGCCATAAAGCCCTTCACACTTAATTTACTAATAAAATACGATAGCATGCTTTCAGTGACATCGAAATCAGAGATCACACCATCTTTCAATGGCCGAATCGCCCGAATGTTACTTGGCGTACGTCCCACCATCCGGTAGGCTTCGGAGCCTACTGCTAGTACTTGATTTGACTTTGTATCAACCGCCACAACTGAGGGTTCGTTTAAAACGATTCCCTTGCCAACCGCGTAGATTAAAACATTGGCGGTACCAAGGTCAATACCAATATCTTTTGCCATCCTATTGAATTCCTCCTGAACTTATTATCTCAACCGTTAATTATAGCATACCCATACTCAAATGGGGTAAGCAAAAAAGTTCGGAACAGACCCGCCGTTCCGAACTCTCACTTCACATTAGTCATTTGTTTTAGTCTTTAAAATAACCTCTTCTTGGTCTGGAACTTTGACACGCTCAATTTCCGCGCCCAACGCTCGCAGTTTCAAGTGGAAATTATAGTAACCCCGATCAAGATATTGCAGATTAGTGACCTGGGTATAACCATTTGCAACTAAACCGGCAAGTACTAAGGCAGCTGCAGCCCGTAGATCAGTTGCTGCAACTTCTGCGCCATTAAAGTTTGTTGGGCCATATAACGCAACGGTGCGGCCCTCAACCTTAAAATTGGCATTCATTCGGCGCAGCTCTTCCAAGTGCATGAACCGGTTTTCAAAAACCGTTTCGGTCAACGTACTGGTCCCATCTGCACAGAGCTGAAGAACGGTCATTTGCGGTTGCATATCAGTGGGAAAACCAGGGTGCGGCAAGGTCTTAACGTTCGTTGGTTTTAAGGATTTAGGTCCGATGACCCGCACACCGTCGTCTTCGATCAAAACGGTAACACCCATTTCCTCCAATTTGGAAATTAACGGTTTATTGTGCTCCGCAATGGCGTTTTTAACTAACACGTTCCCGTGAGTCAGGGCCGCAGCCACCATGAAAGTTCCGGCTTCAATGCGGTCTTGTACGACATAGTGGTCGGTCCCGTGCATACTGGCAACACCTTCCACCCGAATGGTTTCGGTTCCGGCACCGCGCACTTTAGCACCCATCTTATTCAAGACATTTGCAAGATCAACAATTTCTGGTTCGCGAGCAACGTTTTCAATTGTGGTGGTTCCTTCAGCTAAAGTCGCCGCCATCATAATATTTTGGGTTGCACCAACACTCGGAAAGTCAAGGTAGATGTTAGCCCCGACTAACCTATCTGCGGTAGCTTCAATGTAACCATCATGCTGGTCGATACTGGCACCAAGTGCTTCAAAGCCCTTAAGGTGCAGGTCAACGGGACGAGAACCAATGGCACAGCCACCGGGCATCGCAACTTTGGCATGACCGTAACGCGCCAATAACGGCCCCATCACGACGATCGATGCACGCATCTTCGAAACGTATTCAAACGGCGCTTGCGTTGATAGTTTTTTAGCAGCATTCAACCGCACCGTATTTGTTTCTTCATCAAAGTCGACGTCTACATTTAAAAATTTTAATACCTTATTCATGGTATGGACGTCGGAAAGAATCGGAACATTCGTTAAAACCATATCGTCGTGTTCTGCCAAGATCGACGCTGCTAAAATTGGCAAAACAGCGTTCTTTGCACCTTCAATATGTACAGTTCCCGATAGTTCGCGGCCGCCATGTACAATAATCTTTTCCAAAGAAATTCCCTCCACGAGTTACATTATTTAACAAGAAAAATTAAATTTCTAACATTATCTATAAAGTTCAAGAAAAATTCGCTGCAGGTATAGCCTACTGTTACCGACAGCAAGACGATCAGTACCCTTGCTTGGCTCGGATAAAGACGCATAACGTTTTCAATGTGCAGTTTTTGAATACTCCAAAAGGCCACAAAAATAAAAACAAAATGACTGATTAATGTCATCAGGGCCTGGGCACCGATAGTCTGCATAGTTCACTTTCCTTTCTGCATTACCCCTAAAATATAGCATACTTCATGCCTGCTGTCCCCTATTCTATTTCATTTGTAATATTACGTTTTACAAAGCAAACTTTATGTGAAAAAGTAAAAACAGCTTTTTTGCATTTTAACTTATAGTAATTATCATTAAATGCTAAACAAATATAAAATAAATGACTTGTTTTTCTCCACACTTAGTTAGTACATCTTTTCACATTTAATTGTACACAGCCAAATCATTTTTAGAATTTGTTAATATTCATTATGGAATATTTACTGATATACTATGCGATTATCAGACATATTCCTTGTGAAGTATCATTTTAAACGCTGTTTTCCTTGTTTAACGGTGTTTGCAAGCGCTAACTATTTGGAATATCCTTGCCATTTCACAATCTCATTAAATGATGGTAGTCTTTAGTCGTTCGATTAAATATTTCACTCACGGAGATGATTATTTTGATTAAAGAAGTTCATATGCCAAAGCTGAGTCCTAAATCTAACGAGTACTTTTTCGGCAAGTGGGATAAACAGCCTGGCGATAAAGTTAAAACGGGTGACGTTCTGTTTGAAGTAGAAACTGAAAAGGCGATTAGCCAAGTAGAAAGCCAGGAAGACGGCATCTTAAAAGCTCAAGAAGTCGCAACTGGTGATACCACAAAGGTTGGCGACCTAGTTGCAACTATTGAAGTCTGAAGTCGCTTAGGAGGAGATTATCATGAAAACTGATCATCAAACAGCAGCACCAACTGAAGCGCCAGCAAAACCAAGCTGGTTAAAGGTTACTTACGATCAAAAAAAAGTCGATAAAATGACACACTTGCTTTCCGGTTTGAAACTTAACACCGTCTGTGCAGAAGCTAACTGTCCTAATTTAGGCGAATGTTTTGGCAGCGGTTCAGCATCGTTCATTATCCTAGGGCCTAACTGTACCCGTGCCTGCCGCTTTTGCGACATTCCACACGGCCATCCCAAGGATGTTGATTTGCTGGAACCGTTACGGGTCGCACAAGCCACCAAAAAACTTGGCTTGACTCACGTGGTAGTCACTAGTGTTGACCGGGACGACTTACCTGATTTAGGTGCGGATCAATTTGTTAGAACGATTAAAGCAATCAAGGAACTGAACCCCAAGACTTCCATCGAAGTCCTTACACCTGATTTTCAAGGCCGCGAAGACTGTTTAGACAAAGTGATTGCTGCGGGACCTGACGTTTTTAACCACAACATGGAAACCGTTCGTCGGATCACGCCTAAAGTTCGTAATCGTGCGACTTATGACACCTCGCTTCACGTGTTAAAGTACGTGAAAGAACACGCCCCAAAGACCATGTACGTTAAGACGGGCATTATGCTTGGCCTAGGTGAAAAGGACGAAGAAGTTTACCAGTTGATGGATGATTTACGAGCCATTGACGTCGACTTTCTGACAATCGGCCAATACGTCCAACCGGGTCCCAAAAACTACACCTTGCGTGAATGGGTACCAATGAAACGTTACCAAGAATACTATAAACAAGCCATGAAGCGCGGTTTTAAATTTGTTGCCAGCTCACCGCTTGTCCGTAGCTCATACAAGGCTAAAGAAGAACTGGAAGCCGTGGAAAATAAATGATCTACTTACCCACCGACAGTCTGGACGTTCGTCACAACTTCGCTTTAGAGTATTACCTAATGACTGAAAAACGTCTTTTGGAGCCAGTTTTACTATTGTGGTCTACTACTCCGACCGTTATGTTAGGCAAGTATCAAACCGCTGAAAACGAGCTTAACCGCCCTTTTATTGAGGCTAACCACATTGCAGTTGTTAGACGGCTATCGGGTGGCGGGACTATTTATAATGATCAGGGCGGCTGTCAGTTTACGCTGATCACCCCTACTCAAGATAAGGCCATTGATTTTACTTCAGGTTTAAAGCTGGTCACCCGGGCCCTGAACCAGATCGGTATCAAAGCACAAACTGACAGTCGTAATGATCTGGTAGTTGACGGCCGTAAGGTGTCTGGTAGTGCACAGTATATGACTGACGGTTTTCGCCTGCACCATGGCAGCCTGTTGTTTAACGCCAACATGGACTGGATGTCACAGGCCCTGAAAGTTGATCCAGTAAAGCTGAAGGCCAAGCATATCAACTCCGTTCACCAGCGAACGGTAAACTTGATCGAACAGCAGCCCCATTGGACCGCAGCCGAATTTAAACAGCAGCTCGAAAAAGCACTGCTCAGCATGACCAACGCTAAAACCAGCCGATTAACACTCGCTGAAGAAAACCGGCTGCAAACAATTGCTGGTCAGCATTTCAGTGAAGCCGCGGTATGGCAGCGTGATCATCGTCAATTTGATCACGTCCATAAACGCTACTTAAAGGGTATCGGCGTGATTGCCATAGCCTTTAACCTGGACTCACAGCGGTGCTTTTCAGCCGTTAAGATTTCTGGTGACTTCTTCAGTAATATCAACCTGGAGCACTTCGAACAGTCACTGATTGGTAAAGCCTACCAGCAAGGCGCTGTCGCACCAGTTATTGAACGTCAGCTGCAGCAAGCCCCCATTAAGGGCCTTTACCCAGAACAGCTAACAGCACTATTATTTTAATATAATTGTGGAATATTTTTTTGAAAAATCAGTTGGTTACAATGCATCTCTAAAGATGCTGAACTATCACCCATTATTGAAAAAAGACGATAAAATTATTCCTAAAGCATTAATACAATCAATTAGATAATAGTTAAGGTATTTATTAGTTTCAAAAGCGGTTAGTCGATTGTTGATGAGATGACAGTCGACTAACCGCTTTTATACAAATGATCGACAACACAAAAAAGGACGCTATCCATTTGATGGATAGCGTCCTTGCTTGCAATTTTACTTGCCAGCAACGTTAATTCGATTGATCGCCCGCCGAAGTGCAACTTCTGCACGTGCAAGCTCATCCTTGTCGTGTGCATCTTGCGCTTTTTTGATCCGAGCTTCAGCCCGTTTCTTAGCGCTTTGAGCACGATCAACATCGATGTCAGCCTGCTTTTCCGCAGAGTCAGCGACAATGGTCGCAACATTGTCAGAAAATTCAATGAAGCCGCCATTAACGGCAATCTCATCCTTCTGATCACTGTTGGCAGATTGGATACGTGCTTCATCAAATGCTAACGAAGCAATCACAGGAACGTGGTTGGCCATAATACCGAGTTCACCAAGCTGCGTCTTTACGACTAACATCTTAACTTGCTCGTTATCATAGACGTTACCATCGGGGGTTACGATACTAACGGTTAAAACTGATTGATCATCAGCCAATTAGAACCCCTCCTTACTTGCTCAGGTTAGCCTGCATCTTCTTGGCGTTTTCAACAACGTCTTCAATTGGGCCACAGTTACGGAAAGCATCTTCTGGAAGATCATCATACTTACCTTCCAAGATTTCCTTAAACCCTTTAACGGTGTCGGAAACCGAAACATACTTCCCTGGTAACCCAGTAAATTGTTCAGCAACAGAGAAACTTTGTGACAAGAAGAATTGGATACGACGCGCACGACCAACAATGGTCTGTTCTTCGTCTGACAATTCATCCATCCCAAGAATTGAGATGATATCTTGAAGTTCACGGTAACGTTGCAAAACGTGTTGAACTTCTGTGGCTACTTCGTAATGTTCTTGACCAACAACTTGTGGGTCAAGGGCAGTTGAAGTTGAAGCCAACGGGTCAACGGCTGGGTAAATCCCTTGTTGCGTCAATGAACGTTCCAGGTTAGTGGTAGCGTCCAAATGGGCGAAAGTCGTTGCAGGTGCTGGATCGGTGTAATCATCGGCAGGAACGTAAACCGCTTGAATAGAAGTGATTGAACCCTTCTTAGTCGAAGTGATCCGTTCTTGCAATTGACCCATTTCAGTAGCCAACGTAGGTTGGTAACCAACGGCGGAAGGAATCCGGCCAAGTAAGGCTGAAACTTCCATCCCGGCTTGGGTAAACCGGAAGATGTTGTCAATAAATAACAGCACATCTTGACCCTTAACATCACGGAAGTATTCCGCAATCGTTAAGCCAGTCAAAGCAACCCGCATACGTGCACCAGGTGGCTCGTTCATTTGACCATAGACCATGGCCGTTTTTTCGAGAACACCTGAGCCCTTCATTTCGTAGTACATATCATTACCTTCACGGGTACGTTCGCCGACACCTGTGAAGACAGAAATACCATTATGACCCTGTGCAATGTTATGGATTAATTCTTGAATCAAAACGGTTTTACCAACACCGGCACCACCGAACAACCCAATTTTACCACCACGTACATAGGGTGCTAATAAGTCAATAACTTTGATCCCGGTTTCCAGAATTTCTGAAGTAGGGTTTAATTCATCATACTTAGGTGCGTCACGATGAATTGGCCGTCTCTCAGCATCTGGGCCGAATTCGGGACCGCCGTCAATTGGATCTCCGAGGACGTTAAATACTCGACCAAGTGTGTCATCGCCGACTGGAACAGTAATTGAAGAACCAGTGTTTTCAACTTCCATTCCCCGACGAAGACCATCAGTACCATCCATGGCAATTGTTCTCATCACACCATCACCTAATTCAAGGGTAACTTCGGTAACAAGAAAACTGCCATCATCTTTTTTGATGTGAAGTGCAGTATTGATATCTGGGAGTTTATCATCCAACGGGAATTCAACGTCGACAACTGGTCCGATAACTTGAACAACTTTACCAGAACTCATTATTCGTTAATTCCTCCCGTCATTAATTATTCAATGCCTCTTGCCCACCAGTAATTTCAGTAATTTCAGTCGTAATTGCTGCTTGGCGAGCACGATTATATCGCAATTCAAGGTCAGCAATGAGGTCGTCAGCATTATCAGAAGCCGACTTCATAGCATTAGAACTTGATGCGTGTTCAGACGTTTTAGCATCCAGAATTGCGCCGAAAACGAGGCTTTCTGAATACTGTGGTAGAACAACTTTCAATACTTCCTTTTCAGAAGGTTCCATATCGTAAGCCGCTGTTAATGTTTCTGCCTGAGTTTCCTCAGCAGCATCACCACTCAGTGTTTCACTGTCTACCGGCAACATCTTTTCGCCACGGAACCGTGAAATCAGTCGGTTGACGAAATGGTTGTAGCAAACATACAATTCGCTGAAAACGCCACTATCATACATTGAGGTTATGGTTTTTACAATTTCTCTAACTTCATCAAAAGTTGGCACATCGCTAACACCACGATATTCGTAGGCGACGTTTTCGCCACGCTTCTTATAGAAATCAGCACCAGTTCCGCCAACCGCGAGGATCAAGTGTTCATTGTCACCGCTATGGGTTTCAATGAATTCGTTAGTCTCACGAAGGACGTTGCTGTTGTAACTGCCAACCATACCCCGATCAGAAGTAATGACTAAGTATGCTATTTTGCCCGACTGCTTTGATTGCGAATCGCTCGAGGAATCATCCAATAGATGAGATTTTGCCAGATGCATCACAACAGCTTTTACTTTGCTGACGTAGTCTTGGTAACCTACAGCCGCTTTTTGAATCTGGTTCAGCTTAGAAGTCTGAACCATTTGCATTGCTGAAGTGATCTGACGCGTACTCTTTGTTGAAGCAATGCGGTGTTGAACAGCGCTTATTGATTCAGCCATCAGCTCTCACTATCCTTCCTCAAGTTTATTTGTTCGCTACAGTTTCATTGTCATCATCATTTGCTGGTTGGAATGTTTTGGCAAATTCACTAACGGCTTTTTCCATCTTATCGTTGTCTGGCAAATTACCGGTCTTAGCAATTGTTTCAAGCAGATCGGCATGTGAGGCATCGAAGAAATCGAAAAGACCGCTTTGGAATTTAGCAATATCATCCAACTCAACCTTGTCAAGATAACCATGAGTTAATGCATACAAAATCAAAACTTGTTTTTCAACTGGTAATGGAGAATGCAATGGTTGCTTCAAAACTTCAACAGTTCGAGCACCACGGTTCAGCTTAGCTTGGGTAGCTTCATCCAAATCAGAACCAAATTGCGCAAATGATTCCAATTCATGATATGAAGCAAGATCCAAACGAAGTGTCCCGGCAACTTTCTTCATCGCCTTGATTTGAGCATCACCACCAACCCGAGAAACGGAAGTCCCGGCATCAATAGCTGGCCGAACACCTGAATAGAATGAGTCGCTATCCAAGAAGATTTGCCCATCGGTGATGGAAATAACGTTGGTCGGAATGTAAGCTGAAATGTCTCCGGCTTTAGTTTCAACGATTGGCATAGCAGTCATTGAACCACCGCCAAGATCATCACTCAGCTTAGCAGCCCGTTCGAGTAACCGTGAGTGGGTATAGAAAATATCCCCAGGATAAGCTTCACGACCTGGTGGCCGACGAAGAATCAAAGAAAGTTCACGATAAGCGTCGGCTTGCTTTGAAAGATCATCATAGATAATCAAAACATGCTTGCCGTTAAACATGAATTCCTCACCCATCGCTGCACCAGCATATGGCGCAATATAGAGCAATGGAGCGGGTTCCGAAGGACCGGCAGTAACCACAATTGTGTAGTCCATCGCACCAAACTTACGTAAGGTTTCTACAGAACTACGAACAGTTGATTCCTTTTGACCGATCGCAACGTAAATACAAATCATATCTTGGTCTTTTTGGTTAATGATCGTATCAATACCCACTGTAGTCTTACCAGTTTTACGGTCACCAATGATCAATTCACGTTGACCACGACCAATTGGAACTAGGGAGTCAATGGCTTTCATACCAGTTTGAAGTGGCTGGAAAACTGACTTCCGTTGCATAACACCTGGTGCCTTACGTTCGATAGAACGGGTTTTATCAGTTTTGATTTCGCCCTTACCATCAACGGGTTGACCTAATGAGTTAACGACCCGACCGATCATAGCGTCCCCAACGGGAACTTCCATGATACGACCAGTACGCTTAACTGTATCGCCTTCAGTGATCTTTGTGAAATCACCAAGGACAACGATACCAACATCGTTACTTTCAAGGTTTTGGACCATGCCATAAACCCCGCTATCGAATTCGAGCAACTCACCAGCTAATGCGTTTTCAAGTCCGTGAGCTCTGGCGACACCATCACCAACATAGGTAACAGTACCTGTTTCTTCAACAGAGATCTCGTCTTTGTAGTTTGCTAATTGTTGTTTGATTAGAGCACTGATTTCCTCAGCTTTAATGCTCATATAGGTTTCACCCCTTTATAAAAAGATCTCTTATACTAATAATGTTTGACGTAGACGGTGAATCTTCGTCTTGATAGAACCATCAAGAATGGTTCCGGCAGAACGAATAATTACGCCGCCGATAATAGATGTATCAACTTTACTTGTCAAAACGACTTGTTTAGCACCGACCCGCTTAGCATAACCTGACTTAATGGCATCAAGCTGTGCGTCGTTCAGGGCTACCGCAGTAGTGACATCTGCATAAACTGTTTGGTTATGCTCATCATACAGTTTTTCGAACTGATCAATGATTTCTACCATTGCATCCATCCGACCGTAATCATAAACCATTTGAACCAAATTATGAATTGTGCCATCAGTACTATCTAACAAAGGCTTGACTAAGGCTTCCCGCTTAGCTAGCACTAAACTGCTATCCGTTAATGCACTGCCCAGTTGCGGGTTGTCCAGAAAGACTTTACGAAGCTGTTTGAGATCTTCGTAAGCAGCGTCCAATTGGTCGTTGCTCGCGAGCAATTCAAACAGCGCTTTTGAGTAGCGCTTGGCTACCGTTACCTTATCAAGACTCATGTTACTTCCCCAACCCTTCGATATAAGAATCAATCAATGCCTTTTGATCATCAGCGTTTAATTCTTTTTGAATGATCTTGGAAGCAATCTCAATAGATAGGTCAGCCACATCGTTACGTACGCTAGACAATGCGTCTTGACGCTCCTGCTCGATATCTTTCTTAGCGTTGTCCTTCAATGCTTGTGCATCGGTTTGGGCTTGCGCTACAATTCCATCGCGCTGCTGTTGACCTTGCTTCTTAGCAGAATCAACAATCCCTGTAGCCTCTTGACGAGAGTTAGCCAGTGCGTCTTGACGTTGTTTTGCAAGTTTTGCCGCATCGTCACGCGACTTTTCAGCTGAATCAATATCGTTAGAGATCTTATCAGCACGATCCTGCATCATTTGATTGATTGGCTTCCAAGCAACGAGCTTGATCAACCACATCAAAATAATGAAACAAATCGCGTAGAAAAGCATATCTCCAACTGCAAGACTACTAGCTACGGCTAAATGTGAAAACATCTATTGACACCTCCTTCTTGTTAAAAATTAAATTTAACGTGTTGCAAAACATTACTTGTTCATAACAAGCAAGGCCACAACGAAGGCAATGATAGGCATGGCTTCAACCAACCCAACACCAATGAACATGTTAGTCCGTAATTGACCAGATAATTCTGGTTGGCGTGACATACCTTCTAGCATCTTAGAAATAACGATACCATCACCGACACCACCACCGATAGCTGCACCGGCCATGGCAATACCTGCTGCAATAGCTCCCATAATCTGTAGTTCCTCCTTAAATGATATAGACATAATAGATGAATATTGTAGGTCGTTTACTCCTCAACTTCAAGCTTCATTTGAAGACATGTTACTCTTCAATTTCAAGCTTTTTGTCAATGTAAACAGACGAAAGTGTCACGAACACGTATGCTTGAATGGCACCAAGGAATGCGGAGAACGCTTGCCATACCAATTCCAATGGAATTGCGACGATCATCGTTGCAATCCCATGTGAAAATGCAAGGCCTCCGATAATCTTCAGTAACATTTCACCAGAGAAAATCACACCGAAGATACGTAGACCAAGTGTCAAGAAGTTCGTGAATTCCTCAAAGATACTAATCGGCAACCAGAAAACAAACGGTTTCAAGTAACCTGAGAAGTGTTTCTTCCAGCCAAACTTCGTCACGCCGGCAAACTGTGCAATCATTAAGGTTGCTAACGAGAATGTCATGGTAACGATCGGGTCAGAAGTTGGACTTCTAACAAAGTCCTTCCCACCAACAGCAATTTGCAAGAACAAACCAAGTTGGTTAGAAATGAACAGGAATAGGAACAAGGTGAACCCATAAAGGCCAAATGCGCCCGTTTCATTTCCAGGGATGGAACCCTTCAAAATTCCGTTTGTAAAATCAATTAACCACTCAAGGACGTTTTGTCCCTTACCTGGCTTCATTGTAATGTGCCGAGAAAGGGCAAATACAAACAAAAAAACGAGCACAAACGCAATTAACCCCGAATAAATATTTGCGGCATTAAACGTAAGTCCCCCGAATTGAAAGGTAGCAACTGAAGATGGATCTCCCACAGAGTATCACCTCTTTTCAAACTAGTTAACGTTGAAGTTCTGAAGAACCTCGTCATTACTTAACAAGTTAAATTTCAAATCTCCAAACGTAGTACTTTAATGAAAAAAATCCATTACAAATACAAACAAAATAATACCACCGTTCATATGAAAATACAAAGCTATTCAGAAAAATAAGTGAATAAAAAACCAATCAATTTGACCTGTCCAGTAGTTATCGGACAATTTCACATTAATTGGTTATTATCTTAGTTATATGAAGTTTATAATACTAAATTACTTGGTACCAAAGAGCCGGTCACCGGCGTCACCTAATCCAGGCACAATGTACCCCTCTTTATTAAGGTGGTCGTCTAATGCCGCTGTATAGATATCAACGTCCGGATGGGCCTTGCGAAGGGCTTTAACACCCTCTGGAGCAGCTACTAAGCAGACAAACTTAATATTAGTTGCGCCCCGTTTCTTCAAGGCATCAATCGCCATAATCGAAGAACCGCCAGTTGCCAGCATCGGATCAACAACAAAGATTTGTCGCTGATCAATATCAGCAGGCAGCTTCACGAAATATTCGTGAGGTTCCAGTGTCTTCTCGTCACGATACATGCCAATATGGCCGATTTTGGCTGCCGGAATCAACTTCATGATACCGTCGACCATTCCAATCCCAGCCCGAAGAATAGGTACAATAGCGACCTTCTTACCGGCTAACGTTTTAACGGTTGTTTTAGCGATTGGTGTTTCGATTTCTACGTCCTTTAATGGCATATCCCGTGCAACATCGTACGCCATTAACATAGTGATTTCGTCCACAACCTCACGAAAAACCTTTGTACCGCAATTTTTGTCCCGAATAATTGTCAGTTTATGTTGGATCAATGGGTGATCCATAACCTGAAACTTGCCCATGTGTTTGACACTCCTTTAGTATTTCTTCTAATTGTACCATGCTAAGGAACCCTTGAAGATAAAAAAGTAAAAAGAGTATTAAGAAAAACTGTCTTATTTCCAAAAATGAGTCAACCAGGCTTATTCGCGCGCCGAAAGTTAACGGGGGGCTTCCCCAGTAATCTCAAAAAAATGCAAACAGCAGCGCAACTCGCAATCAAACTGACTGGTAGTGATGCTGTTGTGGCTTAATGCCGCTACTCTAACCAAATGTAATTGGTGCCACACACGCACTAATGGGATGTGCATCTGTCAGTGTACGGACGCCATGACGGACTTGTTCTAGGACCGCTTCATCGTCATAGTTCTCAATGGCGGTAACAATCAGCCTGGCAACCTGCCGAGCATCATCTTCCTTGAATCCCCTGGTTGTGATTGCGGGCGTTCCTATCCGAACGCCAGAGGTTTTAAACGGACTGCGTTTTTCGTTGGGAATAGCTTCCTTATTGGCTGTGATCATAACGCTATCCAGCAGTTCCTGTGCTTGTTTGCCGTTTAAGTCAGTTTGGCTGATATCCAAAGTCAGTAAGTGATTATCGGTACCGCCGGAAACAACGCGTACCTTATCCGCAGCTTTGAATACTGCAGCCATCGCCTGAGCATTTTTAATAATTTGGGCAGCGTACCCTTTAAATGCTGGCTGCAAATCCTCGTGCAAAGCAACTGCCTTAGCGGCAATGACGTGTTCCAGCGGACCGCCCTGAGTGCCTGGGAAAACCGCTGAGTTAATCTGCTTAGCATACTTGGCCTGAGACAAGATCAACCCGCCTCGGGGACCACGTAGCGTTTTATGAGTCGTTGTTGTGACGACGTCCGCGATGCCAACTGGTGAGGGATGTAAGCCAGCAGCTACTAATCCGGCAATGTGCGCCATATCAACCATCAAGTAGGCGCCAACCTCATCTGCAATCGCTCGAAAGGCCTGCCAATCGATGATCCGGCTATACGCTGAAGCCCCGGCCACGATCATCTGGGGTTTCACTTTTAGAGCCAAATCGCGAATCATGTCGTAATCTAACAATTCGGTTTCCGGATTCAAACCATAACCATAGGCGTGATAAAGCTTCCCACTGAAGTTAACCTGAGCTCCGTGAGTCAAATGCCCACCTGCTTCCAACCCCATCCCCAGAATCGTGTCGCCGGGCTTTAAGAAAGCGGCGTAGGCTGCTTGATTTGCCTGAGAGCCTGAGTGTGGTTGCACGTTAACGTATTCAGCGTGAAAAAGTTCCTCGGCACGTTTAATGGCAAGATTTTCAACAACGTCAATGAATTCATTACCCCCATAGTACCGCTTAGCGGGATAACCTTCGGCGTACTTATTAGTCAGCACCGAGCCTTGTGCGGCACGAACCGCGGGAGAAACGATGTTTTCGGATGCGATTAACTCAATATTATGCTGCTGACGATCCTGTTCCTGACTGATAGCTTGCCACAACTTCGGGTCTTGCTCTTTATAATTCAACACAACCAGCTCCTTGGCGTTTAATATGCCTAAGTTTAACAAATTCACGTAAAAAAGAAAAGGGTCTAGACCGAAAAATGCGAATAAAATAAAACGGTTAAGTGATTTCCGTTCGTTGTTAGCGAACTATCGCCTGACCGTTTAGTTTAATTGTTCTTATTTTTCAAGTTCACTTCGTAAAATGCATACCGCCAGCGGATTTGTCTAAGCGGTTCATGTAAGCTGCACCTAATCCTTTATTATCAAATCCCTCTGTGAAAATAACTTGCACTTCGGATTCCAGGTCAAAATGACGCAGCCCAGCAAACAACAAATGCGTTGCGCTTTGAACGTCCTTGCCTAAGGAAAAGCTTTCAACGTTTTCTGGTACTGACAGCTGAGCCAAGATATCATCCGTTGCCATGACTCCGATTGCTTCGTTTTGCTTTGCAGCCCAAGTCATCGCAGCCTCGAAATCCTCCGGATGATCCACAATTTCAACCTGAGCACTAGGCGCGTAGTGCTTATATTTCATCCCTGGTGCCTTAGGCGTTTCGTTAGCCCCCACATGGTGATGGTCGGCTTTAACGTCACCAATCACCTGCTCAATTTCGGCAACCGTCACTGCACCGGGCCGTAAAATGGTCGGCGTATCCGTTGACATATCGAGGATCGTTGATTCGACCCCAACCTGAGTTGGGCCGTCATCCACGATACCCGCAATTTTACCGTTCAAATCATGATAGACGTGTTTAGCCAACGTTGGGCTAGGTTTACCAGAAGTGTTCGCTGACGGCCCCACGATTGGAATACCCGCCGTGGCGATCAGCTTCAGCGTCACCTGGTTCTTAGGCATCCGAAAAGCGGCCGTATCAAGGCCACCCGTTACCGTTTTGGATAACGATCCTGGCTTAAGCGGCAAAACAAAGGTCAATGATCCAGGCCAAAATTTAGCCATCAGCTGCTTAACTTGATCAGAGAGCGGTTGGGCGTACTGTTCAACCATTTCGATTGAAGACACGGTGACGATCAGCGGGTTATCACTAGGACGCCCCTTAGCTGCATAGACGTTGCTAGCCGCCTTTTCGTTGGTGGCATCTGCGCCTAAGCCGTAAACCGTTTCGGTTGGAAACGCAACGAGTTCCCCCTGATTCAACAGCTTAGCTGCTGCTTCGACTTCATCTGGTTTAAAAATTTTTGTTTCCATATTTTTACCCCTATTCTTTTAAAAGAATGCTGTCCTTATTTAAACCTAATCTGAACCATTCGATCATGACCGGCCATATCCTGGCGTACGGTTATCATAGCGCTTGGAAACCGTTCTTCAAAAATCTGTCGAACCGCCTGGCCCTGATGAAACCCAATTTCCAGAAACACCTGCTTGGTTATCACTTTGCGCTGTTTAAGCTGATCAGCCAATCGCTCGTAAATGGCCAGTCCCTGGTGGTCGGCAAATAGCGCCATTGCCGGCTCACTTACCAAAACATCCGGATCCATTTCGCCCTCTTCAGCATGCGAAATATAGGGCGGGTTGCTGACAATCAAATCAAACTCAGCACCGGCAACTGGCGTCAGCAGGTCTCCCTGCACGACTGTTACGGCAGCCTTTAACCGGGCTGCATTTTCTCGCGCAACCCCTAAGGCGTCCGCAGATAGATCAGATAAAGTCACTTGCCAATCTGGTCGCTGCTTTTTTAGCGTAAGACCAATGGCACCGCTGCCCGTACCAACATCCAGTACCGATAAGTCCGGTTGCGGATTTGCGAACAGCACCCACTCCACCAGCTCTTCGGTTTCCTGCCGGGGGATCAGGACGTTTTCGTTAACGACAAAGCGTTCACCGTAAAACGGTGCTGTCCCAACGATGTATTGCGGCGGTACTCCAGCTGCGTATTGCTCAATGGCAGAAACGTACCGTTTATCCAGATCAGCAGGGATTGGTTGCCGGTATTTAAGCAGCAGATGCGTCTGATCTAAGTGGCTCAATTCTTGCAATAAATAAGTTGCTGCAGACTCATCTAAGTGTTTGCTTTGAACAAACGCAGAAGCCCACTTTAAGGACTCATAGTAAGTCCAATTACTCATTGAGCTCCGCCATCTTTTGCGTTTGATCATACAAAATCAAAGCAGCAATGATATCGTCCAAATCACCGTTCATAATTTTATCGAGCTTATTTAAGGTTAAGCCGATCCGGTGGTCCGTAACTCGGTTTTGGGGATAGTTATAGGTTCTGATCCGTTCCGAACGATCCCCCGTACCGACTGCTGACTTACGCTTTTCATCGTAGGCGTTTTCTTCTTGTTCATGGTAGTAGTTATAAACCCGCGCCCGTAAAATTTTCATCGCTTTAGCACGGTTTTGCTGCTGTGAACGTTCATCTTGCATGGCAACCACAATACCAGTTGGCAAGTGGGTCATCCGCACGGCAGAACTGGTTTTGTTGATGTGTTGCCCACCAGCACCGGAAGACCGGTAAACGTCGGTTCGAATATCCTTTGGATCAATGTCAATATCCACGTCCTCAGCTTCTGGCATCACGCCAACCGTTGCGGTAGACGTATGCAAACGCCCTGCGGATTCGGTAACGGGCACCCGCTGAACCCGGTGAGCACCGCTTTCGTACTTCAGCTTAGAATAAACTTTATCCCCACTGATCAGCATCACGATTTCCTTGAAGCCGCCGACCTCAGTTTCGTTTTTATCAACAACTTCGACTTTCCAGCCCTGCTTTTCAGCGTAGCGAGAATACATATCGAACAAATCAGCCGCAAATAAACTGGCTTCGTCACCACCAGCTGCGCCATGAATTTCCATCACAATGTTTTTATCATCGTTCGGATCCTTTGGAAGCAGCAAAATCTTAATCTGCTCTTCTAACTTTTCCTTTTGAGTCTCTAAGTCTTTGAGCTCATCTTTAACCATGCTGTTCATATCGTCATCGAGTTTTTCGTGAAGCATTTCATTGTCTTCATCAATTTGGCTCATGACCTTTTGATACTTGCGGTAAGCTTCAACCGTATCTCGCAGGTCAGCTTCTTCTTTTGATAACTCCATGAATCGCCGGGTGTCAGCAATCACTTCCGGGTCACTGATCAATTCGTTAAGTTCATCATAACGATCAACCAGTGCTTGTAACCTATCGAACATTTGATCCATTTTAACTCTCCTATTCTTCGCCTAGCATATCCATTGGTGGATTATAGTAGTGTTTTCTGCAGACGGGATAATATGATTCGTTACCGCCGATTTGAATCTGCTCACCTTCGTAAACCGGTTTATTATCGTGAAAACGGAGATTCATCGTCGCTTTTTTAGCGCAGAACCAGCAGATCGTCTTCATTTCCTCCAGCTTGTCGGCGTAGAGCAGCAGGTATTTTGACCCTTCAAACAGCTCGTTTTTGAAATCGTTTTTCAATCCAAAAGCCATTACGGGGATCTTCAGTTCATCCACGATTTTAGCCAGCTCAAAGACGTGAGCCTTCGTTAGAAATTGAGCTTCATCGATCAATACACAATTAGCCTTGGGGTTGATCTTCT
This sequence comes from Secundilactobacillus pentosiphilus, assembly GCF_002217985.1. Classification (GTDB taxonomy): domain Bacteria; phylum Bacillota; class Bacilli; order Lactobacillales; family Lactobacillaceae; genus Secundilactobacillus; species Secundilactobacillus pentosiphilus. Next base: position 65,705 of record NZ_BCMI01000013.1, read on the forward strand.
CAACCATCTTAAAAATATCATCATCATGGAAGACCGGCACTGCTTCACGTTTCAACCCAATACGACTTGAAACAATGCCGACACCATCGCGGCTATCCGCACCGCTGGTCATAATAATGACCGGTTTATTTTGTTCTTCGTAATTATGCGCAACCTTTAAAATTTCAATGGTTTTACCGCTGTTCATTGCCCCGTACTTAAAAAATAACTGTGCCAATAGTCTCAATCTCCACTCTTCGCAAATTTCTCATCTATTATAGCGGATTTAGCGTCAAAATTCACCCTCTGCTCGTCGATATTCAGCGGTGAAACCGTTTTTTTGATTAAATCAGCTTGGGTTCACCGCTTATTTAGCTGAAACATGGTAAAATGTTCTTTTAGTGAAATTGAAAAAATTAGTTCCCGCCATTACCACCTTAGCAATGCGGGACAAGGAGCGAAAACAATGACTTTACGAAGTACCGTAGCTGCCTTCGCTGGCAGATCCTCATACTGGTTTCTGCATACGTTTATGAAGGGCGGCAGTTCACTGCCTGGCAAAATCACAACTAAAATCGATCCAGAAATTCTTAAGCATTTGGGCCAAAATTACGATGTCATCGTCATTACCGGTACCAACGGGAAGACTTTGACCACCGCCTTAACGGTCCGGGTTTTAAAGCAAAAATACAGCAGCATTCTCACCAATCCGACCGGTTCCAACATGGAACAAGGGATCGTGACGACTTTCTTGCGTGCACCTAAGGTCAAGGGCGCTCGGCCGATCGCCGTACTGGAAGTTGACGAAGCCAACGTGATCAAGGTCACTAAATACATCAAGCCAAAAGCATTTGTTTTCACCAACATCTTTCGTGACCAGATGGATCGTTATGGTGAAATCTATACGACCTATCAAAAGATTATTGACGGGGTGGCTTTAGCACCCGAAGCGACGATCATTGCCAATGGCGATGCGCCCATCTTTCATTCAAAAAACCTGCCTAATCCCATCATTTACTATGGCTTTAAGCAGCAAGACGAAACCGATATGAAGGCTAAGCCCAATACCGATGGCGTTTTATGTCCCAATTGTCAGCACATTCTGCACTACCGATACCTCACCTACAGTAACCTAGGCAAATACTTCTGTCCAAACTGCGGTTACAAACGCCCGGAACTCAAATTTGCCGTTACTAAGGTCAGCGATTTAACACCGACAAGTTCAACGTTTGAAGTCGATGGTCACCCAATGAAGATCGAGATCGGCGGGTTATACAACATTTATAACGCATTAGCCGCCTATGCCGTCGGCCGTTTTCTCGGGGTTACTGCTGAACAGATCGACGCCGCCTTCAGTGAAGATAAAAAAGTGTTTGGCCGCCAAGAAGTCATTAATTTGGATGGCAAACAAGTCACTTTGATCCTAGTCAAAAATCCCGTCGGCCTCAATCAGGTGCTCGATATGATTGCAACGGATAAAAAGCCGTTTTCCTTCGTGGGCCTGCTTAACGCAAATTACGCAGATGGTATTGATACCAGCTGGATCTGGGATGGTAACTTTGAAAAACTCGCCCAATTAAACATTCCCGCCTATATCACAGGTGGTGAGCGGTATAAAGACATTACCTTCCGCTTAAAAGTTGCCGGTGTCCCCGATGACAAGCACCAAGTCGTACCGGAACTAAAGGACGTCGTGGAAAAGATTAAGACTTTACCAACCGAACACGTTTATGTTTTGGCAACTTACACGGCTGTGTTACAATTACGAAAATTATTAGCTGACCAGGGCTATATCAAGGAGGGGATGGGCGCATGACCTACGAACTAAACGTGGCTCACCTATACGGCGACCTGATGAACACTTATGGTGATGTTGGCAACATTTTAGCCTTAAATTACTACGCTAAACAAATGGACGTTAAATTAAACGTGCACGTTGTCAGCCTGGATGAAGACTTTGAAGCTGACAAATACGACCTGGCCTTTTTCGGTGGCGGCCAAGACTTTGAGCAAGTAATCGTCTCAAAGGACATTCAAACTAAGAAACGGGCGTTGACCGCCTTTATTGAGGACGGCGGCCCGGTGCTTGCTATTTGCGGCGGCTTTCAGTTATTAGGCCACTACTACGTGGACGCAAAGGGTGATAAGATTCCCGGCATCGGTGCCCTTGATCACTACACCCTCTCACAGGACAATCACCGGTTCATCGGTGATATCGTGATCAAAAACGAAGAAACTGGTGAAACTTACCACGGCTTTGAAAACCACCAGGGCCGCACCTTCTTAGGTAAGGATGAGCGTCCCCTTGGCAACGTGATTCAAGGCAAGGGTAATAACGGCGAAGACGGTACGGAAGGTGCTATCTACAAGAACGTTTACTGTTCTTACTTCCACGGCCCAATTTTAACCCGGAACGGTAACCTGGCCAAACGGCTGTTGGTAGCAGCCTTAAAACGCAGCTACCCGGATGCTGATTTGGCTAAACAAGAAGCGCTACCAATTGCAGCTACTTTTTAACGCTAACAATGTCAATCAAAAAAGCATCGTGATTTCAACTGCCCATTGCAGTCGAGATCATGATGCTTTTGACGTTTACTTAGTTTTTAATTGTTTTTAGTCAACAGCAACCCTGCTTTTTTCACCTAAATAAGTGTTGATGATCGCGTTTCTGCGCGCTAAAAAGACTTCGTTGGGCGCCTTTGGATGTACCCGATTAGACAGAAAGACCATACCCTGACTGGTTTGCAGGTCCAAAACTAAAAAAGTGCCGGTATACCCGCTATGCCAAATACAGCGGTGGGGCGTTGGCAGCTTAGTCTGTAAAAGCGCCCAGCCAAAAGAGCGCCATTGTTGCCGCAAAGGTGTCTGATCATTTGGCAAGGCACCCTTTTGTTCCCGGGTTATTGGTAAATTGCCGTCAGACAGCATCGCCTGCTCAAAAGTAACCAAGTCATTTAGGGTACTGAACAGTCCTGCTGAACCGCAGTGGGCTTTCAAGACAAACGCTTTAGGATCGTGAACGACGCCCCGAATAAGTCCCCGGGTCGGTGAAACTTCGGTTGGGACGCACCGGGACGGGTCAGCAGGCTGAAAGGTACTGTCGTTCATGCCTAAGGGACGTAGCACCTGCTGAGTGATCAGCGTCTGAATTGGCTGTTTCAAGATAGTCTCAGCAATCCAACCAAGGAAAATAAAGTTAATGTCTGAATACACCATTTTCCGTTCAAAATCCTCGCCCACGTGCAGCCCTAATAGTGCCTGGTGCAGTTCACTAGCCGTTAACTTATCACGATGCGGGATGTACCCCGTAATGCCAGAGGTATGTGTCAGCAAATGCCTAACGGTGACCCGTGAATCCTGCCAGGCTGGCAGGTACTCAGAAACACTGTCCGTCAATGCTAAATTGCCGGCAGCAATCAGCTGCATGGTGACATTGACGGTCCCCACCACCTTCGTCAATGACGCCACGTCATAGAACTGATCGGGCTTTAAGGGTTCGTAACTGGGGACCAGGGCTTCGGCACCGTACAGGCCCGTTTTGACCCCCTGAGCGTCAATAAAGGCGTAGCTTACGCCAGGAACCGTTCCGTCATTAACAAGCTGTTTGATTGCTTCAACCGTTTTTTCATACATTTAGTTCAAGACCCCCTCACATACTTTACTATAGAATAACATAAGGCCAGCAGCTGCCCCAGATACTGGGGTGCTGTTGGCCTTATCTTTACCAAATCTATTAAAATCAAAGCTCGACTTTTTGAATCCAACCTTCCGGTGCTTCCAAGTCACCAAATTGAATGCTCGTGAGTGTATCATAAAGCTTTTGGGTAACGGGACCAACTTCAGTTTCACTGTAAAAGACGTGGAGCTGATCTTGATATTCAATACCGCCAATGGGTGCAATGACCGCTGCCGTACCCATTGCACCAGCTTCAACGAAGCGGTCGAGGTCGTCAATGTAGACGTCGCCCTCCACCGTCTTCAGTCCCAGATTGTGTTTAGCTAGGTACAGCAGTGAGTACTTCGTCACACTGGGTAAAATCGAATCTGACTCTGGTGTAACAAATTCGTTATTCTTAGTGATCCCGAAGAAGTTCGCTGAACCCGCCTCCTCAATTTTAGTATGGGTTGCCGGGTCAAGGTAAATAACGTCAGAAAAACCGGCTTTATGAGCTTGATCGCCAGGCAGCAAACTACCGCCGTAGTTACCGCCGACCTTACTCTTACCCGTGCCATGAGGCGCTGCCCGGTCATAGTAGGAAGTAGTAAAGTTAGTGGGCTTAACGCCGCCCTTGTAATAAGCACCAACGGGCATGGCAAAGACCGTAAATAAGTACTCCGGTGCTGGATGGACCCCGATGTTTTCACCCACACCGATCATTAACGGCCGTAAGTATAAGGTGCCGCCAGTACCATACGGCGGGACGTAGTCAGCATTAGCTTTAACAACGGCCTTAACCGCCGCAATGAACCGCTCCGTTGGGAATGACGGCATCAGCACCCGTTCACAGCTCTGCTGCATCCGCGCAGCATTGCGGTCTGGCCGGAACAACTGGATATCGCCGTTTTTAGTCCGGTAAGCTTTCAGTCCTTCAAAGTCAGCCTGGCCGTAGTGCAGTGCCGGTGATCCTTCGTTGAGGTGCAGCGTTGAGTCCTCAGTAAGCTCACCATCGTCCCATTGACCGTCCTTATAATGCGCTAAAAAACGATATGGCAGATCCATATAGTTAAATCCCAAATTTTGCCAATCAATTTCTGATGGTGCTGGTGCTTTTGTCAATCGAACCACTCCTTAGCAGATTTTATTAAATGTTCATGAGTATTTTTCATGAATTTTAACAAATTGTATGCTGAAACTTTCGGGGTGTCAAGGGTCCCCATATCTTCCCAGTACCGATTCCGCAATCCTTGCGGCAAACTCCTGCCATCTGCTACAATGAGAATACGAGTAAATGCATTTAAGGGAAAAGAGGTTGATTCCTTGGCAAGTAATTCTGATTCCATTTATAACGTCCTCACTTTTGTCCAGAGGCACCCAGATCGGGTCATCTTCAGACCGCGAAAGTATGCTAATTCTGTTACTGTGGGTATTCCTGACAGTGTAAAAGTATCCAATCCGGAAATCTATTTTCCCAGTGACCGTTTGAGCGTTAACTTACTGGCAGACTCATTTGTTGGTGAGAATGGTGAGCTTCTTAATCATTTCTATGAGCTAACCAAACAAACTAAACCCGACTATAAGGAAGTTTGGGTTACGACCAGTCACCTAAACCAGCAAAACCTCTACCTTTTGGACCTTTCTTTTGAATGATCTGATTGACAAAATAATTAAAAATCCCGTGATCAGCTATTTGGCGCTAATCACGGGATTTATTATTTACCTTCAGTTATTAGAAAAAACATCAACGATCCAGCTGCCTAGTAGCACCACCACTACAATTGCAAAAATACCAATAAACGATGACGCGAAGGCTAAGATCAGCCCGCCAACGATCAGGATCCCTAAAATCTTAAATAACCAACCGAAGAGGCCAAGAAAAATTCGCAGCCCAAAGAATATCAAGAAACCTAACACAATCAATGAAATCATTTAAACCGCTCCCCTTTTCAATTAACTTTAACCTTTAATGACGCTGAGATATCCCTATTCATCATGGTGCTGCTGCCAGGATTGAATCAGCTGTTTAGACATAATCGGTGTGTTTTTAACGATGTTTTGTGAAACTGGTGAAGCTTGATACTGAGACTGAATCCATCGATTAGGAAAGAGCAATAAAATGTTTAGTACCAAAAAGATCAACAGATAACGCACAACAAAGTTTAAAGCCGCGCCAATTAACGCGTTAAGTGAATGAATCACCGGCAAGCGCGTAATTAAGTTAAGATCCCGACCAATACGGCGTACTACCGAATAGGAAAAACTAAATAATACTAGAAACACGACACCAGACAGCATCCTTGGTATTGGGACTGCCACTGAATTGGCGGACGTAAACGTGTGAAATAAAAATTCAGCGAGTGTCTGGCTAAAAATGGTCGCAATGATCCACGCCGTTATGTAAGCAAGTAATGACACCACAACCGATACAAAGCCCCTGTGATAACCCGAAATCAAGCCCAGAGCTAAGATAATAATAATACCCCAAGAAAAAATCATACAATCCCTCATTTTCACAAAAACTATTGTTACTACTTTAGCAAAATATTGCGCAAAATTGTCTGGGATGACTAGAAACATATAAAAAATTAAATAATGGCCGCGCTGAACACCCCAAACAAGAACAAAAAAATTAATAAAAAAACCGCTACCACCGATTAATTAAAATCAACGGTAACGGCTGAAAATAAGATTGGGTATACTGGGCTCGAACCAGTAACTTACGGATTCAGAGTCCGCTGCCTTACCAATTTGGCGAATACCCAATAACTATCTGACAAGATAATAGTTTAGCGGTTTTAGGAATTATTGTCAACTGAAAATGAGTAAATTACGGAGAAAATGCATGATTAACAAGCCATAACGAATATTCTATCAGATACATTGACTTTTGCCTTAAAATCGTGTAAATTATTATATTGTGTTAAGACATTTAAATAGGTGTCATTCATAACCTTGCCCGCTGGTCAAATTGGTTAAGACGTCGCCCTCTCAAGGCGGAGTTACGGGTTCGATCCCCGTGCGGGTGA